>UQTA01000037.1 GCA_900543885.1 uncultured Clostridium sp.
ATCTACATTGTAGATACCGTGATCTACAATGCAGATGCAGTAGGAGCTTATAACATTTTGAGAAAGTATCATGCCGTATCCGGCAAAGAAATTGATATGCCCGTAACCGGGCTGAGCAGTACAAAAATAATAAAAGTAGCTGTGTAACCCACCTGGGTAGCAGTAAGGGTGTCATGGACGCACCCCTGAAACTACGGAGCTATGCTTCGTAATCAGATGCTCGGTAATTAAATTGCCGATGTAGTTCACTAAAAAAGATCCTCAGCCTCTGCGGCGGCACCATTGAGGTGACCAGCCAGCCGGACCTTGGATCTAAATTTACGGTAAAACTACCATTATCTACATGATAACTGACACACAGCTTTTTACTGCAATTCTTTAATGGCAGCTATGGTGCGTGCATATTCTTCATCTACTGCAGGCATTAACTGGGCTGCTTTTTCCATGCCACCACAGCTTGCTTCCGATGGTCTTAAAACCTCCGTCACCTTTGCTGCTGCCTTATAAAGAGGTCCAAATCCCAGATTCTGGGCAACCCCCTTTAAAGTATGTGCGCCCCGGAACGCTTCCTGTGCGTTTCCATTTGACATTGCCTCTTTTAAATTTCCGTAACTGTCATCATCCAGAAATTTTAAAGCAAACTTGCGTACCAGCACCTCACTTCTTAACCTGGATAATACATCATCAAAATCAGCTCCCATTTTATCATAGCACTCTTTTAAATTCATGACTGTGTTCCTCCTTCGTAGACAGATACACTATTTTTCGTCTTTTTCGCTTTATACATTTCTTTATCTGCCGCTGCAATGGCCTCCTCAACTGTGGTTACTCCATAAGCGCCTCCTACACTTACAGATAACTGGATCTGAGGATATCCCTCCACTTTCGTAGCATACACAGCCTGGCGGATCATGTCAAGCCTCTGAACAAATGTTTCTTTTGGCACATGGGGCATTAAAAGGATAAATTCATCTCCGCCATACCGTATTAAAATATCTGTACTGCGCACAACCGAAAAGATCGCTCTGGCATATGCGCTTAATGCTTTATCACCTACCTGGTGACCATATGCGTCATTGATCCGTTTAAAATCGTCTGCATCGATCATGACCACGCCTTCCATATGTCCCATATGGCACACCTGGTCTTCATAATACTGACGATTATAGGCCTTAGAAAGAGGATCTCTGCAAACCCGGTTATTGTACTGTTCAATGCGGTCGATCAGTTCACTGCGGCCATATGCACCCAGCATCAGCTCATCCTGCAGGCGGCTGACCATTTCCAGCGCATATTCCTTTCCATCTACCTGGACATACTGTGAGATCACAAGATAAATATCTGTATCTACGAATTCGATCTTTGTAAGCTGTCTCTTCTGAGATACAACTCTGGCTGAGATACAGTTGGCACAGCGGTTATTCCGTTTCCACACTGCATAACAGGCATGAGGCTGTTCTGGCATAACTACCTTTGTCTTATCCACATCTACAAGCCGGACAATATCAAATATTTTATTTAACTGGGCGACCATTTCGTCTAATTCTTTTTGATTCATTGTCGCCCCCCCCCCCAGGATTTTTCCACCTTTCAGCACAGCAACTCCTACCGTTCCCATGTAGAAGGGTTTTTCATCTTTCGTCCAAAGGGATTTAGCGATCAGATGATACGTCACGATTCCTTCCGGACCATGTACGTCTACATCCGTAAAAAAAGCACCGTCTTCCGGTCCTTTTTCTCTGACCTTTTGTATTAATGGATCAATATCTGCAACTGCTTTTAAAAGATATTTCTCTTTTTCCAGATCAATATTGCTTTTGGGCAATCCTAAAATGGAAGCTCCCCAGTCAGAAAAATAAAGCATTCCTGTGCTGCTGTTATAATCAAAGCGCAGCTCATTGCTCCAGGTATTAAAAAATGCGGTCCTCTCCTGGCTGCGTTCCAGATGATTGCCGGAATACGTACTCTCTCCGATCTCTCTGTGCTCTAAAATCTCTTCAACCACACTGGAAAGCTGTTTGTCACTGGTCTTTCCCGTTGGATTCTGGAAAAGTTTCTCATGTATCTCATCTGAAGCTTCTTTAAAGCATTCCATAAGCAGCGGATTAAACTGGCCGCACTCTCCGTTTACGATCATTTCAATGGCTTTTTCGTGGGAAAATGCCTTTTTATAGCACCGTTCACTGGTAAGTGCATCATATACATCCGCAACAGAAACTACCTGGGCAGAGATAGGTATCTCTTCTCCCTTTAAGCCGTCAGGATAGCCTCTTCCATCATAGCGTTCATGATGCCAGCGGCAGATCTCATAAGCAGTCTGTACAAAAGGCGTATCTTTGTATTCTGCCAATGCATCCAACATCTCCGCTCCCACCATTGAATGCGTCTTCATAACAGCATATTCTTCATCTGTCAGCTTTCCAGGCTTATTTAAAATAGCACCCGGAATACTGATCTTTCCTATATCATGAATCGCTGACGCAGTAGCGATCCTGACGATATCTTCCTGATTCATCGGATATTTGGAAGTTTTCCGCTGGAGATACTGAAGCATGATTTCTGTTACAACATGGATGTGGCGGATATGCTGACCGCTTTCTCCATTTCTGAACTCAACGATATGACTCAGGATATTTACCATCATATCATTGTTTTTTTCTCTTTCATACACCTGGTCAGCTACCATCTGCATCAGACGCTTCTGCTTTGCATACAGCATCAGCGTATTAATGACCCGTCGGCTTACGATCGCTGCATTAAAGGGGCGGTTAATGTAATCTGCAGCCCCCAGTTCATAAGCCTTTTCAATATAGGAAGATGAACTTTCTGAAGATATCATAATAACCGGTATTACTTCTGTCAGCTGACTGCGCTTCATAAATTTCAGCACTTCAAAACCGTCCATACCCGGCATCATAATATCAAGCAGGATCAGGTCAATATCTGTCATACGTCTTTGCAGGATATCCACCGCTTCCAGACCATCCTCTGCTTCCATGATCTCATAGGCACTTCCCAACATCTCTGTCAGTATGTCCCTGTTCATCTCCGAATCATCCACGATCAGTATCGTCTGTTTTTTATCTGTCATCTGTATACTTCTTCCCCATCTGGAGTCTTTCCGCTCCAGGCACTGCCTATAGCAAAACTAAAAAGGATGTGCCCATTGGTGTACCAGGATATTCCAACGGAATTTCCCAGTACACAAAAAACACTGTTCCCTTCTGATAATCAAAGCCCATTTATAGGATTTCTTTCATCACCATCAGGAAAACAGTGTTTTGAGTTACCAAAATTACTTATTATTATACTGGAAAATGGAATTTAAAACAACTACTAATCCACCAGTTTATCAAGCTCTTTTACATATTCTGTTTCATTACAGTTCTTATGTTTTGCCTTGGAAGCATAAATATTAACTGCCGCCTGGGACTTCTTAACAGGCTGCATGGTTCCTGCACCGGCTACACAGCCGCCTGGACATGCCATTCCTTCTAACAGGTATCCGTCATATTTGCCAAGAGTTGCAAGCTTTAACAGCTGGCGGCACTCTTTTAAGCCTTCTGCATTGGCGATCTTAACTTCCATATCCGGTTTCAGTTCTTTTAAAACATCCTTAACAGAAGCTGCTACACCGCCTGCAACAGCAAAGTTTCTTCCGTCTGCAGACGCATCATTGACACCATTTGGATCTTCTTCAATATTTTCAATATCAACATGCTTTGCATCAAAGATTCCGGCCATTTCCTCAAAAGTCAATACGAAATCTACATCACTGCGGATGCTGGTACGCATTGCCTCCAGCTTCTTAGCTGCGCACGGTCCGATAAATACTACCTTTGCAGACTCATGCTGCTTTTTGATCAGTCTTGCAGTCAGAGTCATAGGAGTCAGTGCCATGGAGATGCAGTTTGCGTATTTCGGGAATACTTTTTTCGCCATAACAGACCATGCTGGACAGCAGGAAGTTGCCATAAATGGAAGCTTCTCCGGTACTTCCTCCAGGAAATCCTGTGCTTCCTGGGCTGCACAAAGGTCAGCACCGATAGCTACTTCAAATACATCGGCAAAGCCCAGCTTCTTCATAGCTGCACGAAGTTTTCCAGGAGTTACCTTTGGTCCGAACTGGCCTACAAATGCAGGTGCTACTGCCGCATAAACACGCTCACCGGACTGGATGGCACGAATGGTCTGGAAGATCTGGGATTTATCTGCAATAGCGCCAAACGGGCAGTTTACAAGACACTGACCACAGGATACGCACTTATCATAATCAATATCTGCCTTGCCGTTTTCATCAGATGAAATGGCATCCATACCACAGGCTGCTGCACATGGTCTCTGCTGAACGAGGATGGCAGTGTAGGAACATACAGTTGCACATTTACCGCACTTGATACACTTATCTTCATCAATGAAAGAACGTCCTGTAGTACGATCCAGGGTAACTGCTCCCTTTGGACAGACCTCCACGCAAGGATGAGCTAAACATCCCTGACATCCGTCGGTTACATGGACTCTCTTCTCTCTGCAGGCATTACATGCAAATTTAATTACGTTGATCAGAGGCGGGGTGTAATAAGTCTCTGCTCTGTCTGCTGCCTCAATATTATCAGAAACCGGTGCATGCTCAGATGCATTGCGGCATGGAAGTCCCATTGCCAGACGCAGTCTCTCTCCTACGATGGCTCTCTCTAAGAATACATCATTACGAAAGTTTCCTACTTCTCCTGGAATGATCTTATATGGAAGCTCTTCAATACGCTTGTCCACCGGCCATTCGGTATGATAAGCCATACGGGCTACTTCTCTGAAAATTCTGTGGCGGATCTCCTGAATACGGGTTTCTACTCCTCTCATTGGCGTTCTCCTCATCTTGTGATTTTTTTAACATTGACGTATTAATCAAAAAAAGCGCACGATTCATGCGTTTTTGATATACAAACATAGCAGAAACAGCTCATTCGGGCTGTTTCTGCTCTTATTATACGCATATGCGAAAAACAATGCAAGTGATTTTCTTTCTCAATAGCTTATGTTTCCGTTAAAAAACAAACGATCAGCCATTTAGCCTTCCATATCTGCGGGTCATACCCCAAATCTCAGCTTTTAGTTCTTCTGTCAGTTCTCCCTTTTTCAGGCGCCACTTCCAGTTTTTACCTACAGTAGAAGGCTTATTCATACGATAATGATTATCCAATCCCAGATGATCCTGCATAGGGATCACACAAAGAGCTGCCTTGGAACGCATGACCAGACTGTTTAAAGATTTATATAAGTACTTTTTCGGAGTGTAATGATCGCAGAGATAATCACGCACCATTTTCTGCTCTTCTTTTGTAATACTGTCAAACCAGCCGGCTAATGTTTCATTATCATGAGTTCCTGTATACGCCACAGAATTTTCCGGATAATTGTGAGGCAGATAATCACTGGCGCACCCGGAATCCCTGGAGTCAAAGGCAAATTCCAGCACCTTCATTCCCGGAAAGCCACTGTCATGAACCAGTTTTCGTACGGAATCTGTAACATAGCCAAGATCCTCTGCGATCACTTCTTTCTCTCCCAAAACCTGTCTTACCCGGTTAAACAGATCGATCCCAGGTCCCTGTTCCCAGTGCCCATTGGCTGCGGTTTCTGCTCCATAAGGAATGGAGTAATACTGGTCAAAACCACGGAAATGATCAATGCGCACTGCATCATACAGCTTAAAACAATGAGAAAGACGTTTTAACCACCACTCATATCCCGTCTGTCTGTGGTACTCCCAGCGGTAAAGCGGATTTCCCCAGAGCTGGCCCGTAGCAGAAAAACCATCCGGCGGACAGCCTGCCACTGCACAGGGCATATTTTTCTCATCTAACTGGAACAAAGACGGATTGGCCCAGGCATCTGCGCTGTCCATAGCCACATAAATAGGAATATCCCCGATCATACGGATCCCCAGACTGTTAACATAGGCCTTTAATTTATTCCATTGTTTATAAAATGTAAACTGCAGATATTTTTGAAATTCAATATCAAAATATAATTCCCTGCGGTAATAGTCCATTGCATATCCATAACGAAGGCGGATATCTTCAGCCCACTCTGTCCATGGTTTTCCTTCAAAACGGTCTTTTACTGCCATAAACAAAGCATAGTCAGAAAGCCACCAGTCATTTTCCGAAAGAAACTGCTGATAATCCGGATTTTCACTGATATTGCTCCGCTCATAGGCTTTTCGCAAAACCGGATATCGCTCTTCGTACAAATGCTTATAATCAATGGTTCCTTCTTCTGATCCTGTTTCCAGTTTTTCACACTCTTTTTCTGTAAGAACCCCTTCTTCGATCAGATCTTCCAGACTGATAAAATAGGGATTTCCTGCATAAGTGGAAAAGGACTGATAAGGGGAATCTCCATAGCTGGTGGGTCCTAACGGAAGGATCTGCCAGTAACTCTGCCCCGCTCCTTTTAACCAGTCTGCAAAATCATAAGCGCTTTTTGAAAAACAGCCAATACCATACTTAGACGGCAGACTGGAAATGGATAAAAGTATTCCTGATGCTCTGTTCACGTATTTACACTCCTCTTTCCCGGCTTTTGTTTTCCTGATCTTTCACAGAAATCATCACTGCATAGTGATCAGACACTACCGGTTCTTTCTTCCCGTTAAATAAAACCCGGGATTCTTCTATATCAATATCTCCCCAATGCCAGACGTAATCAATTCTCATTCCCTGTTTTGAAATTTCACCTTCTGCCTCTTTCCAGCCATCGATCTTTGCCGGTGCCGTATACCCGTCATCCTTTTTCTCTGCCAGCTGCCAGGTATCATAAAAACCACTTTGTCTTACAAGATCGTAGCCCTCTCCCCTTACAGAAGCAGGACTGTTGAAATCTCCCATGACCCACAGGGACTCACCTGTCTCTTTCTGATGAGCTTTTACTTCCTTCAGAAATGTTTCCCACTGTGCTTTAAAAGGCTCCTCTTCATCCTTCCACCAGCCCATATGCACAGTGAAAAAACATCCCTTTTCAGTCCGGATTCCCAGCGCCTTTCTGGTCTTCCAGTTATGATAATCATCGGAAGCACTTATATTAAATACAAAAGCGGAAAGGATCGGGCTTTTAGAAAACAGCGCCAGTCCTTCGTCATACCGGTCATATCCTACCTTCACCGGAACCCAGGTCCAGTAATAAAAACTGCCATTTTCTTTTAATTTTTCTGCCAGAGCTGCCCCATAGTTGTCACAGCGCAGCCGGTTTTCATATCCCTGTACAGGCTGATAGCCGCAAATACTGCTATCTGCTTTCCTTTCTTCTGTCATTGTCTGGTTTACTTCCTGAAATGCCATGATCTCCGGCTGTTCTTTTTCAACCTTTTCTGCAAAGATCTCCATTTTCCTCAAAGCATTTTCTTCAGCCAGACTATGTGTATTTAACGTAAGAATCTTCATTTTGCAGCCTTTCTACAGTACATCATTGATGTCTGACTTTAATACATCGGCTTTTGGCCCGTAAACTGCCTGGATACCATTGTCTTTCTTTAAAAGTCCCAAAGCGCCTTCTGCTTTCCATTCAGGCAGATCTGCTACTTTATCTACATCTTTTACAGTTACACGCAGTCTGGTCATACATGCATCTACCAGCACAATGTTCTCTCTTCCGCCTAAAAGTGTGATAATACGTTCTGCCTGGGAATCCCCTTTTTCTTTTCCCTCAGATGTCTCTTTCTTCTCTTCTACTCCATCATCTGTATAATTGCCTAGACGTCCTGGTGTTGCAAAATGGAATTTTCCTATCATAAAGTAAGCTACAACATAGCCGATCACAAAAAATGCCACTACGCAGATCACAAAGTTGATCAGATCTCCTGTCAGTCCTGCTTTTATGGACATAGGAATACGGGTGAAAAACTCCAGGTTTCCAAAGGAATGAAGGCGCAGATGAATGATGCCTGCCATTGCAAATGCACATCCCTGAAGGACTGCATATACCAGATACAGCGGGATAGCACAGAACATGAACATAAATTCCAAAGGCTCTGTTACACCTGTTAAAAATACTGCCAGCACAGTAGATATAAACATGGATTTATATTGTTCTTTTTTATCCGGATCTACTCTTTTATACATAGCGAGGGCAATACCAGAGATCAGTCCGGTAGCACCGATCATCTGGCCTACTTTAAAACGGGCCGGAGTAACCGTTGTAAGCAGATTGGTATAAGCTGCCATATCTCCGGCATTTTTATAATTGATCAGATCATTGGCCCATGCAAGCCACAAAGGATCCTGTCCAAATACTTTGCTTCCTGCATTTACACCAGTCATGATCTCATAAGTACCGCCAAAGGAAGTATAATTCATCGGGATCGTCAGCATATGATGCAGACCAAATGGAAGCAGCAGACGCTCTAATGTACCATAAATAAAAGGTGCCAGGATCGGTGATGTAGAAGAAGAACCTGCGATCCACAGGCCAAATGCATTGATCCCGCCCTGGATTGCCGGCCATACAACTGCCAGCACTGCAGAAATGATCACTGACCATAAGATCACCACCAAAGGTACGAAGCGCTTTCCATTAAAGAAAGCCAGTGCATCTGGAAGTTTCCTGTAATTATAATACTTATTATAAACAATTCCGCCTACAAAACCGGATATGATACCTACAAACACACCCATATTCAAAGCCGGAGCTCCTAAAACAGAGGTGAAATAACCATTTACAAGGATTTCCTTTCCAAACAGAGTGTGAGTCACTGCAGCCGGATCAGAAAGCATATCTGCTGTAACACCAAAAACAGAACCTGTGATCACGTTGATCAGTATAAATGCGATCACAGCTGCAAAAGCACCGCCTGCACGTTCCTTCGCCCAGGAACCGCCGATAGCCACTGCAAACAGGATATGCAGGTTATTGATGATCGCCCAGCCAATGCTCTCCATGGTGCTTCCCACAGTGAAGATCATACTCATATCCGCACCGGCCATCTGTACGATCTTTCCAAGGCTGATCATAAGGCCTGCTGCCGGGATAACTGCGATCACTGCCATCAGTACTTTTCCCAGTTTTTGTAAAAAGTCAAAATTAATGGACATCTTTTTGCGGTTTTCCTTCGGTGTATCCACCTTAGCCACATCCGCTTCTGCTTCTTTTGATTTTGTTTCTTTCTCTGCTTTTGCTGCTGTGCCTTCTCCATCTTTGGAGAAACTTTCTTCTGCATCAGCCTCTTCTTCCACTGTTAAAAGAACACTTTTTCCGGCCTGCGCCATCTCTCCCCCGTCTTTTATCAGTTTCTTTCCTTCCATTCCGCCGCAGATCAGCACCGGTGTGACAGGGCTGATATTTTTCTCTGCCAGAAATCCAAGATCCACTTCTGCCAGCTTATCTCCCGCTTTCACCTGATCACCTGGTTTTACATATACGTTAAAACACTCCCCTTTTAACGAAACTGTTTCAAGACCCACATGGATCAGGATCTCTAATCCGTCCTCTGTTTTCAGGCCATATGCATGACCTGTATCTGCCACAGATACTACCTGTCCATCCACCGGACTTACAATCCTACCCTCCGATGGAAAAACCGCAACACCATCTCCAATAATCTTCTGTGAAAATACAGGATCCGGCACATCTTCAAGCGGCATGACCTTACCTGTGAGGGGTGATAAGATCAACAGTTTCTTGCTCTTTTTGTCTTCACTCATAAATCGCAGCCTCCCTTTTACTCGTTACTAGCTATTAGCATGAAATACTTCCGGATTTTTTTGCCTGGAAGTATTTGCAAAAACGGTCTGCTTTTGCTTATACCCTTGATTTATGTTTCTTGCAATTTTGCGCAACCGTTTGCACTAAATATAGTCTGATTGAACCAGATTTGCAAGAGTGTTTTTCCTTGATTTTACATTTTCTATTTTTTGCACAATTAAGCCTTGTCTATTTTATGCAATTTCACAACATGTTCTCGTTTCAGCCTTAAGGTACACCTTCTTTCTGCTGCCAGTATCCCAGATTCTTCCCTGTCCGTTCTTTTGCTGTCGTTTATGCAATTCTCTGCGCAAATCTATGCAATTTAATGCAAACATTATTGACAATTCCATTCATCTATTTTAAGATAGGTATAACATATTTATTATTTACATGACGTATTTTCGGAGGTTTAACATATGGCAGTTACTATAAAAGATGTGGCATCCCTGGCTGGTGTATCTCCTTCCACTGTATCCAGAACCTGCAAAAATAATCCATCCATCAGTGAAGAAACAAAAGAAAAAGTGCGCCGTGCCATGGCGCAATTAGGATATGAGCCAAATTTCCAGGCCCGCAATCTTGCATCCCAGAATTCCCGGACGATCGGGATCATTCTGCCTATTTCCGAAAAAGAAGTTTATGAAAATCCCTTTTATCTGGAAGCCATCCGTGGGATCAGTCAGTTGTGCAATAAAAGACAGTACATTAATACTGTGATCACCGGCGAAAGTGAAGAAGAGATCCTTCAGGTGATCAAGACCATGGCCCGCAGCGGACAGGTAGATGGTTTTATTGTGCTCTATTCCCGTCAGAACGACCCCATCGCTGATTTTCTCTACAATGAAGGCTTTCTCTATGTACTGGTAGGAAAAGCATATGCCCATGCAAACCAGACCATTTACATTGATAATGACAATCTTTTGGCCGCTCAGGAAGCTACCGAATATCTGTATCAGATGGGACACAGAAAAATCGGCTACATTGGAAGCGATACTTCCATGATCTTCTCGGCAGACCGAAAAAGCGGCTACCAGACTGCGCTTTTAAACCACGGTATCCTTCCAAGAGCTGACTACTGTGCAGAAGTGATCACTGCATCAGAAAAAGACAGCGCACCTTTACGCTGTCTTCTCTCCTTAAAAGACCGTCCTACTGCTGTAGTGGTCAGTGATGATATTTTAGCTGTAACGTTAGAACGTGTCTGTCTGGAAATGGGGCTTTCCATTCCCGGTGACCTTTCTATTATCTCCTTTAACAACTCACTATTTGCAAGGCTGACTTCTCCCCAGCTTACTTCTGTGGATATCAATTCTTTCCAACTGGGTGCCGAAGCCGCCTCCCAGATGATCAACCATATTGAAGATCCGGACCTTCCTGCAACAAAGATCCTGGTTCCTCATCATATGGTGGAACGGGACAGCTGCTGTCCGCCTGAAAGTTAGATGTTCTCTCGGAATCTTTCTGTACCTGATTTTGTGAGATGATTTTTTGTCAGTTGTGCCCAAATTTCTGAGGCGTACGCGGTGCGTACGTTGATGAAATTCGGGTGCGGCTGGCGGAAAATCAGCCACAAAGGCAGGTGCATGAAAGACTCCGAGAGAACATTTAGATGGACTCACAATAAGCTATATCGTATGGGGATTCTTTACCAGAGAATAAATGTCCGTTCTTCTCTGTTTGATCAGCGGAAGCTGCTCCCTTATTTCATCCACACGCTTTAAATCTATCTCCTGGATCAACATTCCTTCTTTTTCATCCATTTCCCCGATCACTTCTCCCCATGGGGAAGTGATAATGGAATTTCCATAGGAAATATAGCCTTCCGCCTGTCTTGCCTGGGAACAGCCCACCATAAACACCTGATTATCCAGCGCTCTTGCCCGGAACGTGAGTTCCCAGTGTGCCGGACCGGTAGTCATATTAAACGCAGCCGGCACAAAGATTATTTTCGCTCCTTCTAACGCAGTCAGCCTTGCAAATTCCGGAAAGCGGATATCGTAACAGATTTCCAGTCCGAAACGGCCAAATTCTGTATCAAATACAGAAATACTGTTTCCAGCTGTTAAAGTATCTGATTCTTTAAAACACTGTCCGCCCTTAACTGCAATATCAAATAAATGGACCTTTCTATGTTTTCCTATCTGCCTGCCATTACGGTCAAATACATAGCAGGTGTTGTATACATGTCCCTGTTCGTCTTTTTCCGGCATACTTCCGCCAACTAAATAGATTTTATTTTCTGCCGCGTACTCCGATAATCTCTGCCAGCATTCTCCGCCTTCAAATTCCGCATAAACAGGAAAATTATCCGTCTGATATGGACAGTTGAACATTTCCGGCAAAACTGCAATATCTGCGTTTTCATCAGCTGCTTTTTTTATATATTTTCGGGCAATCGCCAGGCTATCTTCTTTTTTAGGCTGTGCCCCCATTTGGATCAGCGCGATCTTCATTTTCTTTTCTCCCGTCATTTTCCTGCGAATTTCGCATTTTCAATATCACTGAAGTTTTCCTCTGCAAAGGATCGGATATTCTCCCACTACTTCGCCGCCTTTGATCAGATATGCTTTGTCATACAGATTGTTGGCCGGGCAGATATGTACCGGAACGATCCGTACCGTGTCACCGATCTTTACCGTGTCATGGAACTTCTTATTATAAATAATAGCATGTTCATCATAAACGTCAAATATATGAACATCCGGATATTCCAGGATGGTTCCCTTTCCAGGAGTTTGGGTAATTCCAACGGTTCTTTCCTGGGCAGTCAGTCCCTTTGCCCCTACATCCAGGATCACCCTCTCATCTGTAGGTTTGCTCATCACAGTTGCCAGAATAGTGGCCGCACAGTCTCTCAGATTTCCCAGCACATTTGCCATAGACGCGTCCATAAGGATATCAGTTCCAGGCCTGCACCCTGTAATTCCAGGAAGAAGTTCAAAATGATACAAAAGGCTTGGAGTACTTCCTATACTGACACGTTTGCACTCCATTCCCCTAGCCTTTGCCAGTTGTGCAAAATGAAGGGTACGTTTCTGGCTGACGATAAACTTTTCTCTGCAGTCTTCCATATTTTCTGCATAGTAGCAATGTCCTTCATGAGAGAAAACTCCCAGAAAGTCTACATTTTCTGCCTTCTGGATGCTGTCAAGAAGCTCCATAAAACGGCTTTCTTCAATAATACCGGATCTGTTTTCGCCTACTTCGATCTCCACAACGACCTGTGCATGTTTCCCGCTTCCTGCAAAAACGCGGTCTGCCGCCTCTACATGTTCCGGACAGTCTACGCCAAAGGAAATCTGTTTTGTTTCCATTAATTTTAAGATCCGCTTTAATTTCATGTCACCTACAGGTTCATTGGCAATAAAAATATCATCCAAGCCATTTTCTGCCATAACCTCTGCTTCTCCAATTTTCGCAACTGTAATGCCTTTACAGCCTGCGTCCCTTTGAAGTTTGGCCAGATAAGGTGCCTTATGTGTCTTTGTGTGAGGCCGCAAAGCCACTCCCTGGACATCTGCATATTTCTGCATTTTTCCAATATTAGCCATCATAATATCCTGGTCAATCAATAAAGATGGCGTATCTAATTCTGTGTATTTCATAAAAATCTCCCTGCCAAATTTTATTCTATATTTTCCGTCCCATAACAGATGGTTTTTTCCATGGAATCCATCATTTCCAGGTACTGCTCCTTTGTCAGATCCGGTTTATACTCCTTTAAAATGTTTTCTGCTTCCTGTGCTTGATCCCACAACAGATCGATCAGCATGCAGCAGAATATCTTTATGGGGGTAATATACGCGTCTTCCTTATCTATAATACAATATTCCTTGGAATGCAAGCCACCTTTAATACCGCTTGATAAGCTGTGCAGTACTGGCATCAACAAAGAAACATCACCCATATCTGTAGAAGCCGTTGTGTCAAGATAGGGAAGAATTTCTTTTTCCTTGTAAAACAAACGTGCATTTTCTGTATAAGCATCTGCCAAACCTTTGTTGTATTTTAAAGGCATCTGTCCCGGTGTATCTTCCACAACCGCTGATCCTCCAATGGCAATGGCAGCCCCTTTAATCGATCTGTTTACCTTTTCATTTGCATCCTGCAAAGCTTTTATATTTCTGGCCCGGACGGTTAATTCCATTTCTACATCATCTGGTACAGAATTTACTACTTCTCCGCCTTTTGTGATGATGCCATGGATCCGCACCTTATCATCATCATGGAACGTTTCTCTCTGAAAATGCATTCCCGTCATAGCAAGGTTGGCCATGTTAAGAGCATTAATGCCATCCCAAGGAGCACCCCCTGCATGTGCCTGTTTTCCGATAAATCTGACCTGTTTTCCAATGAATCCGTTCCAGGCACTGGCAGGAGAACATTTATACCCCTGTTCACTGATAGGATAATTGTGAGCCATAACTGCCATATCTACATCATCAAAGGCGCCTTTTCGAATGGCTTCTGCTTTTCCTGAAAAATATTGAATCTTTCCTTCTTTTTTCAGGCGGGAACGATAGTCCAACTCTATATATTCCTCAGCAGAAACTGCCATAAACTCTATATTGCCGCCCAGCTGGTCCAATACGCCGCACCGGGTCATAGCTGCCGCCACTCCATACATTACACTGACCTGTATATTATGTCCGCAGGCATGCATATATCCATTTTCCGGATTGCAATCTGGATGAGCCATACAGATCAGACTATCCAGTTCTCCAAGCACTGCGATGGTTGGTCCATTCTTCTTTTTTTCGGAAACTGCTTTGCAGCCGGTATAGGCAATATTCCGTTCAACTTTAAGCCCTAATTTTTCTAATTTATCTGCAACCAGTTCCGTTGTATGAAATTCTCGATATCCCGTTTCAGGATGTTTGTATATCTCTTCTCCCATCGCCAGGATTTCTTCTCTAAGCTGGTCTGCCGCCTTGATCACGGCTGCTTTCCACTCTTCTTTTTCCATTCTCTCTATACCTCACTTGTCAGATTATTCCTAGATTAAGCCTTTCATCTTCAAAATAACTTCTGCAATCAGCGCTGATCCAAAGAAAGTTCCGCAGAATACAAAAATACTGACCAGAACGATCTTCCAGCTTAAACGTTTTACATCTGCCAGCCTTGTTCCAATGGAAACACCTGCGACAACCAGGATCACGGTTCCGATCTGCCCGGTAGAAACATTTCCCGTATATTTTAATACCAACTCACTTAAAGGGCACCAGGGAGTTGTAAGCACCAGACTGATAAGGGATGCCCAGGCAAAAGGCGGTATTTTCTTTAAGGCTTTTACTTCACCGATCAAAAGTGCTGCCAGACAGACAACTGTAACCATAAGCAATCCTATAACCGTACTTCCAAGATCAATATCGCCTTTCTTATTTACAAGCTGGGTCGTTAGAACTGCCAGACAGCAAAGCAGCAAAATTTTAAAATAATTTACAAATCTCTGAGCCATATTCATAACCATTCCTCCTGTATCCGTTTTTCTTATGCTTTTTCTATTTTTTATTTTTTCTTATTTTTGCACAACCTGTTATAAATGAAATTAGCCATTGGAATCGCAATAAATAATTCCACATACATTCCATCTACATTAGAAAAAATATTCGATGTCGCAGCATAAGCAAGGATCTGGTCAGACATAGCCGGAACCGTTTCCGCCAATGCAGTAGATGCTGCTGTCATCATAGAACCAGAACCAATACCGCAGGCCATAGCCAGAGCATATGGATGAATCCCTGTTAATACACCAAGGGAACCAAGAAGGCCAAAGAAAATCGTTCCAAACAGATTACCTACCATATAAGTTCCCATTGTTCCCATTGCTTCTTGTGAATCAGGACCGTAAATATTATTGATCAGACCCAGAGTAGGTTCACGGCAGATACTTACAGTAGCTCCCACAGCCTCTCTTTTCATTCCTAAAGCGATGGCAATAGGCAGTCCAAGGATCATCGTTCCCAGATTACCAAATTCCTGCAATATCAGGGCCGGGCCAGCTTCAATCAGACTTTTCACATTAGGACCAGCTGCTGTTCCCAGCTTTACTCCCAGGATAAGAAGAGAAAAGCCCATTGCCTGCTTTGCCAGCTCTACTTCTTCTTCCCCACAAATACTTTTTAATGCCTCAATCTTTCTTCCCAACGCGTCAGGCGTAATAAGTACAACCAATACCATTGCCCACACCATTGGCATAATGATCAGATTCCCTGGTCCAATGGGTATCTTTAAGGTTCCGATCAGTTCCCCCACAGCACTGAAAACAATAAGAATCATACAGAATTTCACAAAGATCGGCCAACGTCCCTTAGTTTCAAGAATTTCATCCTGCGTAAGCTTTTTATCCATATCCATGATACCTCCTGTGTCATATTACGAATATAATCGTTGTTTCATTGACCGGCCTGTCAAATTTGTATCTTTATTTTAACTCTTATGATATTCCATGAAAATTATCAAAAAAATATGCTTTTCTATAGCTTTTAGCTATACAAAAGCATATATAACTCCCTTCACCTCTTTTATTCACTCTATAATCTTCTGATAGGCAATCCGTTCTGAACCGTCAAAAATAATCGCCTTTCCGCATTTTTTAAATCCATTTTTTTCAAATATATGCTGGATGATCTTATTATCTTCATGGGTATCTGCCCTCAGATCATGGCACTTTTTCTCACACCAGGCAATACACCGGTTCGCCATTCCCCGTTGTGTCCCCCAGCTTGCTAGACGGTGTATGGTAAAATATTCTCCTTCATCCCTGATCCAGGAACCTTCGATCAAATGATCATAACCAATCGTTTTTCCTGAGGTTGCAGCAAATACCGCTTCGATCTTTCCATTTTGCACGCAAACATACAGTTCATTTCGTTTTATATCTTCTTCTATATCTTTCACTGAAGGATATAGCTCATCCCACTGAAAGGGATTTCCTGTATCTGCCATGAATTTTTTTGCATAATCAAATATATCCATGATATACGGCAATTCATCCATTCTGGCATTCCGTATAGAGATCTGATCTGCGGCATCCCCTTCATTCCGCCTGTTCTGTATCTGCTTCATTTCTTCAATAAACAGACTTCCCAGGCTGGAGCGATATGTATTTTTATATTTAATGATCCCCACTTCTATTTTCCCTGCTTCAGAAACAGGAACTGTCACAATGCCTTTTTCTTTCTTCAGAAAATCTTTTCCGGAAATATAAATTCCCATTACGCTTTCCAAAATACAGGCAATATCTGAATTCGATGACAAATAGATATTTTTAGAAAAGGTATGCCCAAAATCAATATTTCCGGATAATATAGCAGTTCCAGGCGAAAGTGCTTCGTAACTGATCACCGGCCACCGGCTAATCTCATCTGCTGTCACGCTCTTCTTTTGGGAAAGAGGATGATTTTCCCACATCCATGCAACAGGAACCGTTTCATAAGCAGGTATGTATTCCAGTTCATTCTCCCGAAATATTTTTTCAAGCATTTTCCAGTCATCACTATAAAAATAAATCACTCCTAACTCGCTTTTCCTTGATAATACATTTTCGATCACCTGCAAAAGAGGATCACAGGTAAGGGTAAAATTATATTCTGCCCCTCCATATTCTTTTAAAACAGCAGAAAATGCTTCCGTCGCCCGGTAAACCGGCTGGGAAGATATATGGATCCTTTTTGTATAATAGGCACCTTTTTCCTGGGATCTTCCAAAACGGGCTTCTAACCGGTCGCTTTGTTCCAATACCCTTTTTGCGTAGCACAAAAATTCCATTCCCTGTGGGGTTGCCTGCACTCCCTTCCTGTCACGGACAAATAAAGCAAATCCCAGTTCTTCTTCCAGCAGGCGAATAGATTTTGAAAGGCTGGGCTGTGCGATAAACAGTCTCTCTGCCGCGTCACTGATCGAACCGCATTCCTCTGTTTCCACTACATATCTTAGTTGCTGTAATGTCATTTTTCTCTCTCCTCTATCCTGTTTTTTCCCGCTGCAAAACATCACCATGAAAAAATCGGGTTAAAAAAACTGAATATATCCTGCAAGGTTTTCCAACAAGGCCACAATACTCCACGCTGTTATAATACTGGACCTTGGATTCTCAGGATCCGGTTTTGAGGTAATCTCGATCACTGCTTTTCCCAGGTTATTTTCTGTGGTGATCCGGTGTATATTATTTTTTTCTCCCGGACAGCTTGTGATCTCCACCTGCATATCCTCTGTACCCACACTGGCAATGGCAGAAGCCACTGCTACATTTACATTTTTAGGAAAGCCTTCAATGGCTTTCTTTGCGTTTCCTGTAAATATTTTCTGTGTCTGTTCTTCTGACAAAGGATTTTTCTCTAAATAGGGAGCACCTTTTAAACTGGACGGCGCTTTAAAATTTTCAATTTTCGCTTTATTATTTCCCATTAACTGGAAGGTTCTTAAAAGATCAAATCCCCCAACTGCCCCGGAAGCTACCATTACTTTCTTATCGGCTTTTTGGGCTGCTTCCCTTAATTCTTCCATCAATTTTTCATCTGCCAGCGCTCCAACAGATGTAATAATCAGGTTCTTTCCTGCGTTTAAAATCCTGAGTCCATCTTCTTCTACTGCCTGTCCGCTTGCAATCTCAATCACGTACTCAGCATTTCCTTCTAATAATTCCTCTACTGAATCATAGGCCTTAAGCCCAGAATGGGTAATTTCTTTTCTGTCAATGGCTTTGCGGACAAAAACTCCCTCTATTTCATATAAATCCTGCAGTTTTTCCTGTGCTGCTTTCACAAAAATTTTTCCAAGGGCTCCATAACCGATCACAGCAATCTTTTTCATATACAAACTCTCCTTTTTCTATCATCCCTCCCCAACACAAAATAGCTATCAGAACCGGTATCTTCGCTTTATTCTGATAGCTATTATAACATCTTCTCATAAAAAAATGAATGAACTACGATCAATCGCAGGCTGCTACAGCTTCAATCTCACACAGACAGCCGTTATAAAGATTATTAGACGGAACTACAATACGCGCTGGCTTATGTTCTCCAAAAAAGGCCGCATATTCTTCGTTTAGCTGCGGCCAGTACGCAACATCCGGAATATACACTCTGCACTGGAGAACCGCCGATTTATCAACTCCAGCCGCATCTAAAACCATCTTCAGATTGGCTAATGCCTGTCTTGCTTCTGCTTTGAATCCACCTTTCGGAACTTTTCCTGTTTCAGGATCAATGGATAATTGACCGGAAATATATAAAGTTCCATTATGGATCATTCCCGGAGTGTAATGACCTCCATCACGCACGGAATATTTTGTTGCCACTGATCTTACTTCTGCCATAACTTATTTCCTCCTGCACCTTGTTTTGTAGATTTTTTTCTATGTATATTTATGATATATATCTTTTTCTATGTTATGTCAAGATTTTTTCTATGTTATGGCGATATTTTATAATTTTTCTTTCTTTTTTCCGCTTTTATCCAGATGTTTGTAGATTTTTTTATTCAAGGAGTATTTTTTCATTTATCCAAAACAGACTATCTTGCCTTTCGGATCTCATCCAGATAACTATACACTGTTACTTTTGAAATATTCATCCGCTCAGCCACTTTATCAGCTGCTCCTTTGATCAGAAAAAGGCCTTTCTCATTCATAAAACGGATCTGGTCAATCTTCTGATCCCGTGACATTCCTTCTATATTCTGGTTCCCAATGGTATGCTCAATAATATCGTCTACAATCTCCTGGATATTAGGCAAAACGGCTACTTCTTCCCCCGTATCCTTTTCCTCCTCTTCTTCCGGTTCCTCAAGCCCCATCATAGAAGTAAATTTTTCCATCAGCTCCTTCATGCAGGAAATATCTATATTTACGCAAAGAGAGCCGATTACCTTTTCTGCCTGATCACGTATCAAAACCGTAGAGGACTTAATGGTCTGACCGTCAGCGCCTTTCATAATATAATTCGAAGAAACGTCATCCTTAAACTTTCTGGACAACAGAACTTCTTTTACAAAATATTCCGTAAAACTCTCTCCCACCTGTCGGTTCGTCACCACATTATTTCTTGTATACACCACTGAATTCTGGGGAATAGAAAAATCATGCAAAATAACCTCGCAGTGATTTCCAAAGGTATCTGCTATCATATTCGCAACTGCCACATAGTTTTCCAAAGCCGGATTCATATATTTACCTCTAAGCATTTATATATTTTTTTCTACGTTTATCAGTATAAAATAATTTTGGGTAAACAGCAATCCTTTTTCACTATTTGTATATAAGAAAGCAGAGTGAAAAACTCTAAGTCTATCACTCTGCCATTACAATTACCGTGTTATTTAATTTAGCAGCGCTTTACTGGATCCATGCTCCGTTTCCATCTACATAATATCCGTCTGGTGTGCGGGTATTGGTGAGCATCGCGCCGGAGTCAGAACAATAATACCATACATTCTTCCACTGTACCCAGCCGGTTACCATATAACCGGAAGCATTGAAGAAATACCAGTAATTATCAATATACTGCCACTGGTTGACTGGATAGCTGCGGTCTGCGTTGCAATACCACCAGCCTACGTCATTTTTAAGCCATGCGCCCTTGCTGCTGTTTGTATCTCCAGGGCCGCCGTCATCGTTTACTGTGTTGGATGGTGTGTTGCTGGAAGATTTTCCATTATCCCGGATATCTTTTGCTTCACTAGAAGAAACACTTAACTCATCAGACTCTTCCCAATCACCCTTATTGGATGAATTATAAATGGCCCGCACTTTAAAGGTGTAATCACCGCTTTTTGTAAAATAGCTGGCAAAGTTATAACTGGTGTCAGAAGTAGTGACCACAGAAGAAACCGTACTGCCGTCTCTGTAAAGACGTACTTCATATTTCTTTGCATCTTCCGGTTCTTCCCAGCTTGCAGTGCCGTCATAATCATCCCAGCTTAACCCTGTTACATCCAGGTCGTAATCGCTGGAATCCCGATCCAGCTTTTCCAGTGTAAGGCTTACTGTCAGTTCATATTTACCGGAACGGCTGACAGATGTAACACTGGCATCATTTCCGCTGACAGAAATATCACTCTTTGAAATCCCTGTTCCAAAATAAGCATCCCCGTCGGAAGATAATGTAACCTTGATCTTCGGTCTGGCGCCGCTCTTCCACTCGTCAGAAGGCTCATTTGTAACTTCTACATCATCCACGCTGTAATATCTTGAGGAAGTAGTTACATCCACATCTGTGCTACTGTCCCCTGCTTCAATGGAAGAATCGATCTTCAGGGAAATGCTGCTGATCTTTGTATCTGCCCATACATTCATCGGCATAGCAAGACTGAGTGCTGTAATAAGTGCTACCCATAGCTTTCCAGTTTTCTTCATAGAATTTCTCCTTTACTGCCGCCTGTACCCCACAGATTTCCCAGACCTGTTTCCTTCTCTGCTACTGTTCATGCGTTGCATGACCAGCAATCCTTCTCCTGTCATCTGTTTTTAGACGTTTCTTAACTTGATTTTAGTATAGCACAACTTCTTATTACTTTTCTATTACGATTTCAGTCACACTTTTTACAATATTGGACTCTGAACCTCAAAAACCACCATAAAGATGACATTCTGTCTCTTTTTGTCTATTCTGTTACTGAACAGGTCTATACATAAATATAATCATTCAGCACCGGCTGAAGACCGCCTTTTTCCATATCTTCATACATGCTGGCAAAGGAACGGCCGTCATTGATCTCAAACTGCTCATCTCCTACATCTGCATCTTCCTTACCTTCGTATTTCTCTTCATGATCTCCGATCCCTGTTGATACACCGGCTGAAACTTTAGTTGCACAGATCTTAGTAATACCATTTCTGAAAGCAGCGCTTTCCCGGCTGGAAACAGTGATGCCTGCAAATGGAAGGAAAATACGATAAGCGCAGAGAACCTGACAAAGCTCTTTTTCGCCTACGTCTCTTGGATTGATCTTGTCATTATTAACAATAGGGCGCAGCCTTGGACAACTTAAAGACAGCTCTGCATGAGGATATTTCCGGTTGATATAGTAAACATGAAGAGCCGTTGCAAGAGCATCCTTGCGAAAATCATCCAATCCTAAAAGAGCAGAAAAACCGGCACCTCTCATACCGCCCATCAGCGCTCGTTCCTGGGCATCAAAGCGATAAGGCCATACACGCTTGTGTCCCATCAGATGCAGTGTTTCATATTTATCTGTATTATAAGTCTCCTGGAACACGGTTACATAGTCTACACCACATTCATGCAGATATCTGTACTCATCTACATTCACAGGATAGATCTCAATGCCGATATTGCGGAAATATTTGCAGGCGATCTTTACTGCTTCTCCAATGTATTTTACATCTGAATACTTCCTGCTCTCTCCTGTAAGGATCAGGATCTCTTCCATGCCTGTTTTTGCGATCACCTGCATTTCATGCTCTGTCTCTTCCAAAGTCAGCTTTTTGCGGCGGATATTATTATAACAGTTAAAACCACAGTAAATGCAGTAATTCTGGCAGTAATTGGCAATATAAAGAGGTGTAAAAATGTATACTGTGTTGCCGAAATGATTTTTTGTGATCTCCTCTGCCTTTCTTGCCATGGCTTCCAGATAAGGAGCCGCTGCCGGAGACAGCAATGCTTTAAAATCTTCTATGGAACATGTTTCATTAGACAAGGCACGTTCTACATCCGCTGCTGTATACGCATCGTAGTCAAAGGCCTTCATAGCCGCTTCTACCTTATCCTTGATATCAGACTGGATCACTTCCATCCCTTCCATATATTCCATATGATTGGTACGGAAAGACGGATCCTGTTCCAAACGGTGTTTACGCTTCAGCGCTTCTTCCGGCAGCTTGTCGCTGTCTACAAAGTAAACCTGATTTTCTTCGTTCATGTCCGCAGCCTCCTAACGCAAAAATCCGGTCAGCGGATCAGAGGCGCTACCGCCTCTTGCCAGGACTCTTCCCATTCCTGTAAGGTAAGCTTTTCTTCCTGCTTCAATAGCCAGCTTAAAGGCATTCGCCATAGCTGGTACATCCCCTGCAGTAGCGATTGCCGTATTTGCCATCACTGCTGCTGCGCCCATTTCCATTGCTTCACATGCCTGGGATGGTTTGCCGATGCCTGCGTCTACGATAATAGGCAGGTCGATCTCATCGATCAGTACCTGGATCATAGCCTTTGTTGCCAGACCTTTATTGCTTCCAATAGGCGCAGCTAAAGGCATAACGGCTGCTGCACCGGCATTTTGCAGGTCTCTTGCCACATTCAGATCCGGATTCATATAAGGAAGGACAACAAAACCTTCTTTTGCAAGGATCTCTGTGGCTTTCACTGTTTCATAATTATCCGGAAACAGGTATTTTGTGTCCCTCATGATCTCTACTTTTACAAAATTCCCACATCCCATGGCCTTGCTCAGCCGGGCGATACGTACTGCTTCTTCTGCGTTTCTGGCACCAGAAGTATTAGGAAGAAGAGTTACTCCTTCTGGAATATGATCCAGAATATTTTCCTTTTCCTGGGTGTTTGCCCTCCTTAATGCCAGAGTAATGATCTGAGCGCCCCCTTGTTCTACCGCTGCCTTGATCAGATTAATATTATATTTTCCTGAGCCTAAGATAAAACGACTGCTAAATTCCTTTCCTCCCAGAACCAGCTTATCTTCCATGTTATCTGCCTCTCTTTCCACATTTTTGCCACTTTGTATTTCACATATGTTTGAAATCTTTCAACTGCTTACTCTATGACTGCAGGATCAGCTGCAATACCTTATTAGCCTGGTGGGCCGCACAGGCTGCCACTCTGGGTGCCATAAGACCTGTCCCATTTCCTACATCTGTTTTCTGGTCCCCACATACATAAAGCCGCTTCATCATTTGTTTCGTCTGTATATTATTGGTATCTCCAAAACCTGCCATTCCATTTCCGGAAACTACAATGGTTTCTGAAAACTGGCTTAAAAGCTCTCTTACCAGCATGGCTTTCTGATCCGGACGGTCAAATGCTTCACAAACAATGGGGTAACCTTCAAATAATTCTTTTATATTTTCCGGTGTTACTTTTGTGCATACTGACTCGTATTTCAGATATGGATTGATCTGGCACAGTATATCAGGCAGCGCTTCTGCTTTCGGTCTGCCTAAATGAGGGATCATATACATCTGCCTGTTTAAATTTGTTACATCTACCATATCAAAATCCACTAAAAATAAATGTCCCACCCCGCTTCTTGCAAGCATCACCGCAATATTGGATCCCAGACCTCCCAGACCTGCTACTGCTACATGGGCTTTTGAAAACTTTTCTTTCATTTCCTTTGGGAATCTGGCATCAAAAGCACGGTCCAGTTCTTCTTTTGAGATCAGAGCCTTCATTTTTTCTTGCATGTCTGTCATTTTCAGCCTCCTCCTACAAAACAAAGTATCTCGATCTGGTCTCCTTCACGGATCTGGGTGCTTTCAAGCTGATCCTGGGGAATGATCGCTAAATTCTGTTCCACTACTACACGGCTTGTATCATAGCCTTCTTCTGTCAGATAAGCATACAGTGTTTTTCCTGCTGCCTGTTTTTCTTCTCCATTGATCGTTACCACAATCTTTTCCTCCTTTCCTTTCGCAGGCAATAATCCTGTCTGGAACCGCAATTTCTGCACAATAATAGGCAAATAAGCTTCACCATGGTCTCCAGAATACATTTAAGGACGAAAAAAACGCCTGCAGATGTTATATCCACAAGCGTTCTGGTTATTCTTCTATCTGTCGCCGGGATACACATAAAATATTCCGGCGCCTGTTATTTTCGTGAAAAGTGGTGCCCCCGATCCACGAAAAATGGATGACCCATTTCCTACATCTTACAATAATTTAGAATTTTTTTCAATAAGAATTTTTCTGAATATTGCAACAATTATAACAGTTTTTGCTACTGTTCAGCCTTGCAAATCTATGCTCAATATGTTACACTATGCATAAGGAAAAGCCAGAAACACAATGGCTCACCCTAAATAGATAACCTAGTCTCTTAGGAGACCGCCGTCACTATTGTGAGTAGTGGCGGCTTTATTTTTTATCCTTGAAGATCTCATATAAAAGACCAACAAGGCTGACAATGAACATTGCAAACTGGATTAAATCCGAATATGTAACATACATTGGCATCGCCCTCCTTTCCGGAGGGTTAAGCCCCTCCTTAGTACAGAAGGGTAAGCCGCCTTAAATGTGTTCTGACTTTCCTTAAAATAATTATATCGAAAGAACTTATGTTCGTCAATTAAAACTGCGCTGCTTACAGAAAAATAAGTTACAAGCCAGAGCAGTTATAACTTCTCCGGCAATACCACGCACCGGTCTCCCAGATCGTGGACCTTTGCCTGTATCCCACAGGCTTTCTTGATCCGCCCTTGTGTAATCACCTCTTTGGTATCTCCTTCAGCCAACACATGGCCATCATGCAGCAATGCTACCCGGTCTGCAAAATCAAGAGCCAGGTTCAGATCATGGATCACTGCCACTACTGCCAGATTTTTTTCCCGGCTTACTTTTACCAGAAGTTCCATCACCTCATACTGATAGCGAAGATCCAGACTGCTGGTAGGTTCATCTAAAAGCAGCACCTGTGGATCACCTGCCAGTGCCCTGGCGATCAGGATCCTCTGCCGTTCGCCGCCGCTTAACTGACCCATCTGGCGAAAAGCATAATCCGACAATCCAAACTGTTCCAGCACCTGGGCGCTCTTTTCCACATCTTCCTTTCCTGTTTTTCCCCCAGAAAAGGGAAGGCGTCCGGAAATGACTGTTTCCATAACCGTAAGGCTTAATCCGGCCTGTGTATTCTGGGGAACATAGCCAAAAATCTTTGCCTTTTTCCTGAGAGAAAGAGGTTCTGTGTCCTTTCCCAGCCATTTAATGCTTCCTGCAGATGGTTTTAAAAGACCGTTGATGCATTTTAATAACGTGGATTTTCCTGCTCCGTTGGCCCCCAGTAAAAGGCATACTTCCCCACGGCGGGCGCAAAAGCCGGTTCCTTTTAAAATTTCCCGTCTGCCATAGCGGAACTGGATCCCAGATACTTCCAGGTCGTTTTTCTTTTCAGCTGCATTCATATTTTCTGCCATATTTCCCTGGGTAATTTCCTTCATGGATATTGAATCCACCATGTTTCCATTTATGATGTCATTTTTTCCTTTCATCACAGGCTCTTCCTCCTTTCCCGAAGGATAAGGTATAGGAACAACGGAACACCTACATAGGAAACAACGATTCCCACAGGCACTGTTGTAGGTGAAAAGGCATTTCTTCCCAGCGTATCTGCTGCCAGTACCAGGAACGCTCCCGTTACGGCAGAGTAAGGAAGCAGATGACGATAATCTCCTCCAATGAGCATACGTGCCATATGAGGCGCTACCAGGCCCACGAAGCCGATAATACCGGTAAAGCTGACCACAGATGCAGTTAATAAAGTTACTGCGCCTCCGCAAAGAAGTCTGGTTCGCTTTACATTTACCCCTAAAGCTCTTGCTGTTTCATCTCCACCGTCATCTAACAGGTTAAATGCCCATGCCTGGCTCATAAATACTGGAAAAGATACTGCAAAAAAGAACAACATGACCCCGATATCAGACCAGGTCACTGCCGTAAGACTTCCAAAAGACCAGTGTACGATCGCCGGAAGCTGCTGCTCATTTGCCACAAACTGCATAGTGGAATTTAAGGCATTAAACAGATAATTTAAGGCAATTCCTGTAAGGACTAATGCTTCCGGCCGAAGCTGTTTATAGCTTGCCACTGTATAAACAATGATCGCACAAAGCACGGACATGACAAAAGCAGCTGCCACTGTAGCTCCTTTCTGCATCCATACCGGAAATCCGCCAAACAGGATCATCAGTGCCGCTCCCAAAGCTGCAGCACTGGAAAGGCCGGTTGTAAAGGGACTTGCCATCGGATTTCCTGTAATCGCCTGCATACCAGATCCGGCAATCCCCAGTCCTGCTCCTGCGATCACAGCTGCTGCGATCCGGGGAAGTCTTAACATAAGAAGCACGTTCTGCTCTTTGGCATCTAAAGGGGTAATTCCTTCAAACATTCCCTTCAAAGAAGGGATCCATGTTACGATCATACGGTCTGGTGTCAGCTGAGCTACCCCCAGGCAAGCGGCCCATACAGCTGCCACCAGCAACACTAATAGAAGAACAGCCAGGAGAATGTTCTTTCTCCTGGCTCTACGCAGATAATCACCTGCTAAATTTCTTTTTTCCTGGTTATTATCCACCCTCATATTCATTAACCCTGTGCAGGTACGTGATAGTAATGAGGTGCGTTTGGTTCAAATCCCTGATACTTCATCCACTGGGTAAAGATAGCATCTGGGTCTAAGTCGGTCATCAGATCCGGATACAGCCATTTTGCCATGTATGCTGCACCGATCATCTTTCCAAGGCCACCGCTCATAAATGCTGTATTAAGGTAGAAATTACCTTCCTTAACAGCTTTCAGATCTTTCCAGCCTGGACGCTGCAGCATCTCATCTGCCTTCTCAGCAAATTCTTCCTGTGGAGGTGCTGTAAATACGCCGCTGTTTCCGATTACATTCTTACCAGCATAGATTTTTACGATCAGATCCGGGTCTTCTGTTAAGATCTGCTCTGGATCAATATCCTTTCCTGCTAAAGAAGCATCACCAAAGATATTGATACCACCAGCCATAAGGATCATATTGTGCCAGCCATCGTTGGAGGTTCCAGGAATACAGGTGCTGTAATCATTGCCATACTCCCAGTATACTTTCTTACGGTCTGTTACCTGCTTTAACTGCTCATTGATATAATCCACCGGCTTCTGGTAGAAATCAACCAGTTCTTCTGCCTGTTCCTTCTTTCCAAAAAGTTCTCCGCAAAGACGGATCTGCTTGGGAACATCAGAGTTATCCCAGCCTGTGATAACTACTACCTTGATACCAAAGGATTCAAGTTTTTCAACAGATTCTTCCACTTTGCCGTTCTTTGGAACTACCAGTACCTGTGGATCTAACGCAACGATTTTTTCATAATCGTACTCATCTTTTCCAAAAGTCTCATCTTCGCCAAACTGTGGCCAGTATACCGGGTCCTGGGAGGTGTACTGATCTACACCAACTACTGCATCACCGGCTCCTACGGCACGGATCAGCTCATTATTATAACGGTTCGCAACACAAGCACGGGTAATTGGAAGCTCCAGTTCCACTTCTCTGCCAAGGTCATCTACGAATATGGTAGTTTCCCCATCCTTCGCTTCTGCTTCTGTTGCAGCAGCTGTCGTTTCCTGTGCTGTTGTTGTCTGTGCTGCTGCGGTTTCTGCTGCTGTAGTCTCCTGCTTGGAAGCGGAACCAGAGCAGCCTGTTACTGCGATCATTGCACTTGCTAAGATCGCTGCCAGCCATCTTTTGCTGTTTCTCATTTTTATGTCTCCTTTCAGTCTGCGATCCTGTATATTTTTCAGCTGGTTTTCCATTTTGTGCTGTTTATCAGGATCCGTTTGCGCTCTCCATCATAAATTGCATAACAGAGCCATATCTTCTGCACACCTATGCAGACTGAAAGGTAATCGTCCCTGTCCCAGACAATTCCTCTGTCAGACATCTGGCCGGTCTCCTGGCTTATGTTTCATCCTCCGGACGTCTTCCCGCTTTCGCAGTGACATTTTGTCCTTTGTCCCCTTTGTGACTGCTTTGTATTATCATCAGTCACATAATTACAGTAGAGGCAGCTGCGGGGGATTTTCACCCCACTTCCCAATATGTATTCCTGGTATCGTTCATTCTCCCTCTTTAAGAAATCTCGGGAAATTGACCTGACAATCATACATACTTTTCCAGATGCTGCAAGTTTTCAGTTGAGCCTTTAAAAGGGTATCACTTTCCCTGTAATTTCGCAACACCTTTTTCACTGCAATTTCCGCCATTTTTTCTTTGTTAAACTCCCTTTTTACAAAAGTGTGTCTGATGCATACTAACTCATAATTATACGAAACACCACACTTTTATTCATTTTCTATTCATTTCCGGCTAATGGGTATTCATTTTTACTCTAAGTTATCATGCAATTTATTAGAATGGAATTTTCAAATTAGTCTTTGCAAATAACCTTTGAATCTTCACCATCAATTACAATTCCCTGACGGTTGTTAATTGGGCATAGATTCAAATCCGAAAACTCAGTCATTATTTTCTCGGTAACTTTCTTAAATGGTGCTGTAAGATAATGCGGAAGAACATAGAAATCAATCAAATCAATCCCTGCATCATCTTCTTGTGAGTAGTCCTCCGGCTTTTCATCCATTTGCTCGATATATTGGATGCTTGGAGCGCATATAATTGCGCCTGCCGACTCGCCGATCATCAATTTTCCATTTGCCAATTCCTTTTTCAGCAG
>UQTA01000038.1 GCA_900543885.1 uncultured Clostridium sp.
AATACAAATAAGATTCCAACAGAACCGTGGGACACACGGGGATAGCTCGCTTATGCTTTGCCCTATCGGGCAATCGAACGAGAAGCCCCCACTTCAAGCGTTAGCTAAGTGGGGGGAGCATGTCACAAGAGCAGCCCACCAACCAGATAAACAGCATAAGCTGCGATCCATGCAATGGCACACTGTAAAAATACCACAGTCAGGGCCCATTTTCCGCCAAGCTCTCTCTTAATAGAAGCAATAGCTGCGATACATGGAGTGTACAGCAGGCAGAAGACTAACAGGCTGGCCGCAGAAAGTGGTGTTATGCTGGAAACCAGGACACTTGTTTTTCCAAAGAGGATGGACAAAGTAGAGACCACACTTTCCTTTGCTAAAAATCCGGTAATAAGGGCAGTTGCGATCCGCCAGTCTCCAAGTCCCATAGGATTCATCAATGGGGCGATCAGTCCGGAGATCATAGCAAGGATGCTGTCTTTTGAGTCAGTTACAATATTTAAGTGCAAATTAAAGGTCTGTAAAAACCAGATGACTAAGGTAGCCATGAAAATAACGGTAAAAGCTCTCTGCAGGAAATCCTTTGCTTTATCCCAGAGAAGATGACCTACGTTTTTAGCACCAGGCATACGATAGTTTGGAAGCTCCATAACAAAAGGAACTGCTTCACCCTTAAATAAGGTTTCACGGAAGATGAGAGCCATTAAAATACCCATGAATATACCGCCAAAGTATAGTGCGATCATTACCAGAGCACCTTTATCAGGGAAGAAAGCTGCGGTGAAAAATGCGTAGATAGGCAGCTTGGCAGAACAGCTCATAAAAGGTGTCAGCAGGATGGTCATTTTACGGTCACGTTCTGAGGGCAGTGTACGGCTTGCCATAACGCCAGGAACGGTACATCCAAAGCCAACCAGCATGGGAACGATACTGCGCCCGGACAGTCCGATCTTTCGCAGCAGTTTATCCATGACAAAAGCAACTCTTGCCATGTATCCGCTGTCTTCTAGCAGTGAAAGGAAGAAGAATAACGTAACGATAATAGGTAGGAAGCTTAATACACTTCCTACACCGTTGAAAATACCGTCCATAACAAGGGAATGGATCACTGGGTTTACATTCCACTGAATCAGGAAATGGTCCACCAGCGTGGAAATAGCCGAGATTCCATTATCCAGCAGGTTAGACAAAAAGGCACCGATCACGCCGAAAGTAAGATAGAATACCAGTCCCATAATACCTGCAAAACAGGGGATAGCAGTATATTTTCCAGTAAGGATCTTGTCCATTTTCACGCTGCGCAGGTGTTCTTTGCTTTCTCTTGGCTTAATTACAGAAGTGTCGCAGATCTTCTCAATAAAGTCAAAACGCATATGGGCAATGGCGGCAGCACGGTCCAGGCCGCGCTCTGTTTCCATCTGCTGGATGATATGCTCGATCATCTCTTTTTCATTTTCATCCAGATTTAAGCTGTTTATGATCAGCGGATCTCCCTCTGCCAGCTTGGAAGCGGCAAAACGCACAGGAATCCTGGCAGCTTTGGCATGATCCTCGATCAAGTGCATAATGGCGTGGAGACAGCGATGGACGGCACCTCCGTCGTCTTTTGCATCACAAAGATCCATTTCTTTTGGCTGTTCCTGGTATTTTGCAACGTGGACTGCGTGGCTTACCAGCTCATCAATACCTTCATTTTTAGCAGCAGAAATAGGAATGACCGGGATGCCAAGCATGTTTTCCATCTGGTTTACCAGAATAGATCCCCCATTTTCACGTACTTCATCCATCATATTCAAAGCCAGGACCATAGGAATATCCAGTTCCATTAACTGCATGGTCAGATAAAGGTTTCGCTCAATGTTTGTGGCATCTACAATGTTAATGATGCCATTTGGATGTTCATCTAAAAGAAAACTCCTGGTGACCAGCTCTTCACTGGAATAAGGAGACATGGAGTAGATGCCTGGAAGGTCGGTAACCAGTGTGTTGCTGTATCCGCGGATCACACCATCTTTCCGGTCTACAGTAACGCCGGGAAAGTTGCCTACATGCTGGCTGGAACCAGTCAGTTGGTTAAATAAAGTTGTTTTGCCGCAATTTTGATTGCCTGCCAGGGCAAAGGTAAGTGTTTGTGAATCAGGCAGCGGATTTTCCGTAGATTTTTCGTGGAATTTTCCGCCTTCACCAAGGCCTGGATGAGGGGTGGACCGTTCAAGACGGGTCATAGCCTCCCCAGGGGATTGAGGGATGATCGGATCTCTGACGTCTGTGATCTCTATTTTTTCAGCATCTGCAAGACGCAGAGTCAGTTCGTAACTATGGATGCGCAGTTCCATGGGGTCCCCCATGGGCGCATATTTGACCATGGTTACTTCTCCTTTTGGGATAAGTCCCATGTCTAAAAAATGCTGGCGCAGAGCTCCTTCTCCGCCAACGGATAAAATTGTTGCGGTTTTTCCAATGGGTAAATCTCGAAGTGTCATATAAGGCTCCTTTGCTGGGACTGCTGCAAAATACGGATTGCGTTTCTTTACATGTTTTTGCAGTATTTTGCAGCAGCTCCCTGCTTTTGATAAAAATTATCATTAATACCTGTTTAAAGTATGACACATAAGAAGATTTGTCAAGACTTTCTTAAGAGCAATATTTTTAAGCATTTGAAAGTGCTTAAGAGGGGTATTTATTATTTTCCTACAGAATCAAACTCATCATAGATTTCTTTTGAAGGTTCTTTTGTAAGAAGAGAGACGATGATGATCGCAAGGCTGGAAAGAATGAATGCAGGAAGCAGTTCATAAATATTAAAGTTTCCGCCTAATGGACGTACCAGGTACTTCCATACAAAGACCATGACACCTCCGGTAATCATGCCGGCCAGTGCTCCCTGCATATTGGTGCGGCGCCAGAAGAGAGCAAACAGTACCAGAGGTCCGAAGGAGGCTCCAAAGCCGGCCCATGCAAAGGATACGATAGTAAATACAGAGCTGTCCGGGTTCCATGCCAGAAAAACAGCAACAATGGCAATTCCCATAACAGTGAAGCGGGCTGCATTCATGGAAGCAGCAGTGCTCATTTTGATCTTTAAAAAGTCCTGGAGCAGGTTCTGGGATACGCCGGAAGCAGCAGTTAAAAGCTGGGAATCAGCAGTTGACATGGTACATGCCAGGATGCCGGCAAGGACAACGCCTGCGATCAGTGACAGTAAGAAGCCGTTCTGTCCAAGAAGATGGGCAAACTGGATGATAACAGTTTCAGACTGGGAACTGGTGGAAAACATGGGGATGGAACCTGCTACAGAAGCACCGTATCCGATGATACCGATGAGAATGGCAACACACATGGAGATCAGTACCCATACAGTTGCGATCCGGCGGGAAAGCACCAGTTTCTTTTCCTCTTCAATGGCCATGAAACGAAGAAGGATATGAGGCATACCGAAGTAGCCAAGCCCCCATGCAAGTGTAGATATAATGGAAAACAGGCTGTATGGTGCAGCAGAGGCAGATGCCCTGTCGTGAAGCTGGGTCATGGAAAGATAACCTGCTAAAGATGTAGCGTTGTTTACAACTTCGTTCCAGCCGCCAGCCATATGGATTCCATAAAATACGATGACTATCAGGGAAATGGACATAACCACGCTCTGGATCAGATCTGTAGTGGAAACTGCCATGAAGCCTCCCATGACTGTATAGCCTACGATAACAACCGCGCCAATGATCATGGCAACATGGTAATCAGTGCCAAAAAGGCTGGAAAACAGTGTTCCGATAGCCTTGAATCCGGATGCCGTATAAGGAATAAAGAAAATAAGGATGATAATGGCAGAAATGCACATCAGGATATTCTTATTGTCCTTAAAACGACGGGAAAAGAAATCGGGAATAGTAATGGCATTACATATGATGGAGTAACGGCGCAGACGCTGTGCTACGATCAGCCAGTTTAAATAAGTGCCGATGCCCAGGCCGATAGCGGTCCAACCTGCGTCTGCAATACCGGTGAGATAGGCAACGCCTGGCAGTCCCATTAACAGCCAACTGCTCATATCAGAGGCTTCTGCACTCATAGCTGTTACAAACGGGCCAAGCTTTCTGCCGCCCAGATAGAAATCATCAGCGGAATCACCGCTGCCTTTTTTGCTGAAATAGAATCCTACGTATACCATTGCAAGCAGATAGATCACAATGGCTGACAGAATACCTACTTGTCCTGAGATCATAATATTATTCCTCCTCGAAATAATGTTCTCCCGTAGTCTTTCGTGCATGGAAAGATTTCGGGAGAACATAATATTGAGGACGATTATAACATACATAAAGATAGACTACAATACAGAATGAAGTATAGAATAAATACTGTACGAATACTAAATAAATGTGATAAAAACCAATTGTTTATATAGAAAAAATAACTGTACGATTATAAAAAATAAAACATATACAAAAAATAAGAATTAAAATAATATCCACAGCAGGCTGCACACTTTTAAGGAAGAAAGCTGCTTAAAAATCCCGGAAGGACCTTTGCGCTGTATTCTGTCAGAGCATATTCTCCTGCACAAAGACACCAGTCATAAAGAAGGGCACGTTCGCAGAGAGCATATAGCTTTACCATTTCATTTACATTGGAACGGCTGCTTAACTGGCCTTCAGCCTGACCTTTGGCGATGATCTTTCGCAGCAGCTTGTAGTAGATCCGGTTGTGGTCTAACAGATGTTTTTCCCCATTGGTAGTCAGCTGGGTAGAATAAAGCCTTGCTAACAGGTCCAGGGAAATGCTGTCCTCGATCATATGAAAAAGTTCCCTGTTTAAAAACAGCAGCTGCTCCATAGCAGTCATTTCCGGTGTCAGAAGTCCGGTGAGTTCCTCGTATTTCTCATCAAAAAGGGAGCTTAAAGTAGAAAGAAGGGCATCTTTGCCGTCAAAATAGTGGTAAAAAGAGCCTTTAGAAGTACCAGAAAGCTCGATGATCTCTTCTACCGTTGTATCTTCATATCCCTGCTCATAAAACAGCTTCCAAGCTGCACTTACAATGCGCCCCCGGGTGTTGCGGTTGGATTTTTTGGCCATGGGAGATTCCTCCGTTTTGTTTTTTCTCCATTTATTATACATAAAAACGGATCTTCTGCAAAGAAAGACAGAAGACCCGTTTCGGTAAAACCTAATATTACGTTACAGAACCATAGCGATCACAAAGTTATAAACAGTGCAGGTGATCACGCTGATGGGAACAGCTACCATGAGAAGACGGTTAAACAGCCCATTGCCAGTAATCATGCTCTGTCAGCACTTATGGCAGCTGCTATGGGGGCAGCAGGTCTGGGGCTTGCGTTTACCTATTATAGTTCCAGACATTATTTCAGAAATGCTGAATTCTTATCATTAGGAAAAGAGAGTACCTTTATTGACTTAGGGATAGCACTGCCGCCTGGCAGTTATCACTCCAGAGCATCTCTTGCGTTAAAAGATACTCTGATGGAAGTTCTGCAGGCGGCAGATGGATAAAAATTACTTCTCCTCCCGGCTGCAGATCGCCAATCTGTGCTGGTATTTCTCTCTTGTGGCCATTCCACCCCGGATGTGGCGCTCAGACTTGTTCAAGTCCAGGACAACTCTAGCCTGAGCAGCCAGAGACGGATTGATGGAGATAAGCCTTTCCGTACAGTCTTTATGTACTGTAGATTTTGAAATTCCGAATTTCTTCGCAGTCTGGCGTACCGTAGCGTTGTGATCTATGATGTAATTAGCAATGGCTACAGCCCGTTCTTCAATATAATCTTTCAAAAGGAAAACCCCTCAGAATACTTTTGTACAGTCTATGAAAGTATCTGAGGGGTTATGTATAGAGTTTATATTCTGCTTATGACGGTGATGAGCCGTTTACTGGTCCAGCGGGAATTTTAACGGGGTAGCAGGAATGGACTCAGTTAAAATGTGGGCTTCCATGTAATTGATGTAGTCATCTTTGGTCATTACTGGTTTGAAGTTTTCTTTCAGCTCTTTTGCATAACGTGCTTTTTCTTTCAGAAGATTGTAAGCGGTCAGAGCGAAGATCTTTGCCGGGAGAACATAGGCAATGTCTTCATCAGTAGGATGCATGTTCTTATCGTGAAGGACACCGGTATATCCGCCGGTGTAAAACTGGAGCAGAGGCTTTAATGAAGAAAGATCACCGAAATCAGTAGAACCGCCATCTTTGAGATTCGGATCCGCCATTTTTACATTATATTTATCTGTGAAAATGGAAACGGCTTCATTAACCGCCCTCAGGTCATCTACAGGTACGGTAGGAAGATAACCGGGCAGGGTGAAGATATCGATACCGCAGCCGGAAGCCATGGCGCCTGCTTTTACTGCACGGTCGAATTTTTCGTTGGCATTTTCAATGGCCCGGATATTGTTTGCACGGACGGAATATTCCAGGGTAGTGTGGTCTGCAATGATGTTCATGGCAGTACCGCCTCTTGAAATAAAGCCGTGAACACGGACGGAATCCTGGTCTCTGTAGCTTTCCTGCTGCATATTAATAGCCTGAATCGCCAGGGTGGCTGCATTTAAGGCATCTACACCCTTATAAGGTGCATCTGCAGCATGGGATGAAACTCCGTAAAAATGTACGATCTTGTTTAAAAATCCGTTGTTTGTATTATTTATTACCTGTATATCGGCATTTATGGTGGCGTGATGCCCTACTGCAACATCGATATCGTCAAATGCTCCGATACGGATCAGTTCGCTTTTGCCGCCGCCGTAACGTATCTTTCCATCCTTCATCAGCTGGTTTTTAAACTCAACCTCTACGAATTCTTCAGCAGGCACAGCAAAGAAGACCACTTCTCCGTCAAGAGCTTCTTTTATTTCCGGATCACACAGTGCGAAAGCGGATCCCATCAGTGCAGCCATCTGTGCATTGTGTCCGCAGCAGTGGGCAGCGCCTGTTTCAGGATTAGCTGAAGGGCTGTCTGGAATAGGAAGTGCATCCAGTTCACCTACCAGGGCAACTGTGACCGGTTCTTTTTTGCTTCCTTTCAGGTATGCCTTTGCACCGGTGATCGCCAGCCCATTTTCTACGGAAAGACCTAACTTTTTCATATGATCCTGGAACAACCTGGAAGTTCGGACTTCCTTATAACCGCATTCTGCGTGCTCCCAGATATCACGTCCGATGTTAATGATCTCTTCCCGGTGTGCATCAATGGTATTTAAAATCTTCTGTTCAATTTTGTCCATTGGCTCCTCCTTTTATTTTTAATGTCCTCTCAGAGTCTTTCCTGCATCTGCCTTTGCGACCGATTTTTCGCAAAATCAGGTACAGAAAGATTCCGAGAGAACATTTTAATGTTATACATAGTCAGTATACAGTTATAAAATAAATTGTCACATATTTACTGAATAATAGCAAGCGTTTTTGGACAAGTTTTCGCAATTAAATGTAAAAAAATGTAACATAATAAAATAATGCAATGGATGACAGACTATAATAAAGAATGTTAGAAAAATACTCACCTCAAAATGTCCGCCATAAAAAAACATTTGTATTTTATACACGTGTTGTGTATAATGGTTCTCGTCGCGTTTTTTTAACACTTTACCAAACAGAAGGGATAGAAAAAAGTATGAAAAAAATAATTCAGGTCTGGACTGGGATCAGCCTGGTGCAGAGAATCGTGGCTGGTCTTGTGATCGGCGCTTTATTAGGAATGTTTGTTCCGTCCGAAGGCGGTATCGCTATTTTGGGTGATGTATTTGTTGGGGCGTTAAAAGCTATTGCACCATTACTGGTATTTTTCCTGGTCATCAGTTCTCTGTGCTATGCAGGGGCAAGCCACGGAGGCGTGATCCGTACGGTTATCATTATGTATATGTTCAGTACTTTCCTTGCAGCTATCGTAGCAGTTACTGCAAGCAGTGCATTTCCTGTAACATTGACTCTGTCAGAGGCAGCTGCTGATATGGCAGCACCTCAGGGTGTGGCAGAAGTTTTAAGAACCCTTCTTATGAATGTGGTCACCAACCCGGTACAGTCCCTGGTATCTGCCAATTATATTGGTATCCTTGTGTGGGCGGTTCTTATTGGTATTGCCCTTCGTAAGGCATCTGATACTACCAAGCAGTCTTTAAACGATATTTCTGCAGCTCTCTCTAAGACCGTTACCTGGATCATCCAGTGTGCTCCTTTTGGTATCATGGGTCTTGTATACAATACAGTTTCTGTAAATGGGCTTTCAACTTTTACAGAATATGGTAAACTGTTAGCAGTGCTTTTAGGCTCTATGCTGTTTATCTACTTTGTCACCAACCCGATTCTGGTATTCTGGTGCATCCGTAAGAACCCATATCCGCTGATCTTTAAGTGCTTAAAGAAAAGTGCCATTACTGCATTCTTCACCCGCAGTTCTGCTGCAAACATTCCTATTAATATGGAAGCCTGCGCAGAAATGGGACTGGATAAGGATACGTATTCTGTTACTATCCCACTGGGAGCGACCATCAATATGGATGGTGCGGCTATTACGATCACAGTTATGACACTGGCAGCAGCTCATACCCTTGGTATTATGGTAGATATCCCAAGTGCCATTATTTTAAGCGTTCTGGCAACTTTGTCCGCCTGCGGCGCATCTGGCGTAGCCGGAGGTTCCCTGCTGTTAATCCCTATGGCATGCTCACTTTTCGGTATTTCCAATGACATTGCCATGCAGATCGTAGGTATCGGTTTTATTATCGGTGTGATCCAGGACTCTGTGGAAACAGCATTAAACTCTTCTTCAGACCTTCTTCTGTCTGCATCTGCAGAGTTCAGACAGTGGCGTCTGGAAGGAAAGGACATTAAATTTTAAGATGCAAGGCTGAACTACACTACAGCTAATATTTTGATTTAGAAAGACGAGGATTTATCCATGCTCAGCACCATTGAATCAATTAACCAGGTTGTAAATGATTTTATCTGGGGCGTTCCTGCAATGGTCTGCATCATCGGTGTAGGCTTCTATTTAAGCTGCCGTACCGGTTTTTTGCAGATCCGCAAGTTCCCCTATGCCATCCAGACTACCATTGGAAGAATGTTCCGCAAGCGAAATGCTTCCGATGGTGCGCTGACTCCGTTTCAGGCGGTGTGTACGGCGCTGGCGGCCACGGTGGGAACGGGAAATATTGCCGGTGTAGCCGGAGCGATCGCCATTGGAGGACCTGGAGCTGTGTTCTGGATGTGGATCTCCGCCGCACTTGGCATGTGTACCAAGTTTGCAGAGGTAACTCTGGCTGTTTATTACCGTGAGACAAACAAAGAAGGCGAACTGGTAGGCGGCCCTATGTACTATATTAAAAATGGACTTGGAAAGAATTGGCAGTTTTTAGCTGTTCTGTTTTCCGCTTTTGGCGTGCTTACTGTATTTGGTACAGGAAACGCTACCCAGGTCAACACTATTACAACTGCTGTAAACTCAGCGCTTTTAAGTTGTGGACTGATCTCAGATGGGGCAGTAAAAACATCAAATCTGATCCAGGGTATTATTATTGCAGCTTTGGTAGCGCTGATCCTGTTAGGCGGAGTAAAACGTATTGGACAGGTAACAGAAAAGCTGGTTCCTTTTATGGCGCTTCTTTATATTGTATTGGCAGTGGGCATCGTCCTGTTTAAGATCCAGGTGCTTCCGTCTGTATTTAAGGCTATTTTTGAAGGTGCTTTTAAACCGGCGGCAGTAACTGGAGGAGCAGTAGGAAGCCTGTTTATGAGCATGAAAAAGGGTGTATCCAGAGGTATTTTCTCCAATGAGGCAGGTCTTGGTACAGGTTCTATCGCTCATGCATGTGCAGATACCAGAAAACCGGTAAAACAGGGTATGTTCGGCATTTTTGAGGTATTTACAGATACCATTGTCATCTGTACATTAACAGCCCTTGTTATCCTGTGCAGTCAGGTTCCTGTAGGTTATGGACAGGCAGCAGGCGCAGAATTGACCATTCAGGGCTTTATATCTGTATATGGAAACTGGGTATCTGTTTTTACAGCGGTTGCTATGTGCTGCTTTGCCTTTTCCACTATTCTTGGATGGGGACTTTATGGCGCAAGATGTATTGAATTTTTGTTCTCTGAAAAGGTTATAAAGCCTTTTATGGTAGCATATTCACTGGTGGCTATTTTAGGTGCTACGGCAGATCTGGGCCTGATGTGGAATATTGCAGAAACTTTTAATGGTCTTATGGCAATCCCAAACCTGATCGCGCTGTTCCTTCTTTCCGGAACCGTTGTGAAGCTGACGAAAGAGTATTTTGCAGGAGAAGGCGCGGGAAAATAACCAGAGTGTATAGAAAAAACGCTGGTTAAATCTTACGGTTATACCAGATATGCATGAATTGTATAGCATATGAAATAGATTTTCATTGATTTTCAAAAATAATGAGACTATAATGGTCATTAAATTAGTTACAGCTATTCAGAAAATGCTTTACAGTAAGATTTAAGGCAGAAAAAGTAGGGCAGTTGTAGGAATACAAGGATGAATAGGAAAAGAGAAATGGAGGATACAAGATCATGGAAAAGAAAAACATTGACTGGGCAAATATCGGTTTTTCATATATGCCAACTGATATGCGTTATGTATCAAACTATAAAGACGGAGCATGGGATGAGGGAACTCTGACCGCAGACGCAAATGTTACAATTAACGAATGTGCAGGTATCTTACAGTACTGCCAGGAGTGTTTCGAAGGCTTAAAGGCTTACACCACAGAAGACGGCAGCATCGTTACTTTCCGTCCTGATATGAATGCAGAACGTATGATGGATTCTGAAGCCAGACTGGAAATGCCAGTATTCCCTAAGGAGAAATTCTTAGACGCAGTAGATCAGGTTGTTAAGGCAAATGCAGCATGGGTTCCACCTTACGGAAGCGGCGCAACCTTATACATCCGTCCATACATGTTTGCTTCAGGCCCTGTTATCGGTGTTAAGCCATCTCAGGAATATCAGTTCAGAATGTTTGCAACACCAGTTGGACCATACTTTAAGGATGGCGCTAAGCCAATTACTATCTGTGTCAGTGATTTTGACCGTGCAGCACCTCATGGAACCGGTCATGTAAAAGCTGGTCTGAACTATGCAATGAGCCTTCATGCACATGAAGTAGCACATGCAAATGGATTTGATGAGAACATGTTCCTGGATCCTGCAACCAGAACCTATGTAGAAGAGACCGGTGGTGCAAACTTCCTGTTTGTAACCAAGGACGGCGAAGTTGTTACTCCTAAGTCTGATTCTATCCTTCCTTCTATTACAAGACGTTCTCTGGTATATGTTGCAGAGCACTATCTTGGATTAAAGGTTACTCAGAGACCTGTTAAGCTGTCTGAGTTAAGTGAGTTTGCTGAGTGCGGACTTTGCGGTACCGCAGCCGTTATCTCTCCAGTAGGCAAAGTTGTAGATCATGGCAAAGAGATCTGCTTCCCAAGCGGTATGGAGGAAATGGGACCGATCACCAAGAAGCTGTATGATACTTTAACTGGTATCCAGATGGGACGCATCGAAGCTCCGGAAGGCTGGATCAGAAAGATCTGCTGATAAATATTAAACGGACAAACATAGAAATAACATCTCCCGGATATATTGTTGTAACAGTATATCCGGGAGATTTTTTGTGAAAAATGTGAAACGTTTTTTATGTACAGTCTGGGTCGTGGCAATGGCAGTCTGCCTGTTTTTATCCGGCTGCAGTATTCTGGAGAAAAAAGAGGAAAAAGTGAGGGATCTTACCATTACGCCTGTTCCTGACAGTGAACTTCCTGAGGAACTGCAGACGCTGATTGCTCAGAAAATGTCAGCCCCCTTTAAAATGACGTATTCCACAGATGAAAATCTGTACATAGCGGTGGGATACGGGCCCCAGGAAGGCGGCGGATACAGTATCTGTGTCAATGAACTGTATTTGACGGGAAATTCCATTGTTATTGATACAGAGCTGAAAGGACCTGAAAACGGAGAAGACAAGGGCACAGAAAGCTCCAGCCCCTATATTGTGGTAAAAACAGAGCTTCTGGATCTTCCGGTTGTGTTTCGATAAAAATGCAAAGAAAATACAAGAAAATAAAATGCATGCTCTTTTCTGAAAAAAATGTATATGATATAATGAGCCCCAAAGAAAAACAAGCGGCTGCGCAGCAGACATTTGTTTTTCATGGGCCATTAACGAAGGTCTCGCCTGCGCAGCAGGCAGTAGAGCGCGTCAGCGCGGGAGACCTGAGTATAAGATATAATGAGCCCTAAAGAAAAACAAGCGGCTGCGCAGCAGACATTTGTTTTTCATGGGCCATTAACGAAGGTCTCGCCTGCGCAGCAGGCAGTAGAGCGCGTCAGCGCGTGTCCATGAGTGACGCATTGAGGATGCATTAGAAGGGAGCAGCATTATGATACTCAAAGACATTTGGCTGGACATCAAGGCAGTACAGGAACGAGATCCGGCAGCCCGAAGCGCCCTGGAAGTTTTGCTTTTATATCAGGGGATCCATGCGCTGATCTGGCATCGGTTTGCACACTGGTTTTATAAACATAAAATGTTTTTCATAGCCAGACTGATCTCACAGATCGCCAGGTTTTTTACTCTCATTGAGATTCATCCGGGAGCTCAGTTAGGACACGGCATCTTAATTGACCATGGTTCCGGAGTGGTCATCGGTGAAACAGCGGTGGTTGGCGATAACTGTACCATTTATCAGGGTGTCACTCTGGGCGGTGTAGGAACCCAGAAGGGCAAGCGTCATCCAACTCTTGGAAACAATGTAATGGTTGGCGCCGGAGCTAAGATATTAGGCGCATTTGAGGTCGGCGATAACTGTTCCATTGCTGCAAATGCAGTGCTTTTAAAGCCTCTGGAAGATAATGTAACGGCTGTGGGTATCCCTGCAAGACCGGTAAAGAAAGACGGAGTTACGATTCCAAGACGGAAAGAGACCATGACACTGGAAGAATATGAGCAGATGAAGGAACGCATGTCTCAGATGGAAGAGGAGATCCGCCGTTTAAAAGAAAAGTTAGAAAAACAGTAAAGTATAAAACACCTGTTGTCCGCATAGACTTTCGTAAAAGACTATGAGAACGGCAGGTGTTTTTTATGGAATTAATAAAGAAACAGATACATATGAACCGGTGGAAAGGAAAAACAGTGACCCAGATCACTCTGGATGAAGATTTTATTGTTCCGGATACATTGGAAGATATGGAGCAGGTGATTTTGGATACTGCAAGAATACTGGGAGAAAATGGAACGATCCAGGATGAGAAGATGACCGTAAAAGGAAAAATGGAATTTGCGGTTCTTTACAGGAAGGAAGATGGCGGTCTGGAGACCCTTGGGGGCAATATCCCTTTTGAGGAAACGGTAAACGTACCGGGATTTACAGAGGGAGATAATACAACTGCCAGCTGGATCCTGGAAGATATGAAGGCAGAAATGATCAATTCCAGAAAATTGGGAGTCCAGGCAGTTATTACGGTGGAAATACGGGGAGAAGGAGAAGAAAATGCATATGCAGCGTCTGAGGTGAAAATACCTGGGACGGCAGGAAACATGGAAACGGAGAAAGAAGGAGAAGATGCGCCGGAGATAAAAAACGGGATCATTTCACCGATGACAATGGTATTACACAGGAAGGATACCTATCGTATACGGGAAAACATGGATGTAACAGGAGGCAGACCGGATATTGCAAGGCTTTTGTGGAAGGAACTTCATATTGGAAATCCCACAGTAAAGCCCTTGGAAGGCCGTTTATATCTGGAAGGCCAGTTAAATGTATTCGTTATCTATGAAACAGAGGAAGAAAATATGCCCGTACAGTGGATGGAAGAAGTACTGCCATTTTCCGGGGATATAGAGCTTTCTCAGGCTCACGAAGGTCAGATTCCTATGGTATCGGTACGGCTGGCACATGAGGAAGTGGAAGTAAAACCAGATGCAGACGGTCAGATGCGGGAGCTGGACGTGGATGCGGTGCTGGAATTGGATATCCGGTTATATGAAGAAAAAGAGGAAACATTGATTCAGGATATGTATTCCAACAGCAGGAAACTGATCCCGCAGACAGAAACCATACAATATGATCGTCTGATCGCCAAAAATGTATGTAAGCCACGGATCGGGGAGAAAATACACCTGGGGCAGACAGAACGTATTTTACAGATCTGCCATACCCAGGGAAGCATCCAGTTAGATGAGGCAGAGCCCCAGGAGAACGGTCTGCTGATCGAAGGGATTTTAGATGTAACGATCCTTTACCTTACCAGTGATGATAAGGCACCGATCCGCTCTGTTTCCCGTCAGATCCCTTTTAAATGTAGTGCCCAGGCGGCAGGTATTACAAAAAACAGTATTTATCAGCTGGATGCCGGACTGGAACAGTTAAGTGCGCTTATGACCGGAAATGATACAGTGGAGATCAAAGCTGTGGCGGCTCTTGATTTTATGATATTAGAGCCGGTGATGGAAACGGTGATAACAGGAGTAAAAGAAGAACCACTGGATTTAAAGGCTCTGCAGGCAATTCCAGGTATCGCCGGGTACATTGTCCAGGAAGACGATTCCCTGTGGGATATTGCAAAAAAATTTCATACTACCATGGGAAACATCATTACTACCAATGATCTTTTGGGAGAACAGATTAAAGCAGGGCAGAGATTGCTTTTGGTGAAAGAAGTAGGAATGTAAACTGCCATTGCGCCAGTCAGTTTTGCAAATTTGGAATCCAAAGCAACCGCAGAAAAAAATAATGTAATAGACAAAGGGTTGTGGTATAATATGCAAAGCGCAAAAGAAAAATAAGCGGCTGCGAAGCAGACATTTATTTTTCGTGCGCTTGCAACGAACGTTCAGCCTGCGAAGCAGGCAGTAGAGCGCACCAGCGCGGGAACGTGAGTGGACCGTAGCAAAAGAAAAATAAGCGGCTGCGAAGCAGGCAGTAAAGCGCGCCAGCGCGGGAACGTGAGTGAATTGTTGCAAACGAAAAAGAAACGAGGTACAAAATGGATTTGAATTTCAAGCCCGTAGAGGCTGAAGATATGTCCAGGCTGCGCCCTTTTTATGGTCTCAGGCCTAACAAGACCTGTGACAGCGTATTCCTGGACTCTTTTTTATGGAAAGATTATTATAAAGTACAGTGTGCAGTCAGCGAAGGCAAGGCAGCTTTATGGCTTATGGAAAAGGACGGTATCCTTTCAAGTGCCATGCCCCTTTGCAAAGAGGAAGATCTTCCGCATTTCTTTTACCAGATGGTAGATTATTTTGACAATGTGCTTCACAAACCTTTCTATATTTCTCTGGCTGACGCAGAAGCCGTAGAATATCTGGATCTGGATCCGGCTGAATTTGAAGTAACAGAATTAGATGACTTAAAAGACTATCTTTACGATGGAAATGCCATGCGTACATTAGCCGGTAAGAAGCTTCACAAGAAGAAAAACCGTTTAAATGGCTTTTTAAAGACCTACGAAGGCAGATATGAATACCGCAGGATCTGTTGTTCTGACCGCCAGGAAGTATGGCAATTTATGGAAAAATGGAGACAGCAGAAGGTGGAGTCCTATGAAAATGAGATCTCCCTGGACTATGAAGTAGCCGGTATCCATGATATTTTAAAGAACTGTTCCGCATTTAATGTGCCAATGGCCGGTGTTTACATTGACGGAGAATTAAAGGCATTTACAGTGGGAAGCTTAAATGAGCGGGAAAATATGGCGGTGATCCATATTGAAAAAGCAGATCCTGAGATCAACGGTCTGTATCAGTTCATTAACCAGCAGTTTTTAGTTCATGAGTTTCCGGATGTGGCACTGGTAAACAGAGAAGATGATGTGGGAATGCCGGGACTGCGCAAGGCGAAAATGAGCTATTATCCGGTGGATTTTGCAAGAAAATACTCTGTAAAGAAGAAATACTAAGGGGACAAGAAGCTTTTGTTGCTGGGAAGAAAGAGGCAGATATGGTACGATATTTAGAGAAAAGTGAATATGGAAAATGCAGACCTTTGTGGGAAGAAGCATTTCCGGAAGATTCAAAAAGCTTTGCAGATTATTATTTTTCTGAAAAACTTCCAGGCAGTAAGGTGCTGGCCATAGAGGGAGAAGACGGAAAGCTGCTTACCATGGCTCATTTAAATCCATATATCATTTCTGTAAATGGGAAAAAATGGGAATTGCCTTATATTGTAGGAGTGGCGACTGCCGCGGATCAGCGCCACAAAGGTTATATGCGTCAGGTTCTTTATAAGATGCTTCAGGATTTAAATAAAGAGAAGAAGCCATTTTGTTTTCTGATGCCTGCGGCAGAGGCGATCTATCGTCCGTTCCAGTTTGCCTTTATCTACGACCAGCCAGTTTGGAAACCAGGTGATGAACCGGAAAAAGGACTGAAAAAACGAAAGCTGGATCTGGCAGAAGAGGCACAGAGCACAGCGGTCTGGATGAATAACTGGCTTGAGAAACGTTATGAAGTCTATACAGTGAGAGATCAGGCTTATATGGAGCTTCTTCAGAAAGAGCTGGAAAGTGAAGCCGGAGAAGTGACCGGATGGTATGAAGAAAACGGAAAACTTCATGGGCTGGAAGCCTGGTGGGGACTTGGAAAAAGAGAGGAACGGTTTTATTACAGCCTTTCAGAAATGGAACCCGCTGACGCACATCCGGCGATCATGGCCCGGATCACAGATGTAAAAGCATTGCTTGAAATGATCTGTTTAAAGGAAGATGTGCCGGAAAACAGATTTCAGGCGGTTCTTTCTGTGAAAGATCCCATTGTCAGAGAGAATGGGGGAAACTGGCTGTGGAAACTGGAAAAAAATGGAAGTACATTGGAATCAATGAACGGACTGGGACTGCAGGCAGAAGCAGAAGGCAGTGAACAGATCCCATTCTCCAGTGAGGTATTAGAGATAAATGTGGATGAGCTGGCTCAGTGGATCTTTGGCTACAGGCCACTTGAAGAGATACTGACGGTTGCGCCGCCGTTCTGGACAGAATATGTGCGGACACTGCAAGGGGTATTTATAGACGAGGTCGTATAAAAGATTACGTACTGCCGGAGTCTTCCCTAAAGATTCCGGGAGCAGATGATATTTTTAAGGAGGAAACGCATATGGATGAAAAATGGCAGCAGTTAAAAGACTGGATCAGTGAAAGCGACAATATCGTATTTTTTGGCGGAGCCGGCGTATCCACCGAAAGCGGCATACCGGATTTTCGCAGCGTAGATGGACTGTATAACCAGAAATATAAATATCCGCCGGAGCGGATCATCAGCCACAGCTTTTACATACAGAATCCGGAAGAGTTCTACCGTTTTTATAAAGACCGTATGTTGTTTCCGGATGCAAAGCCAAATGCTGCGCACAAAGCTCTTGCAAAACTGGAAAAAGAAGGAAAATTAAAGGCTGTTATTACCCAGAATATTGATGGCCTTCATCAGATGGCAGGAAGCAAAGAAGTGCTGGAGCTTCATGGCTCTGTACACAGAAATTATTGTACCCGCTGCGGCCAGTTTTATGATCTGGACTATGTGAGAAAAAGCGAAGGCGTTCCTACTTGTACCTGCGGCGGCCGCATTAAGCCGGATGTAGTTCTCTATGAAGAAGGTCTGGATGACCGTACGATCCAGAAGTCCATTGATTATATCCGCAATGCAGACATGCTGATCATAGGCGGAACCTCCCTTGTAGTGTATCCGGCTGCCGGACTGATTGACTACTACAGAGGCAATAAATTAGTCCTGATCAATAAAAGCGTAACGTCCAGAGACTCACAGGCAGATCTGGTGATCTCTGACAGTATTGGAGAAGTTTTGGGAACCGTTGTTGGAACGGATGATCAATAAAGAAAAACCAGGGAGAACACATATGCCGGGAGAACGTTTAAACTACGAAGTAGGAGATATTGTTAAATTAAAAAAGCCTCATCCATGCGGAAGCAGTGAATGGGAGATCTTAAGAGTGGGAGCAGATTTTCGCTTAAAATGTACCGGCTGCGGGCACCAGATCATGGCAGCCCGCAGACTGGTAGAAAAAAATACAAAGGGCCTGAAAAAGAAAGACGAGATCAGCGGTTGATATAACGCCACAGTGTGGTCCGGCTGATCCCCAGCTTTTTTGCCGCAGCGGTCTGGTTTCCATTGCAGCTGTTTAATACGTGCTGGACAATGTCCTGATTGATACGGTCCAGAGGCTGTTCTAAGTTCAGGGAAAAACTTTCTTTTTCATGAGATATTTTAGAAGGTGTCACTACCTGAGGTTCATGATTATCCGGGAAAAAGGTGGACTCTTCTTTTAATATTTTTTCAATGGTATCACGGGATATATAAGCAGTGCTGGTTTCCAGTACTGCTTTTTTTAATATACGCTTAAACTGGGTGCGGTTGCATGGATAGTCATAATCCATGAGCAGTTTTGCAGCTCCATCTTCCAGACCTACTACCTGACAGCCCAGGTCCTGGTTTAATGTATCAATATAAAGAGCCGCTGAAGGCACGATGTCATTTTTCTGTTCCCGCAAGGGTTTAATAGGAAGAGGTACGCAGCCAAGCATATTGGTGTATTCTAAGGCTGCGTGGGGCATGTGGCCGTCCTTTGCCTGGGTGCAGGAGAAGATCAGACGGTTTCGGATATGCAGATTGGTATCCAGGATAATGGATAACAGCTGCTTTTGTCTCTGGTGGGACAAAACTCCCAGATTGGAAATATAAATGGTATTTCCATTATCTGTAAAAGGAGAGTTGTAATGATTGATCAGGAAATTCCAGGTTTTATCATTTAACATGGAACAGTTCACAACGTAGAGAGGTTCATCATTAAACTGGCTCTTTGCATAGTGGAGATAAGCTACACGGTCTTTGCCTGTACCGATCTCTCCGGTGATCATAAGAGGGACTGAAGAAGAACCTGACTGATCCATGGCAGCGGCTGCTTTTCGGGACAGTTCGGTGTTGCTGTAAAAGCTTTCAATAAAGCTTTGTAATGCCTGTTCTTTATCCATAATGGTAATGCCGTATTTAGAGTGGCTTAAAGGAATCTTGGATAACATGATGCGGAAGATGATATAAGGGAAATCTCCCTCTTCAGCCAGACTGGAGCGGACAGAATACAGCTGATTTTCCAGTGTGATAAAGAAGGACCGTCTGGAAGTGGTACGGCATTTTCCAAGCTCTTTTTGGAGACATTGGATAAATTCTTCTTCCTTTTCGTCATCTACAGTGGAATAATGGCAGCGGCCGTCCAGATCCAGGATCAGGTACTGGTTGGAGCTGCTGCGGATCAAAGACTGCATCATAGCATTGGAATTACACAGCTTCTGGTACTGCTGCCAGGTGCCGATGGCATTTTCCATGGCCTGTTTTACACTTTCAGAACTGGAAGCAAGAATGATCGGTGTAAGGCCGATCATCTTCGCATGGTCATAAGGGATCATATCGCAGACAACGGTCTTGTATCCCTGTTCTTTCATCCGATCCAAGAGGGTGCTGGAATCTTTCCAGTTGTCTACGGAGAAAGAAAAGATATCTACATGGATCTGTAAAAGGTCACAGAGGTTTTTGGCGATGACAGTCAGGGACTGGAAGCCTAACAGGGCAAACTTTGTTCCGGTATTCTGGGCCATTTTAATACAGCGCAGTACATCATAATAACCGATACCAATATCAATAACAGGAACATGGACAGACCGGGAGATCATGTTGGCGGTGTTTGCACGGGAAATAATGACATCATAATGATCACTGTAGCGCTTGGCAAGGGAGAGTCCCTGCTCCATGCTTCCGGCATAGGCAGTCAGTTCGATCTCAGGGTACTGAAGGGCGCATTGTTTCATAAGAGTGACAAGACCCTTATAGGGGGCAATCCCCAATATACGGATTTTTTTTATCATTTAGGACACCTCATGTTTATGAATGTTGCAAATTTAAACATATTATACTATAAATTCATTGAAATAGAAAGGAAAAACCATGTAGAATATAAAACGAATCAGAAATAAATCTAAAATAAATATGAACTCTCACAAAAATGTTTCAAATGTGAACGATTAGAAAGGCGGTGAAATGGTTGGAAGAAAGATACCTGATCATTGCGGATGACTTTACCGGAGCTAATGACACGGGAGTCCAGCTGCGCAGAAGAGGTTTTCCAACAGAAGTGCTGTTTTGCGGCAAGCCCATGGGTGCAGACCGGTCCATTGTCATTGATACGGAATCCAGAAACGTTCATCCAGATCATGCATACCAGATCGTATCCCATGCGCTGGAAAATGTAGATTTTGATGGATTTCGTCATGTGATCAAAAAAGTAGATTCCACCATGAGAGGAAATATTGCAGCAGAGATCAAGGCGGTAGATGAACATTTCAAACCGGAACTGATGATCTTTGCACCGGCTCTTCCAGATTTAAAGAGAACCACTGTAGACGGGGTCCAGTGTTTAAATGGCGTAGAGATCTGCCGCACAGAACTTGCCAGTGATCCCAAAAATCCCGTAGTGGAAGATAATCTGGTACGGATGTTGGGAAGATATTATGATGAGAAGATCATTTTAAAGAGACTTCCGGATGTGAGAAGCGATGATCTTGATTTTACAGAGGGACGTATTTATGTATGCGACGCAGACTGCAATGATGACTTGAAGAAGGTCTTAAAGGCAGTTGCTAAGACCGGCAAGAAGGTACTTTACATAGGCACTGCAGGTCTGGCAGATAATCTGATGGAACTGGAACGTCCGTCTCTCCCGGCTTTAGGCGTAGTTGCAAGTGTAAGTACTGTGACTAACCGGCAGATGAAATACTGCGAGGAAGCAGGCATCAAGATGGTAAAACTTCCTATGCATAACATTCTTTCCGGAAAAGAAAATACAGAATCTTACTTAAAAGAAACAGTGGATTCCCTGAAAGCAGGAAAAGACACCATGCTTCTTGCAAATACATCTTATGACAGAAATGAACTGGAGCTTTCCTTTGAAGCAGGCGAGAAACTGGGACTGGGACCTGTAGAAACAGGTGACAAGGTCAGATCAATCATAGGACGTCTGGCTATGGAAGTGCTGGATCAGGTGAAGATATCCGGCGTGTTCTTAACAGGCGGTGATACAGCCCTTGGAATGCTGATGAATATTGAAGCAGATGGTTCTGAGATCCTTTCTGAGATCCGCGTAGGTATTCCGCTGGTTCGCGTAAAAGGCGGAAAGTACGAAGGAATGAAGCTGGTAACAAAAGCAGGTGCTTTTGGAGCCGACGACGCAGCAGCCTTTGCACTGCGAAAGATCAAAGAAGCATAAGTTCAAAATTTTGCCCTTATATAACAATTTACATAAAGGAACTTAAAAACTAACGATTCTATCATTTATAACAGGAGGAAGAAAAGATGAAAGAATTTTTATTACCTTATGGAAAAGAAAAATTAACAGCAAAGATCGAGGATGAGCATTTAGCAGGTGTGCTGTTATCTGAACTTCACAGCTACAAGGCACCAAAGAGCGGTGCTGAACTGGTTCAGGACGCTTTGGAGCACCCGATCGGAACTCCAAGACTGTGCGATATGGCAGCTGGAAAGAAAAAAATCGTTGTTATTTCTTCTGACCATACAAGACCTGTTCCAAGCCACATTATGATGCCTTTGATCTTAGCTGAGATCCGCAAGGGCAACCCTGATGCAGATATTACGATCCTTATTTCTACCGGTCTTCACAGAACCACTACCAAAGAAGAGCTGGCAGCTAAGTTTGGTCCAGAGATCATGGCAAATGAGAAGATCGTAGTTCATGACTGCGATGATAAGGATAACCTGGTATACCTTGGCAAGCTTCCTTCCGGCGGCAATCTGATCATCAACCGTCTGGCAGCTGAGGCAGACCTGTTAGTAGCAGAAGGCTTCATTGAGCCACACTTCTTCGCAGGTTTCTCCGGCGGCAGAAAGAGTATTCTTCCAGGTGTTGCAAGCCGCGAGACTGTTATGTACAACCATAACTCCGGATTTATCGCTGATCCTCATGCACGTACTGGTGTTATTGAAGGCAACCCGGTTCACAACGATATGCTGTATGCAGCAAGAGCAGCAAGACTGGATTTCATTGTAAACGTAGTTATTGATGCAGCACATGATCCTATTTTTGCAGTAGCTGGTGACTGTGATCTGGCTCACAGAGTAGGCCGTGAGTTCTTAGCTTCCAAGTGCCAGGTAGATGCAATTCCGGCAGATATCGTTATCTCCACAAACGGCGGATATCCTCTGGATCAGAACATTTATCAGTCTGTAAAGGGTATGACCGCAGCAGAGGCAACTGTAAAAGAAGGCGGCGTTATCATCATGCTTTCCAAGGCTGCTGACGGACACGGCGGAAAATACTTCCATGAGACCTTCCGTGATGAGAAGGATCTGAACCGTATGATGAAGACCTTCCTTGACAGAAAGCCGGAAGAGACCATTATCGATCAGTGGCAGTCCCAGATCTTTGCAAGACTGCTGTTAAAGGCAACTGTAGTATTTGTATCTTCCTGCGATGACCAGTTAGTAGAAGACCTGCATATGGTTCCTGCACACAGCATGGAAGAGGCTATGGAGAAGGCAAAAGCTATTGTTAAGAAGGATGACTACAAGGTAACTGTTATCCCGGATGGTGTATCTGTTATTGTCAGAGAGTAATGTGTAGCTCTTCAGCCTTGCAAAAATGCAAGGCTGAAGGGAATAATAGACCAGATTTTGTAAAAGGAGATAGACAGCCATGAAATTTGTTCTCATTCCTGATTCCTTTAAAGGAACCTTAAGTTCTGAGCAGATCTGTGAGATCGCAAAGGAAAAAGTTGAAAAACATTTTCCTGGAGCTGAAACAGCCTGTGTTCCTGTAGCAGACGGCGGCGAAGGCTCTGTAGATGCATTTATCACAGCACTGGGCGGAACCAAGGTAACTGTAAAGGTTAAAAATCCTTATTTTGAGGATATGGATTCCTACTACGGACTGATCAACGAAGGAAAGACCGCAGTGATCGAAATGGCTTCCTGTGCAGGACTTCCATTAGTAGAAGACCGCAAGGATCCAAGAAAGACCACTACCTATGGCGTTGGACAGCTGATTTTAGCAGCAGCCCAAAGCGGTGTGGAAAAGATCATCGTAGGACTGGGCGGATCCAGTACTAATGATGGCGGATGCGGCGCAGCAGCAGCTGTTGGCGTAAAATTCTATGATAAAGATGGTAAGGAATTTGTTCCAACCGGCGGAACCACTGCAGATATCTGTAAGATCGATCTGAGCGGCAAGGCAGAGATCTTAAATAAAGTTGAGATCGTTACCATGTGCGATATTGACAACCCGATGTACGGACCAACTGGTGCATCCCACATCTTCGGACCGCAGAAGGGTGCAGATGAGGCAATGGTACTGGAACTGGATGAAGGTATCAAGAACTTAAGCCGTGCCATCACAGAAGCAATTGGCAAAGATATCAGCGAAGTTCCTGGAACTGGTGCAGCAGGCGCTATGGGCGCAGGCATGATCGCTTTCTTTAACTCCCGTCTGCAGATGGGTATCCAGACGGTTCTGGATACTGTAAAGTTTGACGAAATGATCAGTGATGCTGATTACATTATCACCGGTGAAGGAAAACTGGATTCCCAGAGCCTTCGCGGTAAGGTTGTGATCGGTATTGCAGAGCGTGCAAAGAAACAGGATAAAAATGTGATCGCTGTTGTAGGCGGAGCAGATGATGCAGAGATCGATAAGGCATACGAAATGGGTGTAACCGCCGTATTCCCTATTAACCGTCTGCCTCAGGACTTCTCCATAAGCCGTCATCACAGCAAGGAGAACCTGGCTTATACAGTAGATAACGTTTTAAGACTGATCGCTGCAAAATAAAAAATATAATTTAACATAAGGGGGATACTAGAATGAACATTCTGAAAAGCGTGAAAAAAATTCCTGGTGGTTTAATGGTAGTTCCGCTGCTGTTAGGTGCACTTGTCAACACTTTCTTTGGCGGTACAGTATGGACCATGTTTGATGGTACATTTACTACATACCTTTGGAAATCAGGTGCAATGCCGATCCTGGCAGTGTTCATTTTCTGTAACGCAACAACCATCAACTTTAAAAAAGCAGGTGTTACCGTTTATAAAGGCGTTGTAATTACGGCTGTTAAAGTTGGTATGGGTATTATCATTGGTCTGATCTGTGGTAAGCTGTTTGGTGAAGCTGGTTTTCTGGGACTGTCCACACTGGCAATCGTAGGTGCCCTGGCAAACTCCAATGGTGGTCTGTACGCAGCATTAGCTGGTGAGTACGGTGATGCAACAGACGTAGGTGCTGTTTCTATCCTTTCTATCAACGATGGTCCTTTCTTCACCATGGTAGCTTTAGGCGCTGCTGGTGTTGCAAAGATCCCGATGTCCGTACTTGTAGGCTGCATCATTCCTGTAATCATAGGCTGTATCATGGGTAACTTAGATGAAGACATCCGTAAGTTCTGCGAACCAGGTGCTTCTATGCTGATCCCATTCTTCGCATTCCCTCTGGGCGCTGGCTTAAACATCATGAACCTGATCAAGGCAGGCGCTCCTGGAATCCTCTTAGGTGTTGGCTGTACTCTTATCACAGGTTTTGCAGGATACCTTGTATACAAGCTGTTAAAGATGGATCGTCCGGAAGTTGGCGGTGCTATCGGTACAACCGCAGGAAACGCAGCAGCAACTCCTGCATCTGTAGCAGCTGTAGATGCAACCTTACTTGCAGTATCTGAAGCAGCAACTGCCCAGATCACTGCAGCTATCATCGTAACTGCTATCTGCTGTCCGATCTTTGTATCATGGCTGCATAAGATCGAAGAGAAGCGCAGAGCAGCGAAATAAGTAAACAGATAATAAAAGAATAAGTACAGCTGGTTTGGCTGTAAGATAAGTGGGACCGGGTGGAAGCATCCGGTCCTGTTTATTGCAGGATTGCAGACCGCCTGCGTCAGCAAGTGTGTTTGCGCAGGTAATTTAAGCATATGACATACTATTTCCAATAAAGTATGGTATATTGAATACAAAAAATGTTACAGTTCAGCCTTGCATCTTCTTGCCCGCTTGCAGCGGACAAGAAGCTTTGGGCGTCTGCCTTATGAAGATTTAGCGCCAAAAGCACTTATGAAAACAAGTTTTCAACGTACTTTTAACCCTAAATCTTCGCAAGGCTGAACTGTAACCCCAAAATTTATTATTCCATTTTTCAGGAGGCAGATATGAGCGAAAAGAAGATCGTGGGTATCACCATGGGGGATCCGGCCAGTATCGGACCCGAGATCACAGTAAAAGCATTTGCAGACAAGTCCTTATATGACCTTTGCAATCCGGTAGTAGTAGGTGATGCCTGTGTAATGGAAGCAGCACTTCCTATTGTAGGACATACAGAAATGAAGATCCATGCAATCAAAGACGTTTCAGAGGCAAAGTATGAATATGGAACCATTGATGTGCTGGATATGGGACTGGTTGATATGGCACAGTTAAAAAGAGGGGAAGTTTCTGCTATGTGCGGAGACGCCGCTTTTAAATATGTAACAAAGGTCATTGAACTGGCAATGGATAAAAAGGTAGATGCTACTGTTACCAATGCATTTAATAAAGAAGCAGTAAATCTTGCAGGACATCATTATTCCGGACATACAGAGATCTATGCAGATATGACCGGTACTAAGAACTATACTATGATGCTGGCACATGAAAATCTGCGTGTTGTTCATGTTTCCACCCATGTTTCCCTGCGCGAAGCCTGTGACCGGGTAAAGAAGCAGCGTGTACTGGATGTGATCCGTATTGCAGACAAGGCATGTAAGGATCTGGGTATCAAAGAGCCAAAGATCGGCGTAGCTGGTCTGAATCCACACAGCGGTGAACATGGTCTGTTCGGAAGAGAAGAGATTGATGAGATCATCCCTGCAATTGAGGCAGCAAAGGCAGAAGGCATCAATGCAGACGGACCTGTACCGCCGGATACTGTATTTTCCAAGGCAAGAGGCGGCTGGTATGACATTGTAGTTGCCATGTACCATGATCAGGGCCATATTCCGTTAAAGGTAGTAGGTTTTGTATACAATCATGAAAAGAAAGCATGGGATGCAGTAGCAGGTGTAAATATTACTCTGGGACTGCCGATCATCCGCGTGTCTGTAGATCATGGCACTGCTTTCGACCAGGCGGGAACCGGAAAAGCAAGCGAATTAAGCCTTAGAAATTCCATTGAATATGCGGTTATGTTTGCAAAAAACAGAGGTTAAAGAAGGCTGGATCCTGAAAGAAAAAGAAAAGGAAAAGACAGTGAAAAAAAGTACCTGAAAAAAGCAAAAAAGGGCTTGCATTTAAGCCCTTTTTTTGCTAGAATAACTAATCGTGACATATAAAATCCTTGCTCCTGAAACTGAAAGCAGGGGCCAGAGACCACAAGGAGGTAAAACAAGATGAACAAGTACGAATTAACCGTTGTTCTGAATGTGAAGCTTGAAGACGAAGAGCGTGCAGCAGCAATCGAAAAGGTAAAAGGTTACATCACCCGTTTCGGTGGCACTGTGACCAACGTAGATGAGTGGGGTAAGAAGAGACTTGCTTATGAGATCCAGAAGTCTCATGAAGCATACTACTACTTCATCCAGTTCGAGTCCGATTCTGTATGCCCTAACGAAGTAGAAGCTCACGTTCGTATTATGGAACCAGTGATCAGATACTTATGCGTTAAGGTTGAGGCATAAGACATACCCAGACCGTGAAAGCGGAGTTAAAAAAGGAAGTGTGACCGTATGAACAGAGTTATCTTAATGGGCAGATTAACAAGAGATCCGGAAGTAAGATATTCACAGGGAGAGCGTTCTATGGCAATTGCCAGATACACTCTTGCAGTGGACAGAAGAGGCCGCAGAGGTCAGGATGGAAGTGAGCAGACTGCAGATTTTATTAACTGCGTAGCATTTGACCGCGCAGGTGAATTTGCAGAGAAGTATTTCCGTCAGGGCATGCGTGTGCTGGTTTCCGGAAGACTCCAGACAGGCAGCTATGTAAATAAGGACGGTCAGAGAGTATACACCACCGAAGTCATCCTTGATGATCAGGAATTCGCAGATAGTAAGGGTGCGGCATCTGATATGAGCGGCTATGGACAGTCAGCTCCATCTCAGAGACCGGCTCCTACCAGCGCGATTGGTGATGGGTTTATGAACATTCCGGACGGAGTTGAAGACGAAGGACTTCCGTTCAACTAGGCTCCATCAGGCCGGATATGTTCCATGGTTAATAATAAAGGAGGACAACACCAATGGCATTTAATAAAACAGACAGACCAGAGGGCGCTAAGATGAGAAGACCAGGCGGAATGCGCAGAAGAAAAAAAGTTTGCGTTTTCTGTGGTGATAAGAATGGCGTTATCGATTACAAGGACACCAACAAATTAAAGAGATACGTATCTGAGAGAGGTAAAATCCTTCCTCGTCGTATCACCGGCAACTGCGCAAAGCATCAGAGAGCTTTAACTGTAGCTATCAAGCGCGCTCGCCACATCGCACTCATGCCATATGTTTGCGAGTAATAGCTGGCAAAATATGTAAATATTTTAAGACCCTGTGTGAGAGATCATGCGGGGTCTTTTTTTACATATGATAGGAGGGGGAGAGAAAACCTGGGAAAATAATAAATGTTGTTGTAAAATCATTATAATGTTATTAAAATAAAAACAGTAGGATATTTGAAGCTGAGTTTGAGATACTGATGAATGATAATATAAATATTTTGGAAAGGATAATAGTTATGGCAATTGCTATTTAATTGCGAAGGGTCCGAAAGAGCCCTGCCATGTATAAACGCATTCACGGCAATTTTCTGGACCTTTTGTTCCGCCGCCAATTAGACAGGGCTCCGGCCAACTCACACGCTTCGCGTGTTCAGGCAACGCCTCCGCCCTGTCCGCTATGCTCAC
>UQTA01000039.1 GCA_900543885.1 uncultured Clostridium sp.
TAGGTGTCAACAAAAAAGGTGCTTGGAACCATATAATAACGAATGATATCCTGGGATGCGGCTACCCAGTTGCTCCCGTCAAAACCAGTCCAGGTACTGTTATCCCAGTTGTAAGCACCGCTTTCCACTGATTTCCAAGAAGAAATGCTTCCTGTTGCCACCAGATTCCGGCCAAGAACGGACTCATTTTCAATAGCTGTATTCCAGTCAATTCCTGTATTCTTCGCCCTGAATACCCAGTTGGGATACTGGGCATGAAGCTGACGCAGACCATCTTTGTAGCTTTCCGGAAATCCCTGGGAAGTCAGGTACGCTTCAAAGTTTGCATCTGTGGAATACGAAACCGGAATACGTATGTAGGAAGAAGAAACATAACCGGTACCAGACTGTCCATTGCTGCCTGTATACTGGATCTGATACCAGGTTTTTCCGTCTGTCCCTGTTTTTTCTCCTGTAATGCGCACACTGGCTCCTGCTGCCAGACGGGCAACAGCGCTGTAACCGGTTCCCGCATCACTTCTTACATTTAAAGAGGACGCCTTTACTGTAGCCGTCCCCGTATAAGCATAGGAATCTAACATGTGAAATGACAATGGTCTGCTTAATGGAACGTTTGCAGCCAGTGTCAGGCCCAGCAAAACTGCAAGACCTTTTTTGTATATTTTCCCCTTCATCTGCTGTATTATCTCCTGAATTCTTTGGGTCGTTCAGTGAATGGGTCACAAACGCACCCCTGCATCGGACTTTTCACCTCTCAACACTGGTATCATTATAATGATATTTACCCCCTAATGTCAACCGCAACAAAAAATGTTCACACAAATCAAACTAATTTCGTAAGAAAACTTTAACACTTACCTTTCATAAAGCGATCGTATCTGCTCCACAGAAATATCTGGAAACCTAATCCATTTAGCTAAAACATGTTTTAAAGCAGTGAAAGCATACATTTTTCCTACAGAACGGTCACTATATAATGAAAGTTCTCCTATCAGCCGGCCTTCTATATAATATTGTACTTTTCCGATCTTCTCTCCTTCTTTTACAGGTGCCGTCAGTTTTTCAGGAAGGATCACTTTCTTTTCAGCTTTTTCTCCTTTTTTTAAAAGAGCATATACAAATGCTGAGGGACCATTTTCCCCCAGTTGGCTCTCTCCTGCCAACACAAAGCTGTTTTCTCTCTCACCCCAGCAGATTCCCCCTTCCACTGTTACAGGGATCCGCTCTGTTTTTCCCAGGTATTCGTGCAGATCTGTTTTTTCATAATTCTTCATTCCATATGAAAACAATGTCCTTGCATCTGACCATTTTCGTGTCTTATAGGGCGGCCAGCCGCAGCCTAAAAGGGCAATGACAAATAATTTTCCATCTTTTTTCAAAGCTCCCACATAAGAATAACCGGCACCTCCTGTAAAGCCGGTCTTTCCTGTCAACGCCCCATCCATCATAGAAAGAAATGCATTATGGTTCCTGCACTGGATCTGATGCTTATTTTCTATATCATAAAAAGTACGATCCTGTGTCTGGGTGATCTTTAAAAACTCCTCTGCCTTAGGTGACTTTTGTATACAATATACTAATATTTTTGCCAGATCCTCTGCTGTAGTAGAATGGATCCGTTCCTTTCCCGTTTCATCCACTTCTTTTGCATCCAGCCCGTTGGGGGTGATAAACCAGGTATCCTTACAGCCCAGTTCATCTGCCTTTGCATTCATCAGTCTGGCAAAGCCTTCTCTTGTTCCTCCGATCTGTTCTGCGATCATCACTGCGGCATCATTATAGGATTCCAGCATCAGACCATAAAGCAGGTCTTTAAGCAGATACTGCTCTCCCTTTTTCACTCCCATATGCACCTTAGGCTGGGAAGCTGCATAAGACGATACTGTGACCACATCTTCCATATTTCCCTGCTCCAATGCCAGGATACAGGTCATGATCTTAGTGGTACTTGCCATAGGCCGTATTTGTTTTTCATTTTTTCCATAAAGAATGCGGCCGCTGTCTCCATCCATAAGAATTGCCGACTGAGAATAAAGCCGCAGATCCTCTTTTTCCTCTGCAAAAACCGGGATCCTACAAAAAATAAGTGGATACAAAAACACAATAAACACGATCAGGCAGAATCTCTTCCACCAGGATATGCGGTTTAAAACCTGTTTTTTCTCTTTCACCCTAAGGGCATCTCCCCAAAAGTGGTTACTGCTCACCCATTACATGACCAGAAAACCAGATCATTCTTTTTCTCATCCTATTCTATATTTCTTTCAGATATACCAAAATTGACGAACCTTACTCCTTGTGTTATGATTTTAGGATAACATGTATTCTCCCTGTTTCAAAAGGACATTCATATGTTCTCTCGGAATCTTTCTGTACCTGATTTTGTGAGATGATTTTTTGTCAGTTGTGCCCAAATTTCTGAGGCGTACGCGGTGCGTACGTTGATGAAATTCGGGTGCGGCTGGCGGAAAATCAGCCACAAAGGCAGGTGCATGAAAGACTCCGAGAGAGCATTCATCTCTCAGGAGGCAAAACGATCCATGAAAGCAGCCAAACAGCGCCTTATCTTTCACATTGATGTAAACTCCGCTTTCTTAAGCTGGGAATCTGTGTATCGTCTTGAGAAAAATCCTCAGGATATCGATCTGCGCACCATTGCCTGTGCAGTAGGCGGCGATACAAGCACCCGCCACGGAATCATCCTGGCTAAATCTACTCTTGCTAAAAAGCAGGGCGTAACCACAGGAGAAGCGATTTCCCAGGCTTTGCTAAAATGTCCGGATCTCGTGATCGTGCCTTCCCGCTTTGATTTTTACATCCAATGTTCCAGAAAAATGATGAAACTTTTAGAGGAATATACTCCTGACCATGAGAAATTCAGTATTGACGAAACCTTTCTGGATATGACAGATACCATCCACCTGTTTGGTTCCCCTTTCAATACAGCAGACCAGATACGCAAACGCATCCGGGATGAACTTGGCTTTACTGTCAACGTAGGTATTGCACCAAACAAGCTTCTTGCAAAAATGGCCTCTGATTTTGAAAAACCAGATAAATGCCATACCCTTTTTCCTCAGGAAATACCAGATAAGATGTGGCCCCTTCCCATCCGCAGTCTGTTCTGCGTTGGACAGTCTGCCCAGAAAAAACTGGAAAACTTAGGGATCCATACCATCGGTCAGCTGGCTCACTGTGATCTGAACCTGTTAAAAATGCATCTGGGAGAAAAATATGGGATCCTGATCCATCAGTATGCCAACGGCATTGACGATGATCCTGTAGCAGAAAAAGAACCCATTAATAAAGGATATGGAAACAGTATCACTCTGTCCAGGGATATTTCAGATTATGAAACCGGCTGTCAGGTACTGCTCTCCCTTTGTGAAACAGTGGGCGCCAGGCTGCGGGCAGACCATGTACTTTGCAGCAGCGTGTGTGTAGAACTGCGTGACTGGTCCTTTAAAAACCAGTCTCACCAGATGACCTTAAGGGAACCTACCAACTCCACCTCCCGGCTCTTTGAATATGCCTGCAGGCTTTTAAAAGAATCCTGGGATATGACGCCTCTGCGCCTTATGGGACTGAGGGCAGGAAAAATATCAGATGACTCTTTCTGCCAGATGAGCCTGTTTGAAGATGAATCTGCCAAAAAGAAAAAGGAATTTGAAAAAACCGTAGATACCATTCGCAGCCGTTTTGGCATCGACAGCATCAAACGTGCCAGTTTTCTGCAAAAAGATGCCATCGTAGACCATGCTGCCAGCAAAAAGAAAACCTTTCAGACAGGATCCACAAAAAAGAATTTACAAAAATAAAAGGAATTTGAAATATTCATGATAAAAAAGACATTACAATACGAGATCACCGAAAAAGATCAGGGAAAGACGGTAGAACAGTTTTTAAGAAGCAAAGGTTATTCCCATCGTCTGGTAGTAAAGCTGAGAAATTCTCCCACGGGCCTTACGATCGGCGGTGAACTTGCCTATACCATCCACAGGCTCCAGACCGGAGAAGTCCTTACTGCTACCCTGGAGGAGGAAAATTCTCAAAATATTGTTCCTGCAAAACTCCCTCTTAATATTGTTTACGAAGATGAAGATATCTTAGTAATAAACAAAGATGCCGGTGTGCCTATCCACCCCTCTCAGGGGCATTTTGACCACACACTGGCAAATGCCGTTGCCTGGTATTACCAGAGCAAAGGACAAACTCTGGTCTATCGGGCCATCAACCGCTTAGACCGGGACACTACCGGCCTTTTGGTCATTGCCAAACATCTCCTTGCCGGCTGCATCTTATCAGACCAGATGCTCCACAGACAGATCCACAGACAGTACCGGGCTATTGTCTGCGGCAAGACAGAAAAAGAGGGCATCATTGATGCCCCCATTGGACGGGCAGAAGATTCTACCGTCCTGCGCCGTATTGACTTTGAACATGGTGAAACTGCCCGAACTCATTACAAACTTCTCTCCTATGACGAAGAGAAAGATCTCTCCTACATCAGCCTGAAGCTTGATACCGGCCGAACCCATCAGATCCGGGTACATATGGGCTATATCGGTCATCCTCTTCCCGGCGATTTTCTTTATAACCCGGACTATCGCTATATCAGCCGCCAGCCGCTCCACTCTTACGGTCTGGAATTTATCCATCCTCTTACAGGAGAACCTTTAAGCTTTACGGCTCCTCTCCCGAAAGATATGGCTGCTTTAGTAAAAGAATCTTAAAAGACCTGAGTCTTACATCCACCTAAGTCCCTTGGGATAATGGTTTTTAATCGTTCCGGCAGCCTTTTTCCCCCATCCAAGACTTACATTTCCCGTGCAGATCAGTACCCAGCCTTTTTCACAGGGAGCAGACATACCGGTATCCCCGGTCAGTGTCTCTCCCTTTAAATATTTAACTGCTTCCACACTGTTTGGTTCCATTTCTTTCCATACCTTTGCCTGTTCCTGCTTTAACCAAAGTGCAAGAGCATGGGAAGGCTCTAAGCGGTTTTTCTTTATCGTTCCTATATGAAGACCTGGGCGGAGTACTTTCAGACCCTTTAAACTGATCATCTGGGAAGGCAGAAGATAAAGCTGATCCCCAAAGCGGAGATATTCTTCTCTCATTTTCAGGTTTTCCGGCTCTGTCAGCGTCTCATCCAGAAAACGCCAAAGTTCTTTTATCACTTCTTTCTCTTTCTTTGGATCTATATATGACGGCTGGCTGCGTTTTCCAAAAAATTCCCCTGCATCTTCCTTGCGGCGAAGAACTGCCATAAAATGGCCTTCTCCCTCTGTTTTGTGAGGCATAATACGAAAAGCCCGTTCCAGATGGAATTTTTCAATACTTTCTGTTTTTCCTTCTTCTTTCTCCTGACCATAAAAAGCCCACCCGGGCACTGCTTCCATCAGTCCTTTAGGACATTCTCTCTCTTCCAGATAAAAATCCTCATGTTTCTTTAAAAAAGAAAGGATAGTGCCTTCATTTTCCTCCGGCGCAAAGGTACAGGTAGAATATACCATGGTACCTCCTGGTTTTAACATAGATGCTGCATTTTCTAATATCTCCTGCTGACGGGCTGCACACATTTTAACGTGTTCCTCGCTCCACTGCTTCACTGCTTCTTCTTCTTTGCGGAACATTCCTTCGCCGGAACAGGGCGCATCTACTGCGATCCGGTCAAAAAATCCCGGAAATGCCTTTGCTAAGCTTTTTGCATCCTCATTTGTGACAACACAGTTTCCCACACCCATGCGTTCCATGTTCTGGGAAAGGATCTTTGCCCGGCCCGGATGGATCTCATTAGACAAAAGGAAACCTTCCCCTTTTAAACGGGATGCAATATGACTGGATTTTCCCCCAGGAGCTGCGCACAGATCCAATACATGATCACCTGGTTTCGGATCTAAAAGTTCCACTACAGACATGGCGCTGGGCTCCTGAATGTAATAAAGACCTGCTTCGTGGAAAGGATGTTTGCCGGGTCTGGCCTCTAATGGGTAATAATATCCTTCTTTTACCCAGGGAACCTGTGTCAGTTCTATATTTAAGATATGGGCCGTCTTCTCTGCCAGCTCCTTCACTCCCGTTTCTTCCCAGTCAGGAGCTTTCCCCTCTTTTGTTTTTAGACTGTTAAACCGCAGGCCCTGTACCTTTTCTGCTCATAGCTGGCCTCAAATGCACTGTATTCTTCCCCCAGCAGTTCTCTCATGCGCTCTTTAAAGCGCTGCGGCAGCATTATCATCCTACTTTCCTTTCTTTCAACACACTTGTACAGCATGACACTAAAAAGGCCGGCAGGTTCATCCGCCCCACCAGCCTTTTTCAGATCACTGTTTTAATATTATTCCTATGTCAGGTTCTCTGATTACAGCATTACCTTGAAATCATCAGATGCTTCACCGTTTACTACATAGTAAGCTGCGCCTTCTTCTGCAACTACATACAGCTCAACTTCTTTGATCTCAACACCTTTGTGGGTGCTCTTGTATGCTTCTACAGCCTGATCTAATACGCTCTTAGCAAGAACATCCTTGCCAGAGAACTGGAAATGTACTTCCATCTTTGGCTCTGCTGCCTTCTTTGCTGGCGCTTTCTTAGCGGCCGTTTTCTTTGCAGGTGCCTTTTTAACAGCTTCCTTTGCTTCTGCTGCAACTGCCTTTACAGTAGCTGCTGCTTCTTTTACAGTTTCCTTTACTACTGGAGCTGCTTCTTTTACGGTTTCCTTTACAGTTTCTTTTACTGCTGTTGTTTTAGCTGCCTTCTTAGCCATTGTCATAATTCATTTCTCCCTGTTGATCTGAGTTTTTCAGGCTTTTACCCCTGAAACCATTCTATGTTTTTCGCTTCTTTATGTTCGTCTCTGATGTATCAAAAGGCATTATAAAATGGTTTTTCTGATTTGTCAACTTTTTCCGCCATCAGACTCCCGGCCCAATCTCGTCTGCAGGAGCCGTTGTGGAAAACGCAGGCCCTACTTCTTTTGATCCATTTTCTCCGGGAGCAGGTGTTTCTACAGGCTGTATGACAGCTGGTTCTGAAGATGGCTGGGTCGGTGCCTGGGTCTTTTCCGCTGCCTTTGTTGTCTCTCCCGGTCCCGCCGGCTTTACTGTCGGTGCCTGAGTTTCAGGCGGCTGGGTCTGAGCAGGTGCTTCAGCAGGTGTCTGGGCAGGTGTTTCAGCCGGTGCCTGAGTAGGCTGTGCTGCCGGTGCAGTCTGTGCAGGAACAGCTGTCTCATCCTTTCCGGAAGCATTGGTAGCCTGGGCATTTTCCGTACCGGCCAGATTATAACAGATGACCGGCATACCGGCATACACATTTTCAAATAAAGTCTTTGCTGCTGCATAAGGCATATTAATACAGCCATGGGAGCCGCTTTTTTTATAAATCGTTCCGCCAAAGGTATTTCGCCAGCTGGCATCATGAAAACCGATACCGCCATTAAATGGCATCCAGAATTTTACCGGACTGGCATATCCCTGTCCCTTTAAAGTAGCATCTCTCTGCTTATAGGTAAGACTGAAAAGACCAGGCGGGGTTGTATAGCCTTTTGATACATTTCCAGATACGAAATCAGATTCCAGAATCTTCTTCCCATCTTTATAGAAGAACATATGCTGAGCCGTCAGATTCACCTCTGCATAGGTATTTCCATAATCATTCCCATCATGGCTTGCCGCTTTCTGGGCATAAGCAGGTTCTTTTGTAACATCTTTTCCTTCTGCAAGAGCCGTCTTTAAAGCTTCCGCCTCTGCCTGCTGGTCAATACGCCAGCCGTAAACTCCGCTTACTTCTACTTCCGGGCCATAACTGGTCTTAAATGTACGTTTGCTGTAAGCTGTGTTATACTTCGCTGCCAGTGATTTTACATATTCAGCAATCTTTCCTTCGTCTACGCGCACCTGTCCATCTTCATAAGAAAGCCAGGTATGGATCTGTTCTCCATCTAACACTTCTTTCTTACTTCCCATCGTATAGGTAATGGTCATATTCACGTAGTGGTTCAGACTTTCTGCCAAAGCCCCAAGACTTTCATCATCCGAGCGGACGGCAGGTTCCTCATAGCAGCCCAGTTCATCTAGATCAATCTCTTCTTTTAGTTCATTTATTGCTGCTCTTACCTCTTCTTTTACCTTTTCAGGTTTTAACTGATCCCCTTCCGTTTCAGGGATCACAGAATATCCTTCGCCCTTTACATAGTCGGATAAATGGGCATCCTCCGGTGCTGTCACATTAACCGGATCCATTGCATGCAATCCGTCTACTGCCTTATCAAGAGCTTCCTCTTCATAAGCCAGCAGCGTTTCGATCTCATAATTTTCCCCTTTTATCATATGAAGAGGCCAGGTATAAGGATTCTGGGTTTTCAGGATTTCTTCCAGACTCCCGTCAAACACAGTATGAAGTCCAATGGTGCTTCCCTCTATAGACTCAAAAGCATCATTTCTCAAAGCCAGCCGCAGAGAATAATTTTTTGCCTCTTCTGCCATTGCTTCTTCCACTGCCTGCGGACTCATTCCCGCGGCGCTCATCCCATTAATGCGGGTACCTGGAAGATATGTATTCCTGTATTTCATAGACATTCCCACATATCCCACAGCACCGATCACCACTGCACCGACCAGAACTCCTGCAGCAGCCTTCCAGGGAAATGGCTTTTTCTCTGCTTCCTGCTGCTCATTTTCTATTTTATTTTTTTCTTCTTTCTCAGTCTTTGCCTGTTCTTTTTCTGCCTTTTCCCTTTCTTTCTTCTCCCTCTCTCTCTCTTTAAAAGCCGCCTTGCTGCGGCTTACAGGAACTTTCTTTTCTTTTTCTTCCATAATTTCTATGTCAAAAACCTTTCTTTCATTATCACTTTTCATTTATAAATGCTTTCAGAATATCTGCCAGCTCTTTTGCACTGTCTATCATATTTTTAAAAGCTCCGTAATGATACAGGCTTACAAAAAGCAGGCCGCAGGGCACTGCCAGTATCATTCCTGCAATGCCGTTCACTTTAAATCCAAGATACAATAAAAACAAAGTAAGCATGGGATTTAATCCCAGACTGTCACCTACCAGTTTGGGCTGTATCACCTGACGGATCACCTGGGTAAGCACGTAAATAAGCAGAAGCCCTGCTGCAAAGGCATATTCTCCGCCTAACAGCTTAACGATCCCCCAGGGGATCAGGGCTGTTCCTGTTCCAAATACAGGCAAAAAGTCCAAAAACGCAATGAGGAATCCCCATAACAGGCTGTATCTCACTCCCAGCAGGAAAAACCCCGCTGTCAGTATCAGCCAAACCACTGCCATGATCTTAAACTGAGCAATAAAGTAGCCTTCGATCAGACGGCACACCTCACTTTTGATATACTGGCTGTACTTTTTTGCCCACTGGGGCATATGGCTTCTTACAAACGCCATGATCCTGTCTCTGTCCGCAATAAAGAAATAAGCCGACAATATGGTAACCACTGAATACACCAGAACAGACGGGATCACTTTAGCCACTGCTCCTGCTGCCTCTACTGTAGGAGGTGTAATGGATCTGGCTATTTTTCCCATCAGATCGCCAACATTATTTCCCAGGTCTCCTCCCATTTTTTCCCAGGCATCCCGTATACCAGCAGGTGCATAAGTAAACAGGTCCTCTATACGCCTTAAACTTTCCTGGACTTCCACCTCGATCCCAGCATATAATCCTGGCAGATCTTTCATAAAAGACCACAAAAGCCTGGCACCGTTTGACACAATCAGATAAATAAAGCCAATGACCAGAGCCAGGGCTCCCGCCACGATGACCATCGAACTGTGTTTTCGCACCAGGCATAGCTTTCTCTCAAGGAAACGCACCAGGGGATTGGCCAGCATAGAAAGCAGCCAGCCGATCACAAAGGGCATAAAAAATTTCAAACACCTGGGTCCGAAAAAACACAAAAGAAGCCAGCCGGACGCAGGCAGTAAAATTCGGAGCATCAGACGCAAGATATGTTTATCCATTTACTCATCCCCCTTTCAGGCATTGGGTAAATATGCCTCCAAAAACCGGAATAAAGCATCCATTTCTTCATCGGTTCCTATGGAAATACGAAGACTGTTGTCCAGTCCCGGCGTTTTAAAATAACGCACATAGATCTGTTCTTTCTTTAAAGCTTCAAATATCTTTCCGGCAGGAACCGTTTTGTGAGAAGCAAAGATAAAGTTAGAACGGGAATCCGGAAATGTAAATCCCAGCTCTGCAAGACGCTTCTTGGAACGTTCTCTGGTTGCTACGATCTTTGCCAAAGTGCTTTCAAAATATGATTTATCTTTTACTGCTTCCACGCCTGCAAGAAGGGACGGAAGGTTCATCGTATAGGAATTGTAAGAATATTTTACATCATTCAAAGCGCGGATCAGATCCGGATGTCCCATTGCAAAACCAATACGCATACCAGCCATGGAACGGGATTTACTAAAGGTCTGTACCACCAGAAGATTTTCATATTTATCTAACAGTTCCATTGCAGAAGGACCTGCAAAATCTACATAAGCCTCATCTACAATAATCACTACATCCTGATTGGCCTTTAATATCTCCTCTACCTGGTCTAAAGGCATATATACACCTGTAGGTGCATTGGGATTTGGGAAGATCACACCGCCATTTTCTTTTGCATAATCTTTTGTATCAATAGTAAAATCTTCTTTTAAAGCAGGTGTTTCAAAAGGTACTTTAAACAGATCTGCCCATACTTTATAGAAAGAATAAGTCACATCTGGAAAAAGCACCGGTTTATCAGAATTAAAAAAAGTGAGAAAGCTCATGGCCAGAACGTCATCAGAGCCTACTCCTACAAAAACCTGATCTTCCCCCAGCCCAGAATAAGCAGCCAGTTCTTTTACAAGTACAGATGCCGTAGGATCCGGATATTTACGTAAACGGTCTGCTTCCATATCTGCCAGGACCTTTTTTACACCCGGAGCCGGTGGGTACGGGTTCTCATTTGTATTTAATTTTATGATCTTATCTCCGGCAGGCTGTTCTCCCGGTACATAGGGAACTACCTGACGTATATTTTTCTCCCACAGTCGCATGGCTTATCTCCTCTCTTTCAGACACGGACATATTCTGTATCAAATGTTCTTCTGCATTTGCTTCTCTTGATTTTATCCTTGAAGCGTTGGATTGTCAATACAGAAGAAGCGTTGTTTTTTCTTACATTTTAATGTATACTTTTACTAATGGTTTAACCCTTTAACTAATAATCTTTATGAAAAGAAGGTGTGACTATGAATGTATTTGATATACTGGGCCCTGTTATGATCGGTCCTTCCAGTTCTCATACAGCAGGCGCTGCCAGAATCGGCCGTATTACACGGACTCTTCTTGGCGGACCTGCTGTAAAAGCTGATATTCTCCTTCATGGTTCTTTTGCCAAAACCTATAAAGGACATGGTACTGATAAAGCCCTTATTGCCGGGATCATGGGGATGGCTACGGATGATGTGCGGATCCGCCAGGCACCGGAACTGGCAAAGCAGGCCGGACTTGATGTACACATTTCCACAGGAGATATTGACGGAGCCCATCCGAACACTGCAAAAGTTACTTTAACCGATGCAAAGGGCCGCCAGGTATCTCTCCTTGGTTCCAGCATCGGAGGAGGAAATATCCTGGTAACAGAAGTAAACGGGATGGAAGTTTCCCTTACCGGACAGTATGCAACTCTTATTGTTCTTCACAAAGATGCCCCCGGCACGATTGCCGCTGTTACAGAGGTTATGGCAGAAGAAGGCATCAATATCTGTAATTTCCGTCTTTCCAGGCAGAAAAAGGGCGGCGAAGCAGTAATGACCATTGAACTGGACGGCAAACCAAGTCCCGAGATTAACAAAAAGATCAATACGCTTCCCAATATCTATTCCAGCACCATGCTGCAGCCCATTTAGCAGATACAAAACGATTATGAGAGCATACTTTTGTTTCAGGAGGTTTTTCTTACATGAACACTGATTTCAATTACTCTTCTGTTGCCTCTATTATCCAGGCGGCAGAAAAAAACGGTCTTTCCATTTCAGACCTGGTACTGAGCCAGCAGGCACAGCAGATGGAGCTGGATGAAAAAACCGTATTTGAAAAAATGGCTTCTAATTTCCAGGTTATGAAAGACTGTATTGAACCTGGCTGTGATGAACATTTAAAAAGTACCAGCGGACTTACAGGCGGAGATGCATTCAAAATGCGCCGTTACAGTGAAAGCGGAAAAAGTCTGACCGGCTCCTTTCTTTCCGGCGCTCTCTACCGGGCACTGGCTGTTTCTGAGTTAAATGCTTCCATGGGCCGTATTGTAGCCGCGCCTACCGCCGGAAGCTGCGGTATCCTTCCGGCTGCCCTTATTACCATGCAGGAAGAACGGGGCTGTTCTGATCACGACTGTGTAATGGCTCTTTTCACAGCTTCCGCCATTGGTATGGTCATTGCAAATAACGCTTCTTTGGCAGGGGCCCAGGGAGGATGTCAGGCGGAATGTGGTTCCGCTGCTGCTATGGCTGCTGCTGCCATCACGGAACTTGCAGGGGGCACGCCCCATATGGTATCCCAGGCAGTTGCCATTGCCTTAAAAAATATTCTTGGTCTGGTATGTGATCCGGTAGCCGGTCTGGTTGAGATCCCCTGTATCAAGCGCAATGCTTCCGGTGTAGCAGGTGCTTTTACAGCTGCTGAAATGGCTCTGGCCGGCATTGACAGTGCGATTCCCGCAGATGAGGTGATCTGGTCTATGAAACGGGTTGGCGATGCTATGTCACCGGCCTTAAAAGAAACTGCAGAAGGCGGCCTGGCCGCCACTCCAACCGGAAGGAAACTTCACGATCTGGTATTTGGCCCTGAAAGTGTTTCTGGCGGCTGCAGCGGCTGCACCGGCTGTCACTCATAAATCACGATTCAACGTTTACACCCGTTCCTGCCTACAGGAATCCCTATAAACAGCTCTTTTCCCCTGGAAGTCAGTTTTGTCAGGTCAATATTGATCCGGAACTGACTTCCATTTTTCATCGTCACATAAGCAAACAGGTCTTTTTCACTATCAAAACTGCTGCAAAGACCATTGGCATCTGCCAGGGAACTCTCCTGGCAAACGCTTATCAGCTCTGTGATCTCTTCTGGATCTGTAATATCTAAACTTCCCTGTTCCAGGTAATGAGGATTTTCTGCTTTCAATTTTTCCAGTTCTTCTCCCTGGGGGAATCTTATTGTGCCTTCTCCGTCTGAATACAGGTTTTGCAGATCGATCCTTACATTCTGAATATTTTCCGCTTCCATATAGCTTCCCGGTACAACAGACTGTTTCTTTAATACTTCGATGGTATTTTTAAAGGAAGGGTAAACCGGCCAGGAAATACTGTAATCATCTGCTATATCATAAGACTCATAAAGATACTCATCATATAACTCATTCATTGCAGCATTTGTTCCCAGACCCATACTTTCTTTCCAGTAGCCCTGCTGCTTTAAATAGGCAGACATGTTTTTATCTATAAACAACAAGCTTCCCACCGGATCTTCTTTTCTCCTGTCTGCAACCCTCTGTGCCAGCAGGTCCATCTGGTATGCGCGAAGCACTTCTTCTGATACAGCGCTGTCCTCTGTCCGATACCAGTTGCTTCCTGCTTCTTTGTATATAACACTGAAAATATCTTCTGCTCTCTCCTCAAATAAAGGATACAGACCTTTTTTATATTCCTCCGAAGCATATAATGTATGATACGCATCCAGTATATTATTTAAAGACACATTGTAACGTCTTCCCAGCTGTTTTCCATTCTTTAAAGTGTAAAATACGTTAAGATTAACTGTAATATCTTTTTCTAAAGCATCTGCTCCCTCAGAGTCTGTTTTTCCTGCAACAAAAATAGCTGTAGGTCCATCTGCACCGCCGATCACAGAAACACTTCTGGCTGATGCAGATTCATTAAAATCAGCGGTCCTGGCCACTGATATTCCGTAAGACTGTGAAAAACGAGTATTTCTCTCTTTTGCAGCCTCTGTTACGCCTTCGTTTACAATGGCAAGAACAGTATCCATATCCGTCAGCTGCATATGATCTTTTACAAAATCAAAATTATTTTTATGTTCTATCACCCATTTTCCATCTTTCTCTAATGCCTGTGCATACCAGCCCATGAAGTTTTCATCAATCGAAAGCTCCAGTCCTGCTGAGGCGATCTTCTCTTCCTTGGGGATAAAACGGTCATATCCATACCAGTCATAGCGGAAGGATAAAAAGAAAAGGACACCTGCTGCCGCACAGCCGATCAGCTGTAATTTATGGGAAAACAGCTTTTTAAAATCAGCCTGATAGATGATCTCAATTATGCAGTGGGATAAAAGAATACCCATTACCATTCCAAAAAGTCCCCAGCGCAGACCATTCTGCAGCGTCCAGAAAAACATGGAAGTTCCCATTCCGCACACAAGAACAATAAGGATCCGAATCGGTGCCATGGTCTTTTTGAAAGCCATAGCCTTTCCTGCAGCTTCTAAAGGACGCTTTCTGTAAAGCTCCAACCCCAGGATCCAGCCTGCAAAAGCTGCGATCAACAGCCCCAGGATCTGTGATATCGTCACTGCTTTTCCATCGGAAACATCTGCCAGTGAAATAACATACGCTCCTACCGGAGACAGATGTCCCAAAGCATCAAAAAGTTCTTCATGAAGCACCTGATTGGCTGTAATGAAAAATATATTTTCAAAGCCTTCTAACAATCCGCCTACAGCCGGGAAAAAACTAAAAAATACAGCAGTTGCTAAAAGTCCTACAATGATCTTTCCTGTCATCATCATCGCTGCAATAACTGTTTCATAGGTAATAATGAAATACAGCAGATTCATGAAAAATCCAAAAAACAGCGGTCCCAGGATCTTTGCCGGGCTTACTCCATATGCAGCCGCAGCGGCTGTAAGGATCAAAAGATGTGCCAGACAGGTAAACGCCAGTATCAGGATGCCGTCTATATGATACACCATATACAGCATTTCCCGTCTTACAGGAATACTGTGATAAAAATCCACCTTCTTCTGATTATGCAGATATGCAAATCCTGCTGTTCCTATAATTACTGCTGCTGTTACCATCAGAAACAGCGGCATAAAGTTTCCATAAGAAACAAGATCGATAACTGCCTTTGTCTTATACTCCAGTACTTTTGCCGTATATTCTGCCGTTTTGTTATCCACTAAAGGCATATAGTTATTGTACATGGCATACTGACTGTTTGCCGCATTTTCCATGATCAGTGCCAGATTGACCGGGTACGCGAAGAAAAATCCTAAAAACAGCAGAGCGATGACCCAGATCCTGCGCTTTAAGTCCTCTTTTTGCAGTTTAAAAAATAAGCTTGCGGATGTCATAACCTGCCACCTCCGTTTCACTGATAAATATTTCCTCCAGGGAAAGAGGAATACACTCGAAAAATACAGGCTCGTACTGGTTCATGATTCTTTCTGCTTCCTGCCTGGTTCCCCTCACTGTCAGGGTAAGAAGCTTTCCTCTTCTCTCGGCAGACAAAATCTGAAGATCTTTTAAATCCTCTGCCCTCATTCCTTCTTTTAAGACGCACTGGATCTTGTGGATATTTAGCTTCATATCATCCAAATCCTTAGAAAGAAGGATTCCTCCTTTGTGCAGCAATCCCACATGATCACAGATATCTTCCAGTTCCCGAAGATTGTGGGATGCGATTACAGGCGTCATATTCCGGTCTTCAATCTCTGCTGCAAAAATACTCTTTACTGCCTGGCGCATCACCGGATCAAGACCGTCAAAGGTTTCATCGCAGAACAGATAATCTGTATTAGAGCAAATGCCTAAAAGCACCGATACCTGTTTTTTCATGCCCTTAGAAAAAGTATGGATCTTTCGCTTCTCATCCAGTCCGAAATTCCCCATCAGTTTATGGAACCGTGATCGATCAAAATGCTCATAAACTGCACTGTAATATTCCATCATATCAAGAGGTGAAGCATTACTGAAAAAATGAGCATCATCCGGGATATAGAAAAACTTCTTCTTTGCTTTTATATTTTCAAAAACTTCTTCTCCATCTATGATCACATGTCCTTCATCTGCTTTAAGGATTCCGGCAGCTAAACGCAGGAATGTGGATTTACCAGCTCCATTGGTTCCAATAAGACCAAATACAGATCCGCTTTTAATCTCTGCATTAATATGATCCACAGCAACCAGATCATCAAATCTTTTTGTCAGATTCATTGCCTGCAGCATCTGTTTTGCCTCCTTTCCTTTCTTCTAACATATTTATCATGTCCTGATAATTTACTCCAATGCGAAGCCCTTCTTCTATGGCTGTATCAAACTGCTTCTCCCAGTCTTTTCGTATTCCGTCTGCCAGTCTTTTTCCGTCTGCTACAAAACTTCCTTTTCCCTGAATCGAATAAATATATCCCTGGCGCTCTAATTCCGCATAAGCTCTCTGGATCGTATTGGGATTAATAGAAAGCTCTGTTGCCATGTTACGCACGGAAGGAAGTCGGCTGTCTGGCGGCAATACACCGGTAAACATCAGTTCTTCCAGTTTTTCTGTCACCTGTTCATACAGCGGACGCCGATCCCTGTAATCCAGCACGATCATGTCCTGTCTCTCCTTTCTTTCTGTCTGTCCATTTAAGCAATGTTATAACTATTTTACTGTACTAATTGTATCAACTGTACTAATCTTATTAATACAGTTATGATACACTTAAGATAACAGCATCTGACAATTTCTACAAGAGTATTTTTTCTTAAGAATCTATTACAATAACACAGTTTAGCTCTGTATGCCGTAAGCGGACAAAAAATATCGCCTGTACAGCCCACTTTTCATAGCACTGTACAGACGATATTTTCCGTAAACGTATCTTGTTTTATTTACTTTTCCCAGAGTTACCAAAAGATCGGCAGATAAGGATTAATCTTCCTTGATCTTAACGATAACTTTCTTAATAGGTGCCGGAGCGCCGTTAGCTGCCTTCGGCTTATGTGCATCCCATGGATTAAAGATGAGATACTGACCTGCTTTTACAACTACCTGAAGACCATCTGTGGTATTCTCGAAGAATACTACGTCCTTATCTGGATTATAAGGAGTTTTTACAGTCATTTCGTGTGCAGGAGCATAGGTCATAACCTCACTTCCCTCGATCACGTACTGAATATCCGTATAATGCTCATGTGCCTCATACTTTGCTTCTTCCCACGGAATAGTGGTGTAAGCGCTGACATTTGCATATACATCTTTTCCGTCGATCTCATACTTTCCAGGCTCTAATGCTGCAAGATCGGTATTCTTTAAGAAATCTACTGCTTTTGCATATCTTCCTTCAATACCTAAGTTTCTGTAAAAGTCCAAATTCTGTTTTTCATCAAAAATCACGGTCTTTTTCTCCTTTGGATTGTTATTGACAGTTTTATTGATATTTTTCTATCAGTACCTGTCTGTATCAGTATACACCCAAAGCAGTCTGAAACTCAATCCCTTTCTTACAGCTATTTAAAAAATTCGTGACCTCCGTGTGCAAAAAGATAGGTTAGTCTGGAATCAAACCAGCCAGCTTTTCTGCCGGAAGCTTTTCTGTTCATAAAATATAATGCACCGTTTGAATAATCTTCTCCATCCAGCGCACGGTCAACACACCGGATGGTTTCAGCTGTCACTTTGACAGAATTGATCCTGCCGTTGGATACCGGCTGGAACTGGGAAGACTGATATACAACCGATTTTACATTTCCAGGAAACTTTCCTGAAAGAACACGGTTAATGATCACATCTGCCACCAGGATCTTTCCCTTCTCATCACATACGCCGGCCTCTGCCTGCACAATGCGAAGCAGCACCTGATAATCTTCATCAGACACCTTGATCCTTCTGGCAGCTCTTCGTTCTTCCTCTGCTTTCCGTCTTGCCTCAGCTTCTTCTTTTTCTTTTAATATCTGTTTCTGAAGCGCTTCTATTTCTATCTGCGCATCTGCCTGTCTGCGCTGTCTGTCCCGGACATCTTTCTCCAACAGCGCACCAGCAAGATGCTGACCTTCACTGCCTGTGTTCAAAAGTCCGAATTGTATTTTTGCTTCTGTAACAAAACTGCTTCCTTCAAAGAGCGCCTCTGTCTCCGGCTCCTCATCTGCTTCCAGAGATTCCACGGTCCTTGGTGCCGCCATCGCATTCTTTCCGCCTCCGCCAAATCCATTGGCTGAAAAAGCAACTACTGCGATCACTACGGCTCCTGACATAAGGACAGAAGACGAACGATAATGATTCTTTGTCACCTTAATGGAAATAGAACGGACAAACATCATCACCGACTGAAGGAATGAATGCCATGTAAGCATACATACTCCTCATATTCTTTCCCGAAGCGTACTGCTTCGTAAATCCGTTTCAGAGCGGTAAACTGCTTCCGCTCCCAAGTGCCATTGTGGGAACTATCTCCCACTTTATGCCTGTTTTTCTGGGATGTATGGGTAATTATATGGGATTTGATCTTACACGTCAACCTTTGCGTAACAAGTTTGTCATGTTTTAATTTGGGTTGGAAATATTTGTAAATTCTTTTGTGCTTTTTGTATACATTTTCTTCGTTTTTATCCTTATTAATGTCACATTCACGATTGTTCTTTTACATAATTATTACATCTTTGTTAAGATTTATTTTTGTTAATTTTTAAACTAATAATTTTCCCTGTTTTATGTAAACTTTTTGCAGGCGGAAATCCTTGTTTTTACGTAATTCTTTTTTTAATTTTCTCTCTGCGTTTTTTGTCAAAAAATGGGTTGATCCCCCACTTTTAACATTTCTGTAATTTTTATGCAAAGAATGTTAAAAAGCGCCCCAGACGATCTTTCCATCGTCCGGGGCACTTATCAAATACATTTTATTACAGAATAACCTTTGCAGGACATTTTGCTGCACACTTGCCGCAATTTGTACACTTCTCATAATCAATAACTGCCAGGTTATTATCCATATGGATCGCATCAGATTCACACTGCTTAGTACATAAAGTACAGCCAATACAACCTGCCTGACATGCTGCCTTTACATCTTTGCCCTTGTCATGGCTGCTGCACTGTACCAGATGCTCTGCACTGTAAGGAACGATCTGGATCAGTCCCTTTGGACAGGTAGCAACACACTTACCGCAGGCTACACACTTTTCCTTGTCTACAACAGCTACGCCGTCTACAACATGGATCGCGTCAAACTGACATGCTTTTACACAGGAGCCAAAACCAGTACAGCCATAGCTGCAGGCTTTAGGGCCGCCGGCAGGTACAACAGATGCCTTTGCGCAGTCCTCAATACCTTCGTAGTTATAAAGTGTCTTAACTTTATCGCAAGAACCTTTACAACGTACAAATGCAACTTTCTTCTCTGCTGCTCCGGCAGATACGCCAAGGATCGCAGCAATCTTCTCTCCTACAGGTGCTCCACCTACAGGACATGCATTTGCAGGAGCTTTTCCTTCTGCAATTGCCTTTGCTAATGCGTCACAGCCTGCGAAACCGCAGCCGCCACAGTTGTTTCCAGGAAGTTCCTCACGAATCGCTACTTCCTTTTCATCTACTTCTACCTTGAACTTTTCACCGAAAAGTCCAAGGCCGATTCCTACGATGATACCTACTACTGCAATAACTGCAGCAGCGATCAAAATTGCTGTCATATTCATCTTCGTCTCCTCCTTCTACAGTAATCCGGAAAATCCGAAAAATGCGATTGCCATAAGACCTGCAGTTACCAGTACAATAGGAGATCCCTGGAAGTTGTATGGGATATCATTTCCTTCAATACGCTCACGGATACCTGCAAGGAGTACGATAGAAACAGTGTAACCAACAGCAGTTGCAACACCGTTTACTACGCTCTGAGCGAAGTTATAACTATTCTGTACGTTAGTAAGGGCAACACCTAACACTGCACAGTTTGTTGTGATCAGTGGAAGGAATACACCTAATGCATTGTACAGGGAAACCATACATTTCTTTAAGAACATTTCTACGATCTGTACCAGAGCCGCAATTACAAGGATAAAGACGATGGTCTTCAGATAATCCAGTCCTAATGGGTTCAGGACGAACTGATAGATCAGACTTGCAACAACGGAAGCGATGGTGATAACGAAAATAACCGCACCGCCCATACCTGCTGCTGTCTCTACCTTTTTAGATACGCCGACGAAGGAACAGATGCCTAAAAACTGGCTTAATACCACGTTGCTCACAAATGCGGAGCTAATGGCAATAACAAGTAACTCTTTCATCCGTTTCTACCTCCTATTCTTCCGTCTCTTCTTTTGCTTCTGCACAGCTTGCACAGTCACCGCAGCAAGCCTTCTTAGCTTTCTTGCCCTTAGCAGAACCATTGGTCGCACATGGCATCTTTAACTTGTTCTGTAATGCAGTTAAGCATGCCAGGACAAAGAATGCACCAGGTGCCAGGATAAAGATGGAGATAGGCTGATAGGAAGCAGGCATAATGGTTACACCAAAGATAGAACCTGCACCTAAGATTTCACGAACAGCACCGATGCAAACAAGGGCGAATGTAAATCCAAGTCCCATGCCTGCTCCGTCAAATGCGGAAACAACAGGGCTGTTCTTCATAGCAAATGCCTCTGCACGGCCTAAGATGATACAGTTTACAACGATCAGAGGAATATAAATACCCAGTGCGCTGTAAAGAGATGGTGTAAAGCCTTCCATCAGCATGTCTACGATGGTTACCAGAGAAGCTACGATTACGATCTCTCCTGGAAGACGTACTCTTCCCGGAATGATGCTTCTCATTAATGAAATAATAAAGTTTGCTGCGATCAGTACCACGGTAGAAGAAAGTCCCATACCAAGACCGTTCATAGCAGATGTAGTAACAGCCAGTGTAGGACACAGACCTAACATCTGAACGAAGATAGGATTTTCTTTCCAGATACCATTATAAAGACGTTCTGTATACTTGTTCATTTCTTACACCTCCTACTTTCCAACGCAGTTTTCCACAAAGTAAATAGCTGCATTTGTGGCACCGGTTACTGCCTTGGAAGTATAGGTAGCACCGCTGATAGCCTGAACCTGGTTGTCAGCTGTTGCGTCTGTCTTTGTTACTTCCAGTTTCTGTGCTTTCATTCCGTTAAACTGATCCTTGAAAGTTGGCTCTTTTGCTTTCATACCAAGACCAGGAGTCTCGCTGATGCTTAAGAAACCAAGACCTGTCAGATTTCCCTCAGAAGTGATACCTACAGAGATCTGTACCAGGCCATTGTAACCTTCTGTAGAACTTGCTGTGATCAGATAACCAAGAACAGAACCATCTTCTGCTTCTGCAACCTGTGCATCATCAACAGATACATTGCCAAAGCCCTGAGCTAAGATCTCATCTGCAGATGCTGCTACTGCTGCTGTCAGCTCATCTGTCTGCTCAAATTTTGCTGCTTCCGGAAATACTTCCTTATAAGTTTTGGTAGCTGCTGCCAGCTGTGCATTTGCAATAGGCTCTAAAGTCACTTCATGAACTGCACCCAGGCAAAATCCTGCGATCAAAGTGATAACAAACAGGATAGCTGCGTCTTTTAAAATTCCTTTCATGCCTTCTTTGCCTCCTTTCCAAATGCTTTTGGAAGGGTTACACGTTCGATCATCGGTACAAACAGGTTGCTTAAGATGATCGCATAGGAAACACCTTCAGGAGAAGCACCCCACAGACGGAAGATACCGGTTAAAAGTCCTAAAACAACACCGAATACGATCTGTCCCATTGGAGTGATCGGGCTGGTCACATAATCAGTTGCCATAAAGAAAGCACCAAAGATCAGACCACCGCCGCATACCTGGCAGAGTACATAATTTACATCAAAACCACCAAAGATAAATACAAATACTGCAACCGTTCCAATATAGATCACCGGAATTCTCCAGGAGATAACTTTACGGACTAACAGATAGATACCGCCGATCAGAAGAGCGATGGTGGAAACCTCACCAATGGTACCTGGAATGCGTCCGATAAACATGGATGCCAGATCTACACTCTGTCCGGCACGCATAGCTGCCAGAGGAGTTGCTCCGGAAACACTGTCAAATCCCAGTCTTGCAGATGAGAAATTGTTCATCATGCCTGCAAAAGAAATTAACAGGAAGCATCTTGCAGCCAGAGCCGGGTTCATAAAGTTCTGTCCCAGTCCGCCGTAAAGCTGCTTTACAACAATAATAGCAAAGATACCGCCCAGTGCAGGTACCCATACAGGGATCTGAGGAGGCATGTTCAGTGCCAGGATCATACCTGTAACAAGAGCACTTCCGTCTGCAATGGTGATCGGCTTATGCATCAGTTTTTCGTAAACATATTCACTTGCCACACAAACTGCTGATGTGATTAAAAGTACAAGCAGTGCGTGAAAGCCAAAGTTATATACACCGAAAGCTGCTGCCGGGATCATGGCGATCACTACATCCAGCATCAGGTTCTGTGTATTCACACTGCATCTCACATGAGGAGATGAAGATACGTTTAATAATTTATTCATAGCTTTTGTCCCCTCCTAGCCTTTCTTCCTGCGGTTAGCCGCAACCGTCTTACGCATTTCCTTGAACGCCTGGGTCAGAGGACGTCTTGCAGGACAGATATATGTACAGCTTCCGCACTCCATACATTCCATACCGTTGATCTTCTCAAAAGTCTCGCAGTCATGGTTCATAGCAGCCTTCATCATCATAACTGGTACGATATGGCTTGGGCAAACGCTTACGCAGCGTCCGCAGCGGATACATGCAGTAGGTTCAAAAGCCGCTACCTGGTCTTTTGTGAAGCAGGTCAGCGCTGAAGAAGTCTTACATACAGGCACATCTACAGTAAACAGAGCCTGTCCCATCATAGGGCCACCGGAAATGATCTTCTCAGGTTCTGTCTTGAAGCCTCCTGCAGCTTCAATCAGTTCCTGATAGTTGGTTCCCAGTTTTACATTGAAGTTCTGTGGTTCTGCCACAGCATCACCCGTAATGGTAATGATCTTTCTCATTAATGGAGTAGATTTACATACAGCCATATAAATAGAAGCAACTGTATCTACGTTATCTACGATACAGCCTGCATCTGCCGGCAGCATGGAAGAATTTACCTTGCGTCCTGTTACAGCGTAGATGATAGAACGCTCACCGCCCTGAGGATACTTGGTAAGCAGCGGACAGACAGTAATCTTTGGTTCATCCTTAACCATCTCTGTCAGTTTTTTGATTGCTTCCGGCTTGTTGTTTTCAATTGCGATCACACCTTTAGCATTATCGAACAGCTGTAAGATAACCTTCAGACCGCCAACGATCTTTTCAGGCTCTTCGATCAGCATACGATAGTCGCTGGTCAGATATGGCTCACACTCTGCGCCGTTTACAATTACATAATCGATAGCGTTCTCATCCTTTGGAGTCAGCTTTACGTGTGTCGGGAAGCCTGCGCCTCCTAAACCTACGATTCCTGCCTCTTTTACAATAGAACGGATCTCTTCTTTTGAAAGTGTAGAAGGATCTCTGTCCTCTCCTACTCCCTCAACAGTTTCATACTCACCATCGTTTTCTACGATGATGGAAGGTACCATTGCGCCATTTACCATACGTCTTGGTTCGATTGCCTTAACAGTACCGGATACAGAACAGATCACATTTGCTGAAATGAATCCACCGGCTTCTCCGATCTTCTGTCCAGCAAGAACCCTGTCACCCTTTGCCACCAATGGTTTTGCAGGTGCTCCTATATGCTGAGACATAGGAAATACCAGTTCGCCCTTTGGCAGAAGGACCTGGATCGGTTTGTTTTCTGACAATTCTTTTCCTTCATACGGATGAATGCCGCCTTTAAAAGTCGCCAAACCCATGGTTTCTTCCCCTCTTTCTTAATTTTTGATTTCTTTTGTTTAATAGTCCCTATTTATCAGGACTCTAACAGCCATTTTTGAGTATAACACAATTTAAGTTTGTATACAATATGTTAAGTTATCGTTATTTTTTTAATAATTATGTTAATTTTTAAACCGTTTTGTTAATTATTCATCAATCTTTCTTGGTAATATACTCTATGATCGTTTCCATGTACTGCTCTTTTCTTCTGAAAAATCCCTGATGGGTCCCGCCCTTGATCAAAACCAGGCGGCTGTTTGGAATACATCCAGCCATCCACCGGCTGTGTGATTCCTTGATCAGGTCTTTTGTACCCGCCATAAGAAGGACCGGTACCTTTATTCCAGCCAGGCGCTTCTGTGTCAAATAGGGGGAATGGAGGATCAAACCGCAAAAAAACTGCTGTTTCCTGCACCATTCTCCCATTTTCCCTTTCGGATACAGTTTCTCAAGCATTCCTGCCAGCCAGGATCTGGCTTCTTCCATAAGATACATAGGGCGGATCAGTCCATCTGGAAGGGCGTTGGCACTTACTGCTATGATCTTCAATGCCCGCTGCGGATAATCTGCGCCAAATTCCAGTGCAGTGTTCGCACCATCTGAAAATCCAAGGAGTACTGCCTTTTTTAACTGTAAACGATCTAAAAGGCAGACTACGTCTTCTGCCATATCAGCAGCGGTAATCCGCCTTTTTAACATACTGCCCCGCAGGACAGAAGCCCCATGTCCCCGGCTGTCCATAGCGATCACCAGACAGCCGGCTTCTTTCAGAGCTTTTATATAAGAAGAAAAATCTTTATGGGAGCCCCGGTTTCCATGAAGGAGCAAAACCGGAACTTTTTTCTCTTCTTTTCTTCCATAAATTTTATAATAAAGAGTTCCCTCCGGTATGGTTACATATCCGGATGTTTCATATTGTTCAGACATGGGCTTTCCCCGCTTCTTTCTCTTCCTGCTGCTTTTTAGATCCGGGCAACTTTACAGACTGGAAGAAATCCAGGATCCCCTGTGGATTTTGTATTTTAACTACTGCATAAAACATATCCGGAGAAGGGATCTTTGGCAGGTACGCATAGTAAGATGGCTCCCAGACTGTAGGACTGTACTTTTCCTTCGCCCGGTATAGATCCTTGAACCCATAACACTGATTTAAATGTTCATATACAAATTCCAGAAGCTTTTCCATAAAGCTGGCATTTTCTTCTTTCAGGCCAGCCAACGGAGCTACACCAAGGCTTGCATATTCCACGCCTTCCGATTTAAAAACCTGGAATGCTTCATACATAATATCTTCCATAACACCGCCTGGCGCATGATCTCCGTGTCTGGTCATATCTGCCATATATCCGTTTTTCCCAAGAAATGGAACAAAAACAATGTAGGCCACCATGCTGCCATTTTCATCTAATGCATAAAAATAGCGGCGGTCCATAGGCTGATCCAGCCCCAGTGTTCCCATGGTAAACTTAAGCATGGAACTTTTCTTTCCTTTTAACCATTCGTCTGTGATCCGGTTCAGATCTGCCTCTATTTGCAGATCTCTTTTTTCAAGGATCTTGTACTCATGAACTGTAACGCCTGCTTTTTTCGCATGATTAATATTCATGCGCATTTTTGCGCCCTTTTTTCCGCTGATCTCATAGTCTGCCAGTTTAAAACGCGCTTCTTCTCCGCATTTTACTGTTCCAAACCCCTGTTTTTTATATTCTTCCAGAAAATGATCCGTAATGCTTAAAATAAAAAGTTTATGGGCACTTCTTAAGCAAAATTCTTTAAATTCATCTAACAGCTTTGGGAAATCCGCCTCTGCACATACAGGATCACCATTCACCACAACCGTATCACCAACAATCCCGTAAGGCACCACTCCATCTACATTTTTTCCAAAATAAAGAAGCTTATCATCTTCAAGGGTCAGATAAGAACAGGGATTCTGACTATATAGATTTAGTAATGTTCTGGCATGCTGCAGATCCGAAGCTGTTTTTTCAGGATTTTCCATCCAGGGACGAAATACATGAACCGCAGCCGCCAGAATACATCCACAACTGAACAAAAACATCAGAGACTCAAGAGGAAAATGAGCTTCTCTTCCAGGATCCAGGTTCATGTAATGATAGGTAAGAGCCACATTTACAGCTACACCCACCAGTGAAAGAAGTAAGAATCCAACTGCTTCCAGTATGGATTTTTTAGAAACAGGGCAGCAGAAATCTTTTCTGTACCACATAAAAAGGCAAAGTAATATACCTTCTGCTATAAGGATCACTGCCCGTTTTCCCATACCCGTATGGATTAATTCCCCTGCTTCACGAAGGAAACTAAGGCTAAGAACGATCATCGTCATTTCCCAGGCTGTTTTCTTACGCTTTTTCAGCTGTAACGAAAGTACCAGAAGGATCACCGCAAATGTTCTTTCTACCATTCTGCTCATTTCCAGGTAAGAACCTACCCGCTCAGACATGGCAGAGGAAGGAAATAAACTGGCTACCAGCAAAATAAAGGCAACTGCCGCCAGAAAATATATGGTTCCGTTTTCAAGTCTTATTTTTTTCTGTCTGTTCATAGAAACCACCTTTTACTTATTATTCTGGTTACAGTTCAGCCTTGCATCTTCTTGCCCGCTTGCAGCGGACAAGAAGCTTTGGGCGTCTGCCTTATGAAGATTTAGCGCCAAAAGCACTTATGAAAACAAGTTTTCAACGTACTTTTGACCCTAAATCTTCGCAAGGCTGAACTGTAACTTATTCTGTTCTCTATCGCTGCAGATTTGCTGCTTTTGATTCCATCACTCTCACGATCTCATTTTCCGTTACCAGATTAAAATCTCTCTGGATCATCAGCTTTAACACACTGGCTGAAATAGAAAAATCAATTAATTTCTGAGGTTCGTACTCCCGCACCAGGCTGTGGAGCAAAGCACCTGCAAAGGCATCGCCGGCACCTACAGCCTCAAAGCTGTGAACCTTATGCACAGGACTTTCATAAAAGACACCATCTTTTAAATAAATCCCCATCCAGTCACCATCTTCTGCTGTATACATGTTGCGCAGAACACTGGCAACTGCCTTACAGTCGGGATAACGGTTCTGGATCTCTTTCATGCCTGCTTTATAACTTTCGATCTGGTCAATGCCCTTAGAAATATCACCGTCATATGCATGGATCCCAAGAGATGACTCAAAATCTTCATCATTGGCAATGCATAATGTCACATAGTTCATCAGCTTGCTCATAACTGCCTGAGCCTTTTTTGTATCCCACATCTTAGAACGGTAATTTAAATCACAGACCGTTTCAATCCCATGGGCTTTGCAGTATTTTAAAGCCTCCAAAACTGCCTCTGCCACATCATCGCTGACTGCAGGTGTCACACCTGAGAAATAGAAAATATCCGTATCCTTTAAAATCTCATCCCAGTGAAATTCTTCCGGCTTTGCCAGTGCCAGGGCGCTTCCTTCCCGGTCATACACCACATTGGTAGGGCGGATATCGGTTCCCTTTTCAAAGAAATAAATTCCCAGTCTGGAACCTCCGACCACTACTTTGGAAGTATCTGCTCCGTATCTGCGCACTTCATTTAATGCTGCTGTACCAACTGGATTATCCGGTAATTTAGTCACAAAAGAAACCGGATCTTTCAAAACAGCCAGAGAAACCGCCACATTTGCTTCAGCGCCTCCATAGCTTGCCTCAAATCCATCCGTCTGGACGATCCGCATATGTTCCGGCGTTTTTAACCGAAGCATGATCTCACCAAATGTCACTGTCTTTTTCATGGTCTGCTCTCCTCTATCATCTTTAAAATGTCATCTTTTGTAAGCTCTCCAAAGGAAATGCCGCCCTTTGCAACGATCTGATCCGCCAGATCTTTCTTGGCTTCCTGAAGTTTTAATATATTTTCCTCAATGGTATCACTGGTGATCAGCTTGTATACCATTACCTGTTTTTCCTGTCCGATCCTGTGGGTACGGTCAGTTGC
>UQTA01000040.1 GCA_900543885.1 uncultured Clostridium sp.
GGGCCATCAGCCGAAGAAAATCATAGCCATACCCGCTGCGGTTGCCTTCTTCATCCATCACATGATAACCATCCATGGCAAAGAAACCGACTTTGACAGTTTCATGCTGCGAACTGTCCTCGGCTGCGTATGCAGTCTGGGGAGAAAATATCATACACACGCATACAAAAAACAGTAATACTGCCACATATTTCTTTGCTCTCGAAATCATATTAAATCTCCTGTCTGTCAAATACATTTCTCTATACATCTCTTTATCAAACTCCTGGTTTAATAAAATTGATTGTTTAAATAATACTATACAATTTTGCAATAATCCTGTCTATTATTAGTCTTTCAGCTGCGATAGCGTACAGTTATGCGAACTATGATTTACCGAATTTTCCCTTCACATCTATTCCACTGCCTGCAACCACCCCAAAATGGTCGAGTTGCCGGATTGGTTGTCAGCCCTTTCCGTTTTCCAAAATTCATTCCAAAATCCTTGACATCTAATCCACTGTCTCAAATTGCGACATCTAATCCGAGGTTACAACCTGACACACATTTTGCCGTGGATATGTTTCCATATAAGAAAACCGAGCTTTTCGCAAGGCCCCTCTGACGATGCTCACCTCGCAAAAAGCCCGGAAATACGTCGCTTTCTGGCACTTATTTATCTTTTCTTGACATCAAGACTACCGTCTCCACATGACAGCTTTGACCGAACATGTCACAGCATCTTACCTTTTCCACCTGATATCCGCCATCTGCCAGATATCTTAAATCTCTTGCCAGTGTGGAAGAATCGCAGCTGACATATACAACCCTTTTCGGTGCCATTTTCAAAATAGTGTCAAGGCAGACCTGGTCACAGCCCTTTCTTGGAGGATCTACCACGATCACATCTGCGTAGACCTTATTTTTTTCATATTGTTCAGGAAGAACGTCTTCTGCTTTTCCTGTAAAAAATTCCGCATTTTCAATCCCATTTAAAGCGGCATTTCTTCTGGCATCTTCAATCGCCTGTGGAACGATCTCAACGCCGTATACCTTTTTCGCATTCTGCGCCAGAAACAGGGAAATAGTACCGATCCCGCAGTACAGATCCCAGACTGTCTCATTTCCAGTCAGCCCTGCATACTCCAGCGCTGTTCCGTACAGTTTTTCTGTCTGCACCGGATTGACCTGGTAAAAGGACAGAGGGGAAATCTGATAAGTCACATTTCCGATCCGGTCGGTAATATAACCGGGGCCGTACAAATTTACGATTTCCTTTCCCATGATCACATTGGTCTTTTCCTGGTTGATACTGTAAGAAATACTGGTCATTCCCTTAATCTGGCATAATTCTTTCACTAATTCATCTTTTGCCGGAATGTCCTTTCCATTGATCACCAGACAGACCATAATCTCACCTGTGTGAAAGCCTTTGCGGATCAGTGCATGACGCACCAGACCTTTATGCGTGTTCTCATCATAAGAGCGGATCCCGTTCAGCCTCATAAATCCTTTAACGATCCCCAAAATGTCCTTATTTTCCTCAACGCCTAACAGACAGTCCTCACACTGGATAATGTCATGGGTACGGCCTGCATAAAAACCTGCCACGATATTTCCGTTTTTATCCATACCAAAAGGAAACTGTGCTTTGTTGCGGTAACGCCACGGCTCTTCCATTCCCATAATAGGAAGCATACGGATCTCATCTTCCTTAAACTTTCCGATCCTTAACAGGTGGTTTTTCACCTTACGCTCTTTAAATTTCAGCTGTTCTTCATAAGACATGGCCTGAAGCTGGCAGCCGCCGCACTGGCGGGCAACCGGACACTTTGGCTCAACTCGCGCTGCAGATGGTGTAAGAATCTCCATCAGCCTGGCAAATCCGTAATTTTTCTTCATTTTCATGGCACGGGCGCGGACTACATCACCGATCACCGCATCCTTGATAAACCAGATATAGCCATCCAGTTTTCCGATTCCTGCGCCATCTTCACTCATATCTTCAATGGATACTGTAAATTCCTGATTTTTTTCCATATTTTTATTTTACTCCGTAGTTCTGCGGATATTAGACTCTAACAGACGGTTAAATCCCAGCCATCCCTTGTTTTCACCGCCGGCATTTAATGCTTCGATCATGGTCTCCATCTTTGCATCTGTATTATCTGCAAAGTTCAATGCCAGGGCTTCAAGTAATGCCGGTTTTTTCGGAGAACCATATTCCAGTTCCCCGTGGTGTGCCAGAATACAGTGCTTTAACTCAACTGCAATACTTGCCGGGAAGCCTTCAATCTCCTTCATACGCTCAGATACCATTTCTGTACCAATGATAATATGTCCTAACAGCTGTCCATCATCTGTGTAATCATTTTCCGGGAAACGAGAAAGTTCCTTTGTCTTGCCGATATCATGGAAAATAGCAGCTGTGATCAGCAGATCTCTGTTTAACTCTTTATAATATCCCGCATAATAATCACACAGCTTTGTAACGCTTAATGTATGCTCTAACAGGCCGCCTACAAAACCATGATGAACGGTCTTTGCAGCAGAATGAAACTGAAATGCTTTTGCAAAAGCAGCGTCATCTACAAAGAAACTGGATAACAGACGATTTAAATAGGAATTTTTTACGCTCTTAATAAATGCCAGCAATTCTTCATACATTTTTCCAATATCCTTCTTGGATACAGGCAGGTAATCAGACTCTATGTACTCTCCTTCTCCTGCTTTGCGGATGCGGCGCACATTTAACTGGTTGGAGTTCTGGAAAAGGGTCACATCCGCCTCAATGCAGACATAATCCATGGTATCAAAATCTCCTACTCCCGGAGAATTCAGATCCCAGATTTTCGCATCAATCGTGCCCGTCTTGTCCTGAAGGACCAGGTTTCCGTATTCTTTTCCATTTTTTGTAAGCTGGATCTGCTTATTCTTACATAAATATACATCTGATACGTGCATCCCTTCCCGGAATGTTTCAATATATCTCATCTTTCTACCTCATTTTCTTAGTCTTTCATAATTTTTTCATCATCTATTATAGTCCTTTATGTCTTTACCATAAAGATTCCCATAAAAGAGAGCCCGGCACCTTTCTACCTGGCTCCCACTGTTACTTCAAATTCTATCTGCTTGTACTCATCTTTTCCATTATTTCTCTGGACTGTTACTGCAATATGATCTCCCACATGAAGTTTTTCTACCTGAGCCTGGAAATTCTTCATCCCTTCGATCTTGACATCATTGATCCCATCTAAGATATCGCCAGGCTGAAGTCCGGCATTATAAGCAGGACTTTCCGAAGCCAGTGCTGTAATGTAAATACCTGCCGGCATTCCATTTTTTTCCATTTCTGTAGTAACTTCCTGGCCTTCGATTCCCAGATAAGGTACTGAAATACCATTGCTTAAAAGCTCCAGAACCCCTTTGTAATCGGAGATAGACATAAATGTCTCCATCCCACTTTCTGTCTCCTGGTCATAGCGGTCTGTTGCCCAACCAAGGAGTTCACCTTCTGTATCAAACAGGAACGTACCGACATCTGCCTTACTTTTAATATCCGCATATAAGACACGTGCATTCCCATCGTCCATCTGTACATTCTTTGCAATATAAGAAATAAAACCATAGCTGCTTGAATGTACCATTCCCGCCGGTGAACCCATTGTGATCACAAGGTCTCCCTGTCTCACACCATAGGAATTGCCCAGTTTTACCGGTTTGATCTTCTGAAACTGCGTATCATCCAGCGAAGAGGCATCTGCACGGATCACAGTCAGTCCCATCTGACTATCTGTCTGTTTTACAGTTCCTGGCAATACTACGCTGTCTGAAAATACTACTTCCAGAGAATCAGCAGTTTCCACTGCTTCTGATGGTGCCAGAACCAGCACTTCTTCCCTTCTGGCATCGATCACAACACCAGAAAACTGTCCGGTTGTCTCAATTGGATTGTCAAACCAGTCTTTTTCATGCTGAATGGAATGGATCGCAGCAATGGAATTATCGGTTTCTGATACCAGCGTTCTCAAATTACCGTACATTTTATTCAGATCTTCCAGAGAATACGGATATTTCTCCAATTCTGAACGTACTTTTTCTTCCACCGGCTCTGTCTGCTCTGTGGATGCTTCCTGTGTTGGCACCGGAGCTGATGTTTCCGGCTCATCTTTTGGGATCGTAATAGGGCGGCTTTCTTCTGTCTTGTCCTGTCCCATTATCTTTTTTACTGCCGTTTTGGTAACTGTAAAACAAACCGCTGATATAGTTCCAAACAATACTGCACAAATAACAGTCAAAATAATATATCTGACGATCTGCCTTCTTGATAACGGCTGACGGACAATCTTCTCCTGTATAAACTGCCAGGAACGATCCCCTTTTACATTATCATCCTTATCTGCATGTTTATCCGCCATTGCGTTCCTCCTTGCGAAGAATCTTATTCCTATTATAAGGTTCTTCCAGGTATTATGCAAGACGTTCTCTGTCAATCTATCTGCAAAGATATGCAAAATATGCGCCATAACACAGCAGCATCATAATTCCGCACGGCTTTCTCAGTTCCTTATGACGAATGGTTCCAACCCACAATAAAACACCGCTGAATACAGCCACTGCTGTATCTACGATAAATTTCTCTTCAAAAGGTACATCGCAGATCAGAGCTGTCGTTCCGGCTACAAACAGGATATTGAAAATATTGCTTCCTACAATATTTCCAATAGCGATCCCTGTATTTCCTTTCCGGGCCGCAGTGACAGATGTAACCAGTTCCGGCAAAGAAGTTCCAAGAGCCACAATGGTAAGTCCGATAAAACGTTCACTGATACCAAAATAACGGGCAATGGCCGAAGCTCCTTCCACTGCAAGATCACTTCCCTTTACTACCAGAACACCTCCGATCGCGATCAAAAGAAGGCATTTCCAAACAGGGATATCTTTTGTTTCTCCCTCTTCCTGGGCTTCACCTTTTCTGGCTATTACAAATAAATACCCCAGAAAAACAAGAAACAGCAGCCAGAAGATCACTCCTTCCTTAAAAGTAAGGGCAGAATCCGTAATACCGAAGAGCATCAGCAATACCGTGATACCGATCATAAATGGTATTTCATAACAAAATGTCGTTTTCTGAATCCCAACATTGGTGATCACTGCAGTGATTCCAAGAATAATCAAAATGTTTAAAATATTGCTTCCTACTACGTTTCCAATGGTGATCCCCGCACTTCCATTCATGGCCGATGTAATACTGACAGCTGCCTCCGGCATGCTGGTGCCCATGGCCACAATAGTAAGTCCGATCACCAGCTGGGGGATTCCCATTCTCTTTGCAACACTTGCTGCACCTTCTACAAACCAGTCTGCACCTTTTACTAACAGCACAAATCCAACAACCAACATCACTACCTGCATCATAGCTTTTTCCTCTCTTTCTTTCGTAGGATATCCCAAAATGCAATAAAAAAGAGACTCCTACTGTAATTTACAGTAAAAGTCTCGCTATTTAATCACTTTCCGAGCCGCCATCTCTGACAACTGTACTGACGGATAAGTGAACTCATACTGGCCAGCTACTCCCTTTTGACTTACTGCGATTTTAGCAGTTTAAAATTAAAAAGTCAATGGTCACATCCAAAACTTCTTGTCCGCTGATTGGGTAAGAAGATGGTTACTGTACATGGGTAGGCACTTTTGGAACCGAAAGTGCCGTACGATAACGCAGCGGCAGCGGGAATTTGCCGTATTTAAATGCGAAGCCACGGCAAATTCCGTTGCTGGTCATGCAACGCATGAACAGTAACAGAAGATGCAAGGCTGAACTGTAACTTATAAATTTCCCATAGTAAAAGAGAATAATTACTGATATAATGGTTACAGTTCAGCAGCATTTCCATATTGCCTGCAAACTTACGTTTTTCAACCATTTTGGAGGACCTGATTAAATTATGAATCAAAAAGCATTAAAAACTTTGGAATATACAAAGATCATTACCCAGCTGGAAGCCCATGCAGCTTCCCCCTTAGGCAAAGCACTCTGCCGGGACCTTGTTCCGTCTTCAGACCTGGAAGAAGTACGTACCTGGCAGGCACAGACTACAGACGCAGCTGACAGGGTCCGCTTAAAAGGCACTGTCTCTTTCTCCGGTCTGCGCGACATCGGCAGCTCCTTAAAACGTCTGGAAATCGGCAGTTCCCTAAGTATCAGCGAACTGCTTTCCATCAGCTCTGTACTTACTGTTGCAGCGCGGGCAAAAGCCTATGGCCGCCAGGAAACCCCAGAGAACACCTTTACCCCACGTTTTCCGGGACAGCAGCCGCCAAAACAGACTCCAGCCGAAGAATATGTGCCTGACTCATTAGACCCCCTATTTCAGGCCTTAGAGCCCCTTACACCGGTCAACAATGAGATCAAACGCTGTATCCTCTCTGAAGATGAGATCGCTGATGACGCAAGTCCGGGACTTTCTCATGTACGCCGCTCCTTAAAAGCTTGTGCAGACCGCATCCATACCCAGTTAAACTCGATCCTGAATTCCCATCGTTCTTATTTACAGGACGCTGTTATCACCATGCGTGACGGCCGCTATTGTCTTCCTGTAAAATCGGAGTACAAGAGCCAGGTATCCGGTATGGTCCATGACCAATCAGCCACCGGTTCCACCCTTTTTATCGAACCAATGGCCATTGTGAAATTAAATAATGAAATCCGGGAGCTGGAAATCCAGGAACAGAAAGAGATAGAAGCCGTTTTAGCTTCATTAAGCAACCAGACAGCGCCTCACATTGAAGAATTGCAGCTGGATATGGAATTGCTGGCACAGCTTGACTTTATTTTTGCAAAAGCCGCATTATCCCATCAGTATCGATGCAGCGCTCCTGTTTTCAACGATAAAGGCTACATCAACATCAAAGACGGCCGCCACCCGCTGTTAGACCAGAAAAAAGCCGTCCCTATCAATGTATGGCTTGGAAAAGATTTTGACCTGCTGATCGTAACAGGTCCAAATACCGGCGGTAAGACCGTTTCCTTAAAAACCGTAGGTCTTTTCACCTTAATGGGCCAGGCGGGACTTCACATTCCGGCATGGGAAGGTTCTGAATTAGCTGTATTTGACAATGTATTTGCAGACATTGGTGATGAGCAGAGCATTGAACAAAGTTTAAGTACCTTCTCCGCCCATATGACCAACACAGTACGCATTTTAAGCGAAGCAGACTCCCGTTCCCTCTGCCTCTTTGATGAGCTGGGCGCCGGTACTGACCCGACGGAAGGTGCTGCTCTTGCCATTGCCATGCTGTCATTTTTACACAATATGAAATGCCGCACCATGGCAACTACCCATTACAGTGAATTAAAAGTATTTGCCCTTACTACACCCGGTGTGGAAAATGCCTGCTGCGAATTTAACGTAGAAACACTTCAGCCAACTTACCGCCTGCTCATCGGTGTTCCTGGAAAAAGTAATGCTTTCGCTATTTCCAAAAAACTGGGACTGCCGGACTATATTATCGAAGATGCCAAGAACCATCTGGAAGCCAAGGATGAGTCCTTTGAAGACCTGTTAGCCAGTCTGGAAAACAGCCGCGTGACCATTGAAAAAGAACAGGAGGAGATCCGTTCTTATAAAGAAGAGATTACCCAGTTAAAGTCCCGCCTCACCCGCAAGGAAGAGCATCTGGATGAGCGAAAAGACAAGGTGATCCGCAATGCAGCGGAAGAAGCCCAGCGCATCCTTCGTGAAGCCAAGGAAACTGCTGACCAGACCATCCGTCAGATCAACAAACTGGCAGCAGATTCCAGTGTAAGCAAAGAATTAGAAGCCCAGCGAAGCAAACTCCGTGAACAGTTAAAGAAAACAGACGATAAGCTTGCAGTAAAGGCAAAAGGGCCAAGCCAGCCTGTTTCCGCTAAAAAATTAAAGATCGGTGACGGCGTCAAAGTTCTTTCCATGAACTTAAAAGGTACCGTCAGCTCCCTTCCTGACAGCACAGGAAACTTATTTGTGCAAATGGGTATCCTGCGTTCCAAGGTCAATATCCGGGATATCGAACTGATCCGTGAAGATGATATAAACGCCACTTTAGGTGACGGCTCATCCCGCTCCTACGGTTCTGTTTCCGGTGTAGGGGCTAACAGATCCAAGAAGACTTTTTCACAGGCAAAAGGTTCTAATTCCGGCTCAGGACAGATCAAGATGTCAAAATCCTTCTCTGTCTCACCAGAAGTCAATCTGATCGGAATGACCACTGACGAAGCCGTTCCTACCATGGAAAAATACTTAGATGACGCTTATCTGGCCCACCTGCCAAGTGTACGCGTAGTCCATGGAAGAGGCACCGGCGCTTTAAAAACCGCCTGTCACAAACGTTTAAAACAGTTAAAATATGTAAAAGATTTCCGTCTGGGCGAACTCGGCGAAGGCGGAACCGGCGTAACTATTGTCACATTTAAGTAGGGAGGTAACTTACAATGGCAGAAAAACAGCGGATACTTATTGTAGATGATGATGCCAACATCGCAGAGCTGATCTCGCTTTATCTGATGAAAGAGTGTTATGAAACTATGATCGTAGGCGACGGGGAAGAGGCTTTAAAACGGTTCCCGGAATTTAAGCCTAATCTGATCCTTTTAGACCTGATGCTTCCAGGCATGGACGGCTACCAGGTATGCCGGGAGCTGCGTGCCAGTTCCCAGGTACCTATTATCATGCTTTCCGCCAAAGGTGAGATCTTTGATAAAGTCCTTGGTCTGGAACTGGGTGCTGATGACTATATGATCAAACCATTTGACTCCAAAGAACTGGTAGCCAGAGTAAAAGCAGTTCTGCGCCGTTATCAGGCTTCTCCTGCTGCCACAGTAATTGAGCCAAAACAGCAGGGGGACTATGTAGAATATCCGGACCTGATCGTCAACCTGACCAACTATTCTGTTATTTATAAGGGGCATTCCATAGAAATGCCTCCTAAGGAGCTGGAACTTTTATACTTCCTGGCTTCCTCTCCTAACCAGGTATTTACCAGAGAGCAGCTTTTAGACCATATCTGGGGCTATGAATACATCGGAGATACCCGTACAGTAGACGTTCACATTAAACGCCTGCGTGAAAAGATCAAAGATCACGCCAACTGGGCCATTACCACAGTATGGGGCATTGGCTATAAGTTTGAAGTAAAGAGGTGATCCGATGGCTCGCTCCCTTTATTCCAAATTTATACTGGGCTATCTGATCTTCGGTCTTTTAAGTGTGCTTACCATTGCTTCCTTTTCCTCCGGCATGACCCGGGATTATCTGATCAAAGACCGGGCAAATGCCCTTTACGATGAAGCAAATGATATTGCCGCTTCCTGCAGTCTTATGTATCAGGGCCAGCATCAGGATATGGATCTTTTTTCCACTCAGTTAAAAAATGTTTCCACTTATCTGCGCACAGAAATATGGGTGGTCAACAAAAGCGGCGTTGTGATCATGGACAGCAAAAACGGCAACAGGATCCACACCACCATTCCGGATTTTGACCCCACGGCCACAGGAAACCGTTCCTATACCATTGGCACATATTACAAACTTTTTGACCAGAATGTACTTAGTGTATCTGCTCCCGTAACCGGCAATTACACCACTTATGGGTATGTGCTGATCCACCTTCCCATCAGCGAGATTGCAAATTCCCAGAGCCATATCCTGGATATCCTTTATATGACCTGTGCCATTATTTTTGCTCTGTCTCTGGTCATCCTTGTGGTGTTCACCATCACTGTATATCTGCCGCTGCGAAAGATCGCTGCAGGAGCCAATGAGTACGCTGCAGGCAACTTAAGTTACCGGATCAAGGTAAATGCCCATGATGAAATGGGGTATCTTTCCAATACCTTAAACTATATGTCTGATGAGCTTAATAAAATGGAAGAATATCAGCGCAATTTTATTGCCAATGTCTCCCATGATTTCCGCTCACCGCTGACTTCCATTAAAGGATATCTGGAAGCCATTTTAGACGGAACCATTCCACCGGAAATGTATGAAAAATACTTATCCAGGGTTATTTCTGAGACAGAGCGCCTTCATAAGCTGACTGAAAGCATGCTGACGCTTAACTCTTTAGATGCCAAAGGATTTTTATCCCGTACCAATTTTGACATCAACCGGGTGATCAAAGATACTGCCGCCTCTTTTGAAGGCACCTGTGATTCTAGGCATATACGCTTTGATCTTACATTTTCCGATAATATCCAGATGGTATATGCAGACATGGGAAAGATCCAACAGGTTCTCTATAACCTGATCGACAATGCCATCAAATTCAGCCACGATGACTCTGTGATCTATATCCAGGCATCCAGCAAATATGAAAAGATCTTCGTTTCCGTAAAAGATACGGGAATCGGTATTCCCAGAGACAGCATTAAAAAAATCTGGGACCGTTTCTACAAAACGGATCTTTCCAGAGGCAAAGACAAGCGGGGCACCGGACTTGGACTTTCCATTGTAAAAGAGATCATACAGGCCCATGGGGAAAATATTGATGTGATCAGTACAGAAGGAGTGGGAACCGAGTTTATTTTCTCACTGCCCAGTTCTACTTCTTTATAAAAGGGACAAAGTTCACTTAAATTTTTCTTACAATTCGTTTTTTAACCTTTTTCAAAGGCAGCATTGCTTTAAAAAGAGTTATAATTATGCTATAGTTATAAATATCTAACAATACTGAAATTGTCGTCAGACAATTGGTAAAAGAAAGGACGATGCATATGATCCGTTTTAAAAAAGCAACTGCCATTCTCCTTTCCGCTCTTCTCCTTTCTTCCTGCATGGCTCCATGTGCCTTTGCAGCAAGCAAAAAGAAAGTAGGAAAGATCAACCTGACTGTCAACACCGATATCCGCTCTGGAAACAGCGGCGGCGAAGTAGAGGTAACACCTACCGGTGACAACACCAGCTATTACTACATTGACTCTGTCGAAGTTACCAATGACGAAGGGGATGACTGGAGCAAGTCAAATCCACCAGAAGCCCAGATCCTGATCGGTCTGGAAGACGAAGATGAATACACTTTCTCCGGAACCAGTTCCAGCAACTTCAAACTGACTCTGGCCAGCTCTATTAAGTCCCGCTATGACAAAGTAGAATTTGTCAGCGCCAAAAAGCAGGACGGCGGTGCAACTCTTGCATTAAATATCCGTCTGGTATTTGATAAAAATGCTGATATGAGTGATGCACCTGCACCAAGTAATGCTGTCTGGGATACTGCTTCCGAAGGAACAGCAACCTGGGGGGATGTTACCTCTGCCAAATATTTCCAGGTACAGTTATATAAAGATGGTTCCATAGTAACACCTCCAGACGGTTCCAACTCTATCGTTTCTGTATATGGAACTTCCTATGATTTTTCCAGCTGGGTAAGCGCAGGCTCTAACTACACCTTTAAAGTGCGTTCCGTCAAATCCAGCAATAATGCAAAGAGCAAATGGGTGACCTCCAATTCCTGGACTCCTGGCTCCACTTTTGACAACGGCGGCAATACTGTTTCTGAAGGCTGGCAGAAAGCGGCTGATGGTATCCGCTGGTGGTGGCAGAATGCGGATGGTTCCTACCCGGCATCTCAGTGGAAAGATGTAAGCGGAAAGTGGTACTATTTCGATGCAGAAGGCTACATGGCTACCGGCTGGATCAAAGTAGGCGGCTTAGACTACTGCCTGGCTCCTGACGGTGCTCTGTATGTAAACTGCACTACTCCAGATGGTTACAATGTAGACGCAAACGGTGTCTGGGTCCAGTAATGATAATTACATACTATGATACCGGATTGTTTCGCACTGCGTGTTCTCACAATCCTAAAAACATTCATAATCCGCTCATTTTTCTATGAAAAATGGCTGCTTATTCATGTTTTTGGCGGGTCCCAAGGTCAAAAATCCTCTTGCAAGCAAGCTTGCAGCGGATTTCGGACCTTTTGACCCTGGTATCATAATATAACAAATAACCCGCCGTCCAACGGGTGGTTTGCACTAGGGCTATAAGCCCTTGTTACTAGGCCAGCGTCTCAAGGCGCTGGCTTTCTCTTTAGACTGTGGGAATTCTGTTTACACAGCCTTCCCACAGCTCCGTTCAAGCCATATTGCTCTTGACTCGTCGCTACCCCTTAAAGGGTATTGTTACTACTTGGCATTAACCCTTAAAAGGGTCTTCATATTCCTTTACACTTAGCTTATCCATTGCTATATCATGCTTTTCCTGCTCTTGGATATATTTTTTTATTGTAGCCTCATTTAATCCTACTGTGCTAACATAATATCCTTCTGCCCAGAAATGACGATTTCCAAATTTATACTTTAAATTTGCGTGTTTATCGAATATCATAAGCGCACTTTTCCCTTTTAAATATCCCATGAATGATGATACACTTATCTTTGGCGGAATACTTACTAACATATGGATATGATCTGGCATTAGATGACCCTCAATAATTTCAACACCTTTATAACTACACAATTGTTTTATAATATCTCTTATATCCGCTTTGTATTGATTGTAAATTATTTTTCGTCTATACTTAGGTGTGAAGACGATATGATATTTGCACATCCATTTCATATGCGCAAGTGAATTTTCTTTCTTCGCCATAAATTACCTTTCCTTTCTGCAATACAGCCTGAACAACTCTATTGTAAACGGAAAGGTGATTTTTTGTATAACAATCGACGCGCACCCGCATAGCGGGTGGTTTATTGTTTCGCCCATCTCCATTTTTCGGAACAACGAAAAACTCCAATGGGCTCAACAGACTAAAGTCCATAATAAAAGAGACTGCCGCACTTCCAGATTTAAAAATCTGGAGGTACGACAGCCTCAACTGTAATTTATTTGTTCCTAATTTATAGATGGGTTATAGCAAACTTATGCAACTAAGCCAAACAGTAGCGCAATCAAAAGCATGCACACACTTAATCCCCACAGCCATTTAAACGAATACTTTAAATGCTCTTTATATTCAACCCCGGCAAGGCCGATTCCTAAGTATACCGATGGAACCACTGCACTTACAGGGAAAGCTACATTTTCTCCGATCAACATTGCAAATGCTGCTGCTCTTGCAGGAATACCATAGGTTCCTACTACATCAATAACAATTGGTAACAGACCATAATAATAAGGATCAGTTCCAATAACAAGATGAATAGGAACTGTCAATGCCGCCACAATCAGATGCAGATATTTAACAGCAAAATCAGGTAAGCACTGAATAAGAGTATTTGCCATAGCATCAATCATACCACTATTGGTCATAATGCCCAGTAGCACGCCAGCAGAAAGCAAGGTAATTGCCATTAGCATTGCTGCAGGTGCATGAGCTTTAATGCGCTCATTCTGATCACTGCTAGATGGATAGTTAACAGGTAATGCAATCGCAACGCCTATCATAAATACTGCAAAGCTTGGAAACTTTGGTATTGTCATAAGAACTACAATAATACCCAAGGTAAGCAGAAGATTGAAAGGTAATAATTTTGGCCTTTTCAGTCCAAGCTCCTCTTCTGCTGCAGCCTCTTCATCATACTGTTCTAAGTCTGAAGCTTTTAAGGATTTCAGACGTTTAATCTCTATACGCGAAATCACAATTGCCAGTCCTAACGCCATTACAAGTCCGATAACCTGCACCGGAATAAGCTCTCTCCAAAGTTCAGTGGCATCCATATTTAATACAGTTGCCGCTCTAAGAGTGGATCCTCCCCAAGGAACCAAATTCATGACCCCCATCGATGCACTGGCTACTAAAAGTAATGAAGTAACACGAAGGTGCAATTTTTTATATAGTGGCATCAGGGCCGGTATTGTGATAAGAAATGTCGTTGCGCCAGATCCGTCCAGATGTGCAAACATAGCGATAAGCGAAGTAACAATAAACAGAAGTGTAATATTATTACCAGCAGCTCCAACTAGCTTTTTGATAATTTTATCAAACATGCCAGCATCCGACATGATGCCAAAGTATGTAACAGAAAAGATGAAGAGTGCAGCAGTCTTCCAAGTAGAGGTAACACCTTTGGTTACAAATTCAGCAATTTCAGTTGGCGTAAATCCAACCAAAATAGCTGCTGTCAGAGGAAGCAGTACAAACGCAACAACAGGAGTAGTTTTCCCACGGAATAACAAATAAATCATTGCAAATATAATTGCAAAGCCCGCAATAGCAAGTAGCATCGTTACACCTCTTTCTTTAGTCTATACATCTTAAAATAAGATGATTCGCATTGTTTAATTAAATTATTTCAATCAGCTTTATTCGTCATTTTCCCAATCAGCTCATTCAATTCCTTTTGCCAGCCTTCACGATCTTCCACCATAATAGTATGTCCACCATCCAACCAGACTAACTTTGCACCAGGGATAAGCTGTCGCAATTGTTCTGCATGTTGCGGGGTTCTGGAGATATCCAATACTCCATGCGCAATGGTAACAGGACACTTCAATTGAGACAGTTGTGATGAGATATCCATTTGTCGTAACGAATAAGCTGCTTGATAAACTGCATCTCTATTTAACGTCTTATAATATGCTTCTGTTTCCGCCTGAAGTTTCGGAGGAATAGGCCTAGCAAAAACTCTGGATAAAAATGGTTCATTTAATTCCGGAGTTCCCCAGTTATCTAAAATTCTTTGTGGAAAATTAGGATCACCATGTCCTTTCGTATTAGCTCCTGTGTTAGAAATCAAAAGCCCTGATGCACGGCTCCCCAATGCAATTGCTGCCAACATGGCAATTACTCCACCTGCAGAATAGCCACAGAGGATTGTTGGACCCAGTTCCTGCTCTAATACTAAGTTGGCTACTCTTTTTCCAAGTGTTTCAATATCCCATGGCCCAGGTGACATAGCCCAATCGATGGTCGAAGACTGAACTCCCTCCGGCACTGTAATATCATTAAATACAGTTGGGCAGCACATATTTCCGGGGATAAACAGAACTGACGGTATGCCCTTTTCTAGTGGTTTAGTAAGCAATAGACCTGAAATCTCGTTCATTTTTATAGCTCCTTATTATTATTTATCTCACCGGCCGGTGTGTTTAACTTTCATTCATTGACTTTATTATAATAATTGTATTATAATAAAGCAAATGAATAAAATCGAATATAATATTAACTTAAAGTTATACTCTGAATTGGATTAAGATGGAATTAAAAGATATTGATTATTTGATAGCAGTTGCAAAATATGGAAATATTTCTAAAGCTGCAGAAAGCCTATATATCAGCCAACCTGCTTTGAGTAAATATATTACAGGATTGGAAAAGCGAGTAAACCTTCCTTTATTTAATCGTATAGGAAATCGGTTTGTTCTTACTTATGCTGGAGAACGCTATTTAGCTAGAGCAAAGGAAATTGCAACCTGCCGCGATAGCCTGGAACGTGAGTTACAAGACATAGCTGGCTGCAACGACGGAGAATTGAAGATAGCTGTACCTGTCATTCGCGGGTCTCACATACTCCCGTCAGTTATTCCAGAGTTTCGTAAGTTATATCCTCATATCAGGCTTACTCTTAACGAAAGTGACTCCCAACCTTTGGAAAAACTCTTATTGGATGGAAATGTTGATCTTGCTATTATACATCTTCCCATAAAAAATCCAGCTATACACTATACTTTGATTCGTAAAGAATGCTTATTGATGGCTGTGCCACAAAATAACCCTTTAATCAAACACGGAAAAAAAGTAGATGGGTATTCATTTCCATGGATAGATTTGTCTCTTTTTCGTAATGAAGATTTTATTCTGACTAAGCCCAATCAGCGCACACGGCAAATATGTGATGAGCTTTTTAAAAAAGAAAAGATAGCTCCGCATATCATTCTATGTACTGCCAATGTAGAAACTGCAGTACGATTATCTGCTGCAGAAGTGGGCATTAGCTTTGCCCCTGAAACATTTATTCGTTTCTTGCATGGTGAGTCTTCTGCTCAATATTTCATTATTGGCAATCCTATCGTTACATCCGATCTAGTTATTGCTTATCGTAACGGTGCTTATCTTTCTACATATGCAAACGCCTTTATTGAAATTACGCAAAAGTTTTTTGCACAAACAATACTTTAGTGATTTTAGATAGTCGTTACTATCTATCATTGTTTTTACCGGATCAAGCGCAAAATGCCCTAGCTGATTTTCATCAGCCAGGGCACAAGTTTAGCTAATCATTCTCTATCCGATTGTAAGCTTGCATCTTCTCTCATACATCTCTTCATAGCTATAACAGGACGCATTTAGGTAATCCATGACTGTCGCACTTGGATCTCTTAAGTTTCTTCTAACTACCTCATCCGGAATACCAAGGGTCCTATATCTATCGTAGCAGTCTTTTAAGACTCGCTCCATATCATGTGATTCTGTGACAAAGTCATACTTTACATATCCTGCACTTCGTGTAACCTTCCCAGGAATTTTATGATCATATCCGAAGCGTTTCATCGCGCAAACACGATGCTTGCCTTACTAACGGAATTGCTTCTCCTGAGAGCAGATCAATTGCTGCAAGCAGAGAGAGGGTACCCAACCTGACATACTCATAATCTCGTTAATATCCACTGCTTTTATCTGTATTCGGAATCGGTGGACGGTCTTTCACCTGTGGTGGCAATCGCCTGAATTCCGGGCTTTTCATCATAAAACAGTGTAGGTACGGCATCTCTCTCAAAGGGAATCAGTTTTTCATCCTTGTCAAACTGCATTTCAATCTGCTTGTAGATAACAAGAACATCATGCATTTTTGCATCAAGTTCAGATTGCATTTTTCGTAGTAATAGGACACCTAGAATGGTTTGATCCTTGCATTGCTCAGGATTTTCCGAAGTGTTGTTTCAGCTACTGTTGCCATACGGGAATGTCCTTCCGCTTCTGCTATAGAATTGATGAATTTTCTGAAACTCATGGGATACCAGAATTCAGCAGAATAGCCGTAATCCTTCGGTTTTTGGCCGGCTTTACTGATTACCCAGGTGATATCGTCATCGGTGATTTCTGCTTTTCTTCCTCGGCCTTTGCTATCACGTAAAGCAGCTTCAACACCGTTCTCTTTGAATTTGTTAAGACAACGTTTTACCACACCGATTCCAATATCCAGTTTATCTGCAATTGCTTCGTTAGATGCACCCTCAGCTTTGAGAAGAAGGATCCTGGCACGTTGATAAACACAGATTTCCAAAGTGCTCTGAGTCAGTAGTTTATTTAAGTAACATTTATCATCATCTGTTAAAGAAATAATTTTAATTGTATTAGGCATAATTGGTACCTCCGATAGTTCAATCATACCATAATCGGAAGGTACATTAAAATAGTTTGTTATTTAAAATGAATTGTACTAGTGCCTTGCTGCAATCAGTAAAGCGCTCTATTTTACAATACCAGCCTTGCTGCCCCGTAAATGCCGGCATCATTTCCCAGTGTTGCCAGACCCAGTTTTCCCTTATTCTTGGAAATAGGGGTAAAGTAATCGTAATCCTTCTGTACCATGTCGATCAGGAACTGTCCGGCCTTAGATACACCGCCGCCGATAACGAAGATCTCCGGATCCACTGTAAGTGCTACCTGTGCCAATGCCAGCCCCAGATAATGGCTGACTGTCTTCATTACCTCTAATGCCATCTCATCACCTGCTTTTGCAGCATCCAGTACATTTTTGGCACTTACATTATCTCCAAATTCACGAAGTACAGACGGTTTGTCAGACTTTGCCATGGTCCTTCTTGCTTCTCTGGCAATACCGGTAGCAGAGCTTACCTGTTCTAAACAGCCAACACCACCGCAGTTGCAGTGTTCCCATTCATCATCGCGGACATGGATATGACCGATCTCACCGCCAAGACCATGTTTTCCGGCAATAATTTTCTGATCCAGGATCACACCGCCGCCAACACCGGTTCCTAATGTGACCATAACCAGATCCGAATATCCTTTTCCGCCTCCCTGCCACATTTCACCCAGAGCTGCTACATTGGCATCATTTCCACTCTTTACAGGAATACCGTCTAAAAGGCGGCTTAATTCTTCCTGTGGATTCAGATCATGCCAGCCAAGGTTTACGCATACTTCTACATAGCCATCCGGCATAACAGGTCCTGGAACACCCATTCCGGCACCTGCAATATCCTTTTTCAGATCCAGCCCCATTTCCTCCAGCTTTTTACGAATAGAAGCAGCCACATCCGGAAGAATGTTCACACCCCCGTTTTCCTTACGTGTCTTTACTTCCCATTTGGTCAAAAGCTCTCCTGTGGTTTCAAAAAGACCGATCTTTACGCTTGTTCCGCCTATATCAACACCAATGCATTTCATCCCCATAGTATATATCCTCGCTTTCTTAATTCATGTATTTACTTCAGCCGTATTTCTTCCATTTTCTGATTTCCCATTATAAGAATGGTTCCCGGGAAACGGCCGGCCAGCACTTTATTTACTGTAAAATCAAAGGTACCGCTGAACTTCTGTGTTCCAGCCATGTTGTAAATACAACAGGAATTGTCATTATACAGCATCACCCTATCTCCGTCTATCTCAAAACCCGTATACTGATAACTGAATGTAGTATCAAACACCAGGCTTCCATCTGGTTTATAAATGCGCAGACAATATGGATCGGCGCCCTCTCCGTTGTCCGTTACAACACCTGCGTACTGATCGGTATAACTGATACTCCGGATATTTTCATCCAGCAAGATCTGGCTGATTGATTCCGGGGAAGTTTCCACACGGGTGGAGAAAAACTGCAATCCCTTATCTGTAAAGATCACTGCATGGCTTTCGTCCATAAACCGTACTTTCCCGGCCATAGCATCATTCAGATCTTCAGGAAGGAAAATACCTACCACTCGCTTTGGATCATTCTTTCCAAGACCAAAATTATAAAAAACGATCTTATTTTTGATCATTCCCTGTTCCAGATACATAAATGAAGTGATCCACTGGGTTCCTCCTGGTGAAAGACTTACATCCACCGGATAGCCATCACCGGATAAAAGAGATTTTACATAGATATCCAAAGCACTTCCGTCTTTTTTATACAAATAAATATAGCTTGCTTTGGAATCTTCCTGTACAGAGGCAACCACACCTTTGGCAGATACAGATAACGAAAGGATCGGCAATGCAGTGGTAGCCTGTCCCTGACACCCGCTGCGGTCACAAATATAAATAGAATTTCCCTGCTTATCTCCAATGGCTGCAAAATCACCATTTACAGTAACAAAAGGGGCTTTCATCTCATAACTCTGCATCCAGATGGCTTTTCCTCTGCCATCTATATAAGAAGCTCCATCCTTGGTGTACTTGATCACACCATCTCCAAAAGCAGCATAGCCGCAGAAGCTTCCTTCGCCTTTTACAGCTGCCTCCTGGTTCTCCTCTGTCAGGTTCTTTTCCCAGATCACCTGATAATCGTAAAAAGAATGATAACGGTCATAATAATAAACCCCAAAAGCAGCGCCTCCTAAGAGCACTGCCACAATAATAAAGATTGTCAGACGTTTCCTGACCGTTTTTTTATGAGCTTCCCGGATTGCCTGCTCACTTTCCTCTTCATTCTTGTACATAGGAGGAACGATCTGACGCCGCAGCTGCTTTTTTTTATTTTCACGGTTCATTAAACTGGAATTATCCATCCTTGTCTCCTGTGAAATATTCTTTTATAGCTGTCATATCATATACTCGTTTAAGTATACAACATTTCACAGGAAAAATCGACAACTAATCCTCAGAAACAGGCAACAGTAGTTACCGTTTAGGGAAAATTTCAGGGAAGCAGCAGCTTCTGGCCTGCATAAATACTATTTTCATCTGTCAGAGAATTGATGCGGCAGATCTCCTCCAGCTTTCTGATATTATTGTATTCCTTAAAGCAGATACCATAAAGTGTCTCACCTTCGCCTACTACATATACTTTGTAAGATGGGGTGGAATTGGCAGGTTCGGCAGAAGCAGCGGTTGTTTCCACAGATACGCCTGCAGTTGTTGTTTCTGGTGCAGATTCCTGATCAGTTTCTAAAGACTGCTGCGTCTGTTCAGACTGAAATGCATCCGTACTGTTACTTCTACTCTCTAAAGTGCCTGTTTCTGCCCCAGACATCTCATTGCCCGTCACCATTGTCTCCGGCAAAACTTCCATCGCCTTTTCCTGACTTTCTTCCTTTCCTTCCCTTGGATACACGCCGCCTCTCGCTTCCCGAATCAATGATGCAGGATCTGCAGATGCCATTACCTGCTCCATTTCATGGAGTTTTTTATAATTATTAAACATGGCAACACCGCCTGCCAGCACCATTACCGCTAATACACTGCAAAGTCCGGAAAGAATACTTACAGTACTCCGCTGATGCACAGCCGCTGTGCGATGCTCGTCCATTTTTTTTCGAAAATCCCGGATCGCCCGGTCATCCGTTTTGCTTTCTTCCCGCAAAATATCCTTTCTGGCGATCATATAGTCCTGCATCAGCTGGTTGCGCTCATAATAAATGCTGTAACCCCGCAGCTGGTAAAAGCCATCTGACGATGTAATATATACTGCTTCCTCCCCATCTAAGCCGCTGTTTAAATACATCAGCTGATTTTTTCCGGTAAAATACTGACTGTGCTGCCGCCAGTAATTTAACGGACTTAAAGTAACTCCTTCACCTGCACACAAAAACCACCCTTGAACCGTTCTTCTTGGAAACATGGTCTCCACCTGCTGGTATGCCTTTTTCCAGGCTTCCTCTGTAAATACCACTTTTTCCCCATCCTGGGGCAGTAATTCCATTTCCATGGCCCCATCCACAAATACATAGGGCATATCCTCATGGATCTCCCGGCTTCCAAGAAGCAGTCCCACCCTCAGGCTCTGCCCGGCTCCTGGTTTTAATCGTTTTAAATATGTATTTACATAATCTTCCACATAAAGCCGCAATACTGTATCACGTTCCCCAATCTGTCGGATGTTCTTCGGCAGCTTAGGATAAAGTTCATATAATTCGCCCATATTAGCACCCCTTCTGCTGTTGGGCTGCTGCAAAATACAGCCTCTGTTCTTCTGCATCCGTTGTCTGCACAGCTTCTCGTTACATCTGTTCGTTCAGCTCAGACCAAAGTCTGCTCTGCCCGTACAGATGTCTCGAAGAGGCAGAACAACTGGATAGCAGAAATCGATGTTGTATTTTACAGCATCCCCTCCTATACGTTCTCACATAAGAGTAGCAGATAAGGTGCAAAAATTTTGTCATATTACGGCAGTGTTCTCCCAGAATCGTTCGACAAGGGCAATACTTTCACAGATACAGTCTGCCATTTTCATCACCATAGAAAGACGGACACTTTGGAGCATCACCGGATCGTGATTTCCCGCTCTGCCAACGATCCCGGTAATAGAAATATCTCCCACTTCTCCCAGTTCCTTAGAAACCCCCAGTCCCGGCTGAAGTGCTCCCTTACCCAATGTTGCAAATCCAACGTGATCCGGACTTCCCACCGATGCATCAATAGCCACGATCACATGATCCGGGAAATGGGTGCGGATGTAGGCTGCATAAAGTTCCAGGTTCACGGCGTGGACCGGTTTATCCAGTGTTCCGATCACTGCCGCTTTTTTTAGCCTGTATTTTCGCAGTTTATGTCCTACAAGCGGACCCAGACTGTCTCCCGTAGACCGATCCGTCCCAATACAGAGAAATATGACCCCTTCCTTTCGTTTTTCTTCCATTTCCTCTGCGATCAGCTGGTTTAAATTTACAGCAAACCGCTCCGCCTCAAACTCTCCCATTGTATCATAATAAGAAATTTCGTCTTTTCGCTGCATCCGAAACGACTTCCACAATCTCATTGCCAAGTTCTCCACCCCGGTATCTATTTAGAAAACATTTACTATAAAAATTTTGCCTGCCATTTTATAACTGGTTTCGTTTTTATAGTATAGGCATTGATGGTAAATTTTATTCAAAAAAGACACCGCAGAATGCTTAAATTGCATTTCTGCGATGTCTTTTATCTAATTTATATCTTTGTAAATATTGCCTGTTCACAAATAAGCTTGTCTGATCAGTCAAACAGCTTCTCTTTGTAAACACCTGCACTGATCAGACCTCTGATAGCATCTACAACTGCCTGCTTATCTTCCTTATAGGTAACACCAAACCACTTATCTGGTGTATCCAGAACACGGACTCTGGCTTTGCCTTCATGTACTAACTGATCAATGATCTTTGGAAGCAGATATTCTGCCTTTATGTCACCTGGCTTTAAGCTGTCAAGAAATTCAGGGAAACCTTTCTCCAGCTCATTTAAGAAACCAACAGGAAGTCCCCACATATTCATAGAAACAAGCTGCTCCGGCTGAACCTTTACAGGATTGCCTGCATCATCTGCTGCGTGAAGTCCGTCTTCCATCATACGGATATCATAGGTCTCTGTTACTTTTTTAAGAATACCATTTTCCTCTTCGCAAACGCCTCTTGTAACAGCACCATTATCGCTTAAGGTATTCTTTAAAATAAAGCCGCCCATGCAGATGTCATAAGCATCTCCATCTTCGTTCATTTCATTTACCATATATTCATGGATCTTGCGGAATCCTTCTTTTCCGTAGTAATCATCTGCATTGATCACAAGGAATGGGCAGTCGATCAGACCTTTGATCGTAAGAACTGCCTGTCCGGTTCCCCACGGCTTGGTACGTCCTTCGGTCACTTTGTATCCTTCTGGAAGCGCATCCAGTTCCTGATATGCATAAATAACCGGAATCTGCTTTTCAATTCTGTTTCCGATGATCTCTTTAAAATCCTTTTCCAGGTCCTTACGGATAATAAACACTACTTTATTAAATCCTGCTTCGATAGCATCATGGATAGAATAGTCCATGATGATCTCGCCATTGGGGCCTACCGGCGCTAACTGCTTGATTCCTCCGCCAAAACGGCTGCCAATACCAGCTGCCATGATCACTAATGCGGTCTCTTTCATAGTACTTCTCCTCTTAAACTTCGTATTCAGTAACACTTTTGTAAAGCCGCAGAAATCCACATTCTGCGTATCGGTTACACTATAGCACACTTTCTCTTAAAAGGCAAAACAATGCACTGAGTAAATCCTTAAAAAGTTACAATTCGTTACTGTTCATGCGTTGCATGACCAGCAACGGAATTTGCCGTGGCTTCGCATTTAAATACGGCAAATTCCCGCTGCCACTACGTTATCGTACGGCACTTTCGGTTCCAAAAGTGCCTACCATGTACAGTAACTACAATTCAGCCTTGCATCTTCTTGCCCGCTTGCAGCGGACAAGAAGCTTTGGGCGTCAGCCTTATAAAAATTTAGCGTCAAACAGCACATTTTCTGCCAGAGCAGTAAGCACCTTCTGCACTCTGCACACATCTTCATATGGGACATACTCATTTGGCTTATGGGCCAGCTCTAAGCTTCCCGGACCGTAGGACATACAATTATGGTTCAACAGAGTTCCTGCGATCACCGCCGTATCTGTATATCCGTTAAAAGAACCTACCACTGCCTCTTCTCCAGTTACCTTCTCAACTGCTGCTTTTAAATTTGCCAGAAGCTTTGAATTGTCATCCTTTTCTACATAAGGACGATCGCCGGTAATAATATAGCTTCCCTTTACTCCCGGTATTTCTTCCTCTGCTTTCCTGATCGCCCGGTCTACAATAGCTTTGGCTGCCGCTGTATCTGTAGGCGGCACCAGACGCATATCGATCCACACTTTGGCACTGTCCGGCACTACATAGGGGCGATAACCACCTGTGATCTGTCCAAACGTAACCGTAGAGATCCCCAGGTCATGGTGAGCCGGGCATGCTTTGATCTCTTTTCTGATGCTGCTGATGGCTTCTGCCATAGCTGCAATGGCATCCGCTCCCTTCCACGGATTGCTGGCATGAGCGGTAATTCCCGTCATGGTCAGTTCAAACCAGGTTCTGCCCTTGTGAGCTACCTGGATCTGGCCGTCCGTAGGCTCTGTATCCAAAATCCAGTCATCTTTTGTGACCCAACCAGCCTTAATAGCAGCTTCTACTCCGCGCATAAAATCCTCTTCATCTACAGAGCAGATCATTGCAAATGGCTTTTGTGGAAGTTCACCTTTTTCTCCCACCTTCTTTACCATATTTTTAAAAGCCTTTAAGGCGCATGCAAGACCGGATTTCATATCACAGGCACCACGCCCATACATTTTTCCGTCACGGACCATGGCACTTAAGGGCGAAATATCCTCATCCCAGCCATCTCCCAGCATAACGGTATCCATGTGGCAGATATAAATAAGTCCCGGTCCTTCTGTTTTTCCCGGTATCTTTGCCATTACATTAAAACGGCCAGGCAGAACTTCCAGACGGCTTACATGGATCTGGTCTGCCATTTTTCCTCCAAAATCTGCGATCTGCTTTTTAAACCAGTCTGTGATCCACAGACCGATCTCCTCTTCATAGGCTCCCGGATCAGAGCTGTCAATCTGCACCAGCTGTTTAGCCAGCTCCCAGGCTTCCTGTTCTTCTCTTTCTTTTTCTGCTTTCATTTTATCTTCTCCTTTCGGCAATCATTTGCTACAACCATTTTGTTGTTATTATCTTAATAAAAAAGGTGATTGCACTTGTATCCCTTCCCTACTATTATAGGAGAGGGTTAAAAATATGAATAGCCCACTTAACAAAATTAAGAAATATCTTATTAAGGAGCATTTAAATCATTATGATGATGAAAGAAATAAAAAGTCCATTTTGGCGTACCATTTATGAATATGGATTAATTACCGTCAGCATCTGGATCATGGTGATCGGAATCTACTTTTTCAAATTTCCAAACCATTTTGCATTCGGAGGCATCACCGGTTTTTCCACTGTTGTAAGCCAGCTGACACATTGGTCCGCCAGTGATTTTACATCGGTTACCAATACAGCCCTTCTGCTGCTAGGTTTCTTATTCCTTGGCAGAAGCTTCGGACTGAAGACTGTATACGCAACTATGGTCATGTCCGTAAGCTTATCACTTCTTGAACGCTTCTGTCCATTAAGTGCCCCCCTTACCAACCAGCCGCTTCTTGAACTGATGTTTGCCATCTTTCTTCCGGCTGTAGGAACTGCGATCCTCTTTAATATCGGAGCATCCAGCGGCGGTACCGACATCATTGCCATGGTCTTAAAAAAATATTCCAGCATGAATATTGGTACTGTGCTGATGTTAGTCGATATTGCATCTGTGATCGCTTCTTACTTTATCTTCGGAGTAGAGACCGGCTTATTCTCTACCATCGGTCTTGCCGCAAAATCACTGGTAATCGATGATGTGATCGAGAATATCAACCTTTGCAAATGCTTCAACATCATCTGCGATGATCCAAAACCGATCTGCGATTTTATTATCAATGACTTAAACCGCAGCGCAACTGTATACCATGCAGAAGGTGCCTTTACTCACCACGATAAAACAGTTATCATGACTACCATGAAACGCAGTCAGGCATTGAGACTGCGCAACTACATCCGGCGCGTAGAACCAACTGCATTTATGCTGATCTCCAATTCCAGCGAGATCGTTGGAAAAGGCTTTTTGGCAAGTTAAAGATTTCTGTGTTGCGGTATAGATGATTATAGCAGAAAACTTAGATTTATGCGAATCCTGAGAAATTGTCATTGGGCATTTTTTACAATAAAACAAGCTGCTTATGATCTGGTTTTCATTTCCTGGAAACGGATCATAAAGCAGCTTTTTTGTTTTGCCCAAAACCCCTGCATTGTCCCAATTACGGATTTATGCTATACTGTAATGAGCACATTGTCTGTATCAGAATACAGGAAATCGCGTCAACGCGAGTTTAAAATGTCTGTTTACACACCACAAAAAAAGAGGGGGAACTACCATGGATCTGAAACTACAGGTAAAGCAATCACAGGTCTTGTCACAACGCATGATCCAGTCTGCAGAGATCCTTCAGATGACATCTCAGGAATTAAATACATATGTAAATGATCTTGCACTGGAAAATCCGGTGATCGATATTGTAGAGCCAATGACCGGAGACAATCAGAAAGAGTCCATTGAACAGCAGCAGTGGCTTAATTCCTTTAACGAAGAAAATTATTATCTGTACCAGCGTCAGAATAATGATGACGACTATGATTTTAGGGACACCTGGAACATCAATACCGATGAAGGCGAAACATTAGCTGACTACCTCTGGTCCCAGCTGATCACAGAAAATTTCTCTGAACTGGAAACTGAGATCATCCATTTCTGTCTGGACAGTCTGGACAACCGGGGATATCTGACGGAAACACCAGAAGATATTGCTGCTTATTTTAAAACAGATACAGAAACCATTGACCATATCTTAAATGAACTGAAATCCTTAGATCCTGCTGGCGTCTGTGCCTTTAATCTGGAAGACTGTCTAAAACTCCAGCTAGAGCGCAAGAAGATGCTTACGCCTCTGATGGAATCACTGATTGATGATCATCTGGATATGGTAGCTAAAAACCAGATCCCGGCTATTGCCAGAACACTCCACCTTTCTTCCGGTGAAGCAGCTGGCTATTGCCAGATCATCAAATCCTTAAATCCTAAACCAGGCGTATCCTTCAGCAGCAGGGATCAGCTGCGCTACATTATCCCGGATGTTACGATCGTAAAATTCAAAGATCATTTTGACATTTTATTAAACGAATCCATGTATCCGGGCATTGAAGTCAACAGCTACTACCGCCAGATGAATCAGGCTCCTGATTCCCAGGAATTAAAGGAATATCTTGGAAATAAGATCCGCCAGGCCGAATGGGTCAAACAGTGCATCACACAGCGCAGCAAGACTATGATGGATGTATCCAGAGTGATCTTACAGCGCCAGGAAGCTTTCTTTACCCATGGTCCCAACTATTTAAAGCCACTGCGTATGGCAGATATTGCAGAAGCGCTGGGGATCCATGAATCCACTGTCAGCCGTGCTGTCAGCAAAAAGTACCTTCAGTGCTCCTGGGGAATCTATCCCATGAATTTCTTCTTCTCACGAAATGTAGGTACTCCTTCCACCAAAACGGCAGATGATCCTTCGAAAGCAGTAACTGCCCGTAAGATCAAGCAGCTGCTCCATGAGATCATTGAAGAAGAAAACAAGAAAAAGCCTTATAGTGACCGTATCCTTGGAGAAAAACTGGCAGAAAAGGGAATTTCCATTTCCCGGCGTACTGTTGCAAAATACAGAGAAGAAGAAGGAATACCTGATGCCAGCGGCCGGAAAGAATACACGTAAAGCTCCCTTTTGAAGCGCCTTCCAAAGAAAGTAAAAATTATTAAAAAAAAAATTTAAAAAACTCTTGACTTTTTCCCTAAAAAAAGGTAAGATATCACCGTTGTCGGTAATACAAATCATTGCTGACCGGGATGCCCAGATAGCTCAGTTGGTAGAGCAGAGGACTGAAAATCCTCGTGTCGTTGGTTCGATTCCGACTTTGGGCACTGTGCAGGTGTAGTTCAATGGTAGAACACTAGCCTTCCAAGCTAGATACGTGGGTTCGATTCCCATCACCTGCTTTGAAAATTAAATATTTTCAATTTATGCGCGAGTGGCTCAGGGGTGGAGCACCACCTTGCCAAGGTGGGGGCCGCGGGTTCGAATCCCGTCTCGCGCTTTTTATTTTTTTTAAACGGTTGCTGTACAGCAGCCGTTTTTTCTATCTGGTCATAACAAAATTGCGATTTAATTGCGAAAGGTCCGAAAGAGCCCCGCCATGTATAAACGCATTCACGGCAATTTTCTGGACCTTTTGTTCCGCCGCCAATTAGACAGGGCTCCGGCCAACTCACACGCTTCGCGTGTTCAGGCAACGCCTCCGCCC
>UQTA01000041.1 GCA_900543885.1 uncultured Clostridium sp.
AGCCTCTATTTTTCTGCATCCGTTGTCTGCACAGCTTCTCGTTACATCTGTGCGTTCAGTTCGGACCAAAGTCCGCTCTGCCCGCACAGATGTCTCGAAGAGGCAGAACAACTGGATAGCAGAAAAGTGCTGCTGCATTTTGCAACAGCCCCTTTTTAGTTATTTTTTTACAGCTTTTGGCAGATCCCAGCAATAATGAGTTGCCAGAAGCCGGATAGCGATCACTAAGCAGGTACTTATGATCATAGCAATATCATTGTTTACCGGGCTGGACAGCAGGAAAGAATAGCAGATACCGCCAGCAATGGAGGCACAGGCATAAACATGCTTTTTCAGGATATAAGGCGTCTGCTTTGCCATGATATCCCTTAAAAGTCCGCCGCCTACGCCTGTAAGGACTCCTAAGAAAACAGAGAGAAAATGATAATTTCCATATCCTGCCATTACGGCGGTGTCAATACCTGTTACCGTAAAGGCGGCCAGTCCGATGGCATCGAAAATGTTCATCATTTTTTCATAGGCTACAATACTTTCGCTTTCTAAAAAATGCTGGTTCATGCGGATGACTGTAAAAAGAACCAGGACAGTGATAAACGCCATGATCGTATAGACCGGGTTAGTAAAGAGGCTGGGAGGAACGATCCCTAAAAGGATGTCCCTCATCATACCTCCGCCAACTGCTGTAGTAACACCTAATACAATAATTCCCAAAAGATCAAGGTTTTGTCGGATCGCAACCATGGCACCGGAAGAGGCAAACGCAATGGTTCCCACAGCCTCGATCAGAAAGAAGATCGAAATATAATTCCCCATGATTGATCGGATCTCCTATAATTACAGTAAGTAGATTTTATGTTTCTTGCAGGTATCACGCATTTCCTGTGGCCAGATACTTGCCTGTACTTCTCCAATGTGGGCTCTGTCAAGGAGCAGCATGCACAGACGGGACTGTCCGATACCGCCGCCGATGGTGTAAGGAAGCTCACCGTTTAAAAGCATCTTATGATATGGAAGTTCCATACGGTCCATGCAGCCGGATTTTTCCAGCTGTTCTCTTAAGGAAGCTTCGTCTACGCGGATGCCCATACTGGAAATTTCCAGAGCGCAGTTTAAAGTCGGATACCAGAAAAGAATATCGCCGTTTAATTTCCAGTCATCATAGTCTGGTGCCCGGCCGTCGTGGGGCTTTCCGCTTGCCAGTTTGTCACCGATCTGCATTAAGAAAACACAGCCATGTTCTTGTGTGATCAGGTTTTCGCGTTCCTTTGGAGTCTTATCCGGATACATAGCTTCCAATTCACTGGTGGTGATAAAGAAAATATCATCTGGCAGCTGATTTACAGCCTGTGGATATTTGTACCATACTTCGTGCTGCATATGCTTGATGATCTTGAAGATCAGGCGTACGGTATCTTTTAAGGTCTTTTCATTGCGGTCTTCTTTGTTGATGACTTTTTCCCAGTCCCACTGATCTACGTAGCAGGAGTGGAGATTGTCCAGTTCCTCATCTCTGCGGATGGCGTTCATGTTAGTGTAAAGACCTTCACCTGGCTGAAAACCATATTCTTTTAATGCCATACGTTTCCATTTTGCCAGGGAATGTACAACTTCCATGGTCTCACCAGGAATGGCAGCCATGTCAAAGGATACAGGGCGTTCTACGCCGTTTAAGTTATCATTCAGACCGCTGCTTTTTTCGACAAATAAAGGTGCGGAAATACGCTCCAGATGCATCTCGCGTCCCATCTCTTTCTGGAAGGTGTCGCGGATATATTTAATGGCATCCTGGGTCTCACGTATATCCAGACGGGGATCATAGTGTTCCGGTATGATCAGTTCCATTGGTATTATCCTCCTGAAATATATTATGTACTCCCAAAATCTTCAAAGAGCACATGCTCATGTTCCCCAAAAAAGTACGGGAGAACATACAATACGTACATGGTAACATTATTATAAAGAAGCTTCAAGTGAAAGTTTCTCATGTTCTCAAGTTTTGTAATCTCTCAGCTGCTGCTTTGCCCATTCACATTCAGAAAAGCGAACTGCTTCAGGCAGATTACAGGTTACAGCGCAGTTCCCTTTGCAGGAACGGAAAAACCGATCATATCTGTTTTTTCTAATTCCAGTAAGGCGATCTTCTTATCAATTCCTCCGGCATAACCGGTAAGGCTTCCGTTTGTACCTACTACTCTGTGACAGGGGATAATAATGGAGATCCTGTTGTGGCCCACTGCACCCCCTACAGCCTGGGCGGACATATGGGAAAGTCCCATAGAGACAGCCAGTTTGGCAGCAATCTCTCCATAAGTAACAGTCTGTCCATAGGGAATGGTTAGAAGGATACCCCACACCTGTTTACGAAATTCTGATCCCATAGGATGGAGTTTAGGCGTAAAGGGCGGATTTTCCCCTTTAAAATACAGATCCAGCCACTTTGTGGTTTCTTTAAGTATGTTGTTTTCTTTTTCTTCACTATCTGACAGGTCAATACCATGAGCAAAATATTTCTGTTCTTCAAACCAGAGGCCTGTAAGTCCTATATCGTCTGCTGCTATCAGGATATTTCCCAAAGGAGATTTATAAGTGCAGGTGTACATCATAAAGATACCTCATTTCCAGGAGTATAAAAAATATTGGGGTCAAAAGTGTTATGGTTTTAGTATACAGTGGAAAGAGAGAAAAATCAATAGAAAAATCGAACAAATGTTCTTTTGGCAATGCAGGTTCTGTTACAGTTCTTGAAAAAAAGTGCCATATGGCATTTTTAAATTTTCTTTTTTGTGTATACTGAAGTTACATAGAAAGATTTCAGAGAACATATAAACTTTAGAAAATGAAACAGGAGGAAGCAGAAACGATGAAGAAGTTCAAACGTATTTTTGTGATCGTAATGGATTCTTTTGGCGCGGGACATGCAAAAGACGGCGCCGCTTACGGTGATGACGGTGCAGATACTATGGGGCATATTGCCCAAAGGCATGATAACTGGAAAATTCCTAATCTTACCAGTCTGGGACTGGCAAACTTGCATCCTTTAAACGGTGTAACACCGGCAGAACATCCTCTGGGGTATCAGATGGTCCTTAATGAAAAAAGCTGCGGAAAAGATACGATGACCGGACACTGGGAAATGATGGGCATCTATACCACAAAGCCATTTGTTACTTTTACAGATCATGGTTTTCCGCCTGAACTGATACATGAACTGGAAGAGCGCACCGGACACAAGATCATTGGAAATAAGAGCGCCAGTGGTACGGAGATCTTGGATGAGCTGGCAGAAGAAGAGATCGCGACCGGTCACATGATCGTATATACGTCTGCTGACTCTGTACTTCAGATCTGCGGAAATGAGGAGACTTTTGGACTGGAGGAACTTTATCGTTGCTGTCAGATCGCCAGAGAACTGACCATGAAGGATGAGTGGAGAGTAGGACGGGTTATCGCAAGACCTTATGTTGGAAAGAAAAAAGGCGAATTTAAGCGTACCAGCAACCGCCATGATTATGCTTTAAAGCCAAGTGGAAAGACGGCTTTGAATGCTTTAAAAGAGAATGGATATGATGTGATCTCTGTAGGAAAGATCCGCGATATCTTTGATGGCGAAGGCATTACGGAAGCCTATAAGTCCAAGAGCTCTGTTCATGGAATGGAGCAGACCATTGATATTGCAGAGCACAATGATTTTACAGGACTTTGCTTTATCAATCTGGTTGATTTTGACGCACTGTGGGGCCACAGAAGAAATCCGGAAGGCTATGCAGAAGAAGTGGAAAAATTTGACGTGAAACTGGGAGAACTATTAAAGAACCTGAAGGAAGATGATCTGTTAATGATCACGGCAGACCATGGAAATGATCCTACATGGACAGGTACAGACCATACCAGAGAACAGGTTCCCCTTCTGATCTACTCTCCGTCTTTAAAAGAAGGAGGAAAGCTGGCTGAATCAAATGATTTTGGTGTGATCGGTGCTACGATTGCAGAGAATTTTGATGTAAAAATGCCGGAAAATACCATTGGAACCTCTATTTTAGAACAGATTAACTAAACGGACAGATACCTTTTGACATCAAGATCATGAAAACACTTAAAACAGGCAGGAAAAAGCAGATCCTGTCTGTTTTTTTGCCATTTTTTATCTGTGAAGTGTTTATAAAAAGTGTTTCATTGAAATGAAGAGCTGACTGTGGTATTATGTTGATTGACGTCTGCATCTTCTTGTTCGCTGCAAGTGTGCAAGAAGATGCAAGGCAGACAGGAAGGCAGAAAATTTATGGAAAATGTAAAGACAGAGGTCGTAGAAAACATAAAAGAAGCGCAAAAGATCCTGATCGGGATCGGAAATGAATGGGCACTGCGGGATGATGGGAAAGACATCCGTTTCCGTCATTTAAGCGATCCGGCTCAGTCTGAATTGATGGAAGCCTATAAGTCACTCTATGAACTGATAAAAGAGAAAGACTATTATATTGTCACTACTTTAACAGATGGGGCTGTTTATGAAATCCCTTTTGATAAAAACAGGATCGTAGCTCCCTGCGGAAACATTCACTGGAGACAGTGTTCAAAAGCCTGTACAAAGGATATCTGGGAAGAAAAGGAAGTGCCGGATGATATCTGTCCACACTGCAAAGCACCCCTTACAGGGAATACTTTAAAAGCAGAAACATATATTGAAGAAGGCTATCTGCCAAGGTGGAAGGATTATATGAAATGGCAGACCGGAACCCTTAACCGCACTCTTGTGATCCTGGAACTGGGAGAAGGATTTGCCACTCCTACGGTTATGCGCTGGCCTTTTGAAAAGATCATTTATTTTAATCAGAAATCAAAATTATACCGTGTAAATGAAAGTTTCTATCAGCTTCCAAAAGAGGCACAGGAACGAGGAGTATCGGTTCATGAAAATTCCGTCTGCTGGATGCTTGGAAAATAGAGATTAAAAGATGCAAGGCCAAACTTCAGCAATTAAAAGATAAATTGACAGAAAAAACGAAAGTGAGGAATGCCCATGATCGCTGTAATAGACTATGACGCAGGGAATTTAAAAAGCGTGGAAAAGGCACTGGTTTTTCTGGGAGAAACACCGGTCATTACCAGAGACAAAGAACAACTTTTGGCAGCTGACAAAGTGATCCTTCCAGGTGTAGGTGCTTTTGGAGATGCCATGGAGCGTCTGCATCAGTACGGACTGGTGGATGTGATAAAAGAGATCGTAAAAAAAGGAACTCCTTTTCTGGGAATCTGCCTGGGCTTGCAGCTGATGTTTGAAAGCAGCGAAGAAAGTCCTGGAATAGAAGGTCTTGGACTGCTTCCGGGTAAGATCCTTAAAATACCGGAGACACCAGGAATGAAGGTACCTCATATGGGATGGAATTCCTTAAAGGTACGTCCGGATTCCAGACTGTTTCAGGGCATTCCAGACGGCAGTTATGTATATTTTGTACATTCTTATTATCTGAAAGCAGAGGAAGAAGATATAGTAGCAGCAACGACGGAATACGGAACCCATATTCATGGGGCAGTGGAGAAAAAGAATCTGTTTGCCTGCCAGTTCCATCCGGAAAAGAGCAGCCAGACCGGTCTTAAGATCCTGGAAAATTTTATTAAACTGTCATAGGAACTTGGAGAAAGGAAAATGAAATATGTTTACAAAAAGGATCGTTCCCTGCTTAGATGTGAATAATGGCCGGGTGGTAAAAGGCGTTAATTTTGTAAATTTAAAGGATGCCGGTGACCCGGTGGAAATAGCGGCTGCATATGATAAGGCTGGTGCAGATGAACTGGTATTTTTGGACATCACAGCTTCCTCTGACCATAGAAAAACAGTAGTGGATATGGTGCGTAAGGTAGCAGAAAAGGTGTTTATCCCCTTTACAGTAGGCGGCGGGATCCGTACAGTAGAAGATTTCCGCATGCTTTTGCGGGAAGGCGCGGATAAAATATCTATTAACTCATCTGCCATTGATAATCCGCAGCTGATCCATGATGCAGCCTGGAAATTCGGCAGACAGTGTGTGGTAGTTGCTATTGATGCCAAGCGCAGAGCAGATGGCTCCGGCTGGAATGTATACAAACACGGCGGACGGTTAGATACAGGTCTGGATGTGCTGGAATGGGCGAAAAAGGCAGATTCCTTAGGTGCAGGTGAGATCCTTCTTACCAGTATGGACTGCGATGGTACAAAGGCCGGTTATGACAATGAACTGACAGCGGCAGTGGCAGATCTTGTAAGTGTTCCCGTGATCGCATCCGGTGGTGCAGGAAATAAAGAGCATTTTTATGATGCGCTGACGAAAGGTAAGGCGGATGCAGTTTTAGCCGCTTCACTGTTTCATTATAAAGAACTGGAGATCCGTGATCTGAAGGATTATCTGGCTGGAAGAGGCATTTCTGTGCGAAGATAGAATACGGTCGTTTGGAAAGTATGATATGAAAGACAGATGTACTCTCGGAATCTTTTTGTGCTTGATTTTGCGAGAAGATTTTTTGTCAGTTGTGCCCAAATTTTTGAGGCGTACGCGGTGCGTACGTTGATAAAATTCGGGTGCGGCTGGCGGAAAATCGGCCGCAAAAGCAGGTGCATGAAAGATTCCGAGAGTACATACAGAAGAAAAGGAGTGTAAAGATGGCTGCAATATCAAATGACTGGCTGGCTCCCTTAAGCGGAGAGTTTAAAAAGCCATATTACAAAAAATTATATGACACTGTAAAACATGAATATGAAACAAGGGAAATCTTTCCGGCACCGGATGATATTTTTAATGCCTTTGCTTTTACACCGCTGGAAAAAGTAAAAGTAGTTATTTTAGGTCAGGACCCATATCATAACAATGGTCAGGCCCATGGACTGTGTTTTTCCGTAAAGCCGGATGTGGATATTCCGCCGTCCTTGGTAAATATCTATCAGGAACTTCATGATGATCTGGGCTGTTATATCCCGAATAACGGTTATCTGAAAAAATGGGCCGATCAGGGAGTGATGCTTTTGAACACGGTTCTTACGGTGCGGGCGCACCAGGCCAATTCCCATCATGATATTGGCTGGGAGCAGTTTACAGATGCAGCCATCCGTGTGTTAAATGAACAGGATCGCCCTATGGTCTTTATCCTGTGGGGAAGACCGGCCCAGTCTAAAAAATCCATGCTGAACAATCCGAAGCATATGATCTTAGAGGCACCCCATCCAAGCCCGTTGTCTGCTTACAGAGGATTTTTCGGCAGCCGTCCATTCAGCAAGACAAATGATTTTCTCAGGGAACATGGCTTAGAGCCTATTGACTGGCAGATTGAAAATGTAGAAAAGTAAACGGTGCATGAAATAGATAAGGAGTAACTATGAGTATAGTAGAGATTTTAAAGGTGATCGTTCTGGGAATCGTGGAAGGTTTCACAGAATGGCTGCCTATCAGCAGTACCGGGCATATGATCCTGGTGGATGAGATCATCCATTTGAATCAGCCCGATGCATTTAAGGATATGTTCCTGGTGGTGATCCAGTTAGGCGCCATTCTGGCAGTTGCGGTGATGTATTTTCATAAATTAAATCCATTTAGCCCGTCAAAATCTTCTAGACAGAAGCAGGCTACCTGGGCACTGTGGATCAAGATCGTGATCGCGTGTATCCCGGCAGCAGTATTTGGACTTCTTTTAGATGACTGGATGGAAGCACATTTATACAATGCTTATGTAGTAGCTGCTACACTGATCCTGTATGGTGTGCTGTTCATTGTTTTGGAAAACAGTTCTATTACAGCTAATCCATCCATTACCAAGGTAGGACATATTTCTGCGAAAACAGCTCTGTTTATCGGTTTGTTCCAGCTGCTTTCTCTGATCCCGGGAACATCACGCTCCGGTTCCACCATTTTAGGAGCTATGGTACTGGGCTGTTCCAGAGGTGCAGCAGCAGAATTTTCCTTCTTTTTAGGCATTCCGGTCATGTTCGGAGCCAGCTTTTTAAAGATCGTGAAATTCTTTGTAAAGGGCAATGTTTTAACCGGTCCTCAGATTTTTTATACCATTCTGGGAATGCTGATCGCTTTTGGCGTATCTGTGTATTCCATCCAGTTCTTAATGGGATATGTGCGCAGACATGACTTTAAGTTCTTTGGTTATTATCGTATTATCCTGGGTATTGTGGTGCTGGCATACTTTGGCATCACAGCACTTGCGTCATAAAAAATATTGCAAACAAAAAACTCCGTCCTGTTATATGTACTCTCGGAATCTTTTTGTACTTGATTTTGCGAGAAGATTTTTTGTCAGTTGTGCCCAAATTTTTGAGGCGTACGCGGTGCGTACGTTGATAAAATTCGGGTGCGACTGGCGGAAAATCGGCCGCAAAAGCAGGTGCATGAAAGATTTCGAGAGTACATTTATCAGAAACGGAGTTTTTTTACGCTTATTTTTAGCCTGTTTTAATCTGCCATTTCAGCAATATCATACAGCAGCTTTTCAGACTCATCCCAGCCCAGACATGGGTCTGTGATGGACTGTCCGTAGCAATGTTCGCCGATCTTGTGGTTTCCTGGTTCGATGTAGCTTTCGATCATCAGACCTTTTACCAGATGGCGGATGTCATCAGAATGGCGGCGGCTATGGAGAACTTCTTTTGCGATGCGCACCTGTTCTGCGTATTTCTTGTTGGAGTTGGAGTGGTTGGTATCTACGATGCAAGCCGGGTTCTTTAAGTTTCTCTTGGAGTAAAGCTCAAAGAGAAGGTGAAGATCCTCATAATGGTAGTTAGGGATGCACTGACCGTGTTTGTTGACAGCACCACGCAGGATGGTATGGGTTAATGGGTTTCCTGGACAGGAAACTTCATCACCGCGGAAAATGAAATCATGAGGCAGCTGGGCTGCTACAACGGAGTTTAACATAACACTGATGTCGCCGCTGGTAGGATTTTTCATACCAACCGGTACATCGCAGCCGCTGGCTACCAGACGGTGATACTGGTTTTCTACAGAACGGGCGCCAACTGCGATATAAGACATGATATCGGACAGATACTGAAGGTTATCCGGATACAGCATTTCGTCGGCAGTAGACATTCCGGTTTCGCGGAATACCTTCATATGCATATGACGGATCGCCAGGATTCCCTGAAGCATATCCGGCTTTTTTTCAGGATCAGGCTGGTGGAGCATACCCATATAGCCTTCGCCGGTTGTTCTTGGTTTGTTGGTATAAACTCTTGGAACAATGAGAAGTCTTTCTTTTGTCTTCTCCTGAACCTTTGCAAGACGGTTTGTATAGTCGCAGACAGCATCTTCATTATCAGCGGAGCAAGGTCCGATGATAACAAGGAATTTATTGCTTTCTCCGGTAATTACTTTTTTGATCTCTTCATCTCTTTCAGCTTTTAAAGCTGCCAGCTTTTCAGGCAGAGGAAACTGTTCCAGTATCTCCGCCGGGCTTGGAAGTTCATTTACAAGTGTGAAACTCATGTCTGTTTTATCCTCCCCATGTAACTTTATGTTCGCTCAGAATCTTTCTGTTCCGAGAGAACATACTTATGGCTTTTCTTTAGGACTCATTATAGCTTAAGTTGTAAGAAGTTGCAACGCAAAAAAATCCCATTGACAAAAAGGGGATAACTGCCTATAATAGCCTTAATTTCATGACTTGGCAATGATGGGAACAAGTAATTTTCTGCAAAAGCATACAGAAAGCAGCCGGATGATGAGAGGCGCATGGAAAGCAGGATATGAATACATCCCTGAGCTTTGCACCGAATAATGCTGAAAGCATTTAGTAGGCTGCAACGGAAAGGGTACACGTTACAGTACCAGGGTATCCTCGAAAGAGCGTACCTGCAAAGGCAGACAGTGCGAACTGTCTGTAAATTAAGGTGGTAACACGGATCATTTAGCTTCGTCCTTTAGTGGGATGGAGCTTTTTTTATGTGCCAAGGCACATCCTTTTTAATAGTTCCTTGTGCATGAAAGAAAAAATATGTTATACTTAGAAAAAAGGTATCTGAGTATACAAGATGGAATGAAAGGAAAGAAAAAAATGCAGATCTATGAAGAGTTAGTTGCCAGAGGTCTGATCGCCCAGGTAACAAATGAAGAAGAAATCCGTAAAATGGTAAATGAAGGAAAGGCAGTTTTCTATATCGGTTTTGACCCGACTGCGGACAGCCTTCATGTAGGACATTTCATGGCACTGTGCCTGATGAAACGTCTCCAGATGGCAGGAAATAAGCCAATCGCCCTGATCGGCGGCGGTACTGGTATGGTAGGCGATCCATCCGGACGTACCGACATGCGTAAGATGATGACTCCAGAGATCATCCAGCACAACTGTGACTGCTTCAAGAAGCAGATGAGCCGTTTCATTGATTTCTCTGATGGAAAAGCTCTGATGGTAAATAACGCTGAGTGGCTGATGAACTTAAATTACATCGAATTCTTAAGAGAAGTAGGTCCTCATTTCTCAGTAAATAACATGCTCCGCGCAGAGTGCTACAAGCAGAGAATGGAAAAAGGCTTAAGTTTCTTAGAGTTCAACTACATGCTGATGCAGAGTTATGACTTTTATGAGCTGTTCCAGCGTTATGGCTGCAATATGCAGTTTGGCGGTGATGATCAGTGGAGCAACATGTTAGGCGGTACAGAACTGATCCGTCGTAAACTTGGCAAAGACGCACATGCAATGACCATTACTCTGTTATTAAACTCTGAAGGCAAGAAGATGGGCAAGACGCAGTCTGGTGTTGTATGGCTGGATCCTGAAAAGACATCTCCATTTGATTTCTATCAGTACTGGAGAAATGTAGGTGATGCTGACGTTCTTAAGTGCCTGCGTATGCTGACTTTCCTGCCATTAGAGCAGATTGATGAGATGGACAAATGGGAAGGAAGCCAGTTAAATAAGGCAAAAGAGATCCTTGCATTTGAGCTGACCAAATTAGTACACGGTGAAGAAGAGGCAATGAAGGCTCAGGAAGGCGCAAGAGCTTTATTTGCAGGCGGCGCTAATACAGAAAATATGCCAACCTGTGAACTGAATGAAGAAGATTTTACAGACGGAAATATTGATATTTTAACAGTTCTTACAAAATCCGGACTGGCTGCATCCCGTTCTGAGGCAAGAAGAAACGTAGAGCAGGGTGGTGTATCTGCTGACGGTACTCAGATCAAGGATATCAAGGCAGTATTTGCAAAAGACCAGTTTGCAGGCGACGGCGTTGTGATCAAGCGCGGAAAGAAGAACTTTAAGAAAGTTATTTTAAAGTAAGATAAATGAGAGGAGGATGTTTAGTGAAAAGATATATGGCACTGCTTCTTGCAGCAGTTTTTGCAGCAGGAAGTACCTTCTCTTCTCAGGCTGGTTCTGCATTAAAAAAAGAAGTGCCGGTTACTCTTCATATGGATATCAACAACAGGCAGACACCTGTTTATGATGGATATACATCTTATGTTATGGGTAACCGTGCTTCTGATAAGGATACATTTACAGTTACGAAAGATTCAGACCAGGTAGATTTAAAAGATGTGACTTTAAGTTATTATCTGATCACCTATAACGGCAGCACAGAAAAAAATTTAGAGTGCAGAGTATATGGACTGAAAGAAGGAGAGCATTATCCGGTCATCCGTCCAGAGACATTTAACCGTGAAAAGTCGGCAGGAAACGTGTATGATTCCCTGGAACGCTGCTATATGGTGGAATTTTCTAAAGCAGATGAACGGAAAGAATATTATTTTACAGCTGTTCCTGAAAGCGATATGGCCAGTTACAGAAATATCCATCTGGGAAAATGGGAGAAAGATGCGAAAGGCTGGCGTTACCAGTATCAGGGAGAATATCTTACATTTTGGGCAAAGATCAATGAAAAATGGTATTTATTCAATGCAGATGGATATATGTTGACTGGCTGGCAGGAATCTATGGGGCAGACCTATTATCTGAACCCTTCTGATGGTGTGATGATGAGCAACTGTACCATAGATGGCCGAAAGCTGGATGGAAGCGGAGCATACATAGAATGAAAAAATCGTATGAAATAGATATGTGTAATGGCCCACTTCTGGGCAAGATCCTTATTTTTTCTGTTCCCCTTATGCTTTCTGGTATTCTTCAGCTGCTTTTTAATGCAGCGGATATCATTGTAGTAGGGCGGTTTGCAGGCAGTACAGCACTGGCAGCTGTTGGTTCTACAACATCTTTGATCAATCTTATGATCAATGTATTTGTGGGGCTTTCAGTTGGTGTAAATGTACTGGCGGCAAGATATTATGGTGCGCAGAAGGAAAAAGATATTCAGGATACAGTCCATACAGCTATTATGATGGCTATATTAAGCGGTCTGTTTCTGGTGCTTCTGGGAGAAACTGCTTCAAGGCCGATGCTTACTTTTATGGGAACACCTGATGACGTACTGGATCAGGCGGCGCTGTATCTTCGCATCTATTTCTTTGGGATGCCGGTGCTGATGATCTATAACTTTGGTGCGGCTCTTTTAAGAGCAATCGGAGATACCAGGCGTCCATTGTACTTTTTATTTGCAGCAGGGGCTGTTAATGTAGTATTAAACCTGTTCTTTGTAATAAAAATGGGAATGGGTGTAGATGGTGTTGGCTGGGCAACGGTTATTTCAGAATGTGTGTCTGCGGGCCTGATCATCCGCAGCCTGATGAAAGAAACCGGCGCCATGAAGCTTCATCTTACGAAACTTCGCATTGTCCCTGGAAAGCTGACCCAGATCGTACGGGTAGGTCTTCCGGCGGGAATGCAGGGAGCGATCTTCTCTATTTCCAATGTACTGATCCAGTCGTCTGTAAATTCATTTGGTTCCATTACTATGGCTGGAAATACATCGTCTGCCAATATTGAAGGTTTTGTATATACAGCGATGAACGCAGTGTACCAGACCAGTTTAAGCTTTACCAGTCAGAACCTGGGCGGCCAGAAATACAGCCGTATTGACCGGATCAAAAATATCTGCCTTGGTGTTGTAACTGTAGTTGGCATGGTGCTGGGCTTTGGTGCTATTTTTGGCGGTCATCAGCTGTTGGGTATTTATTCCTCAGATCCGGAAGTTTTAAGCTTTGGAATGCGAAGACTGCGTATTATCTGTGGAACCTATTTTCTGTGCGGTCTTATGGACTGCATGGTAGGCAGCTTAAGAGGAATGGGATATTCTGTGATCCCAATGATCGTGTCCCTTACAGGAGCCTGCGCTTTTCGTGTATTCTGGATCTTCACTATTTTTGCATCCAACCATACGCTGGAAGTGCTGTATTTGTCCTATCCGGTATCATGGATCATAACAGCAGCCGCTCATATGGTCACATATTGTATTGTACGAAAACATTTCCCGAAAGAAGACAGAGCCTAGCAGGCTTATGGATCCCTTCGGGATCTTTTTTGTTCGTTAAACTCCTTCACGCAATTCCCGTAATCAAAAAGAAAATTCTGACAATTAACAAATAAAAACAATGTATCGCATTTTAATTGCATAAAAAGTATGAATAATTGCAATCAATAGACACAAATACAAAATACACAAAAAATATAAAATAAATTTTAAAATAGCATTGACAAAATGGAGCATATCTGGTATATTAAAGACAACAAAAGAACGAAAGAAACAAAGAAAAAGAAATTGTAGACCATCAATTTCAGAAAAATCTAAGAAAAGGAGGTACAGACCGCCAGAAAGATAACATTGTTTCATTTATAAAATTTATATTTATAAATGAGACCAGGACAAAGCCCAGATCTTTAAAAACCGCTTATTAAAAACTATCCATAAGAGTATCAAAAAGAGAAGAGTACAAAATTGGAAAATCCAGTTTCGGTTTGGTCATATGACGAGAAAGTATGGTCAGGACGAAAAAATTACCAGATAGAAAGAAATATAATAGAAAGAGTGAAAAGATAAAAGCGGAAGATAAAGAAACTGAGGCACACAATTGAATATAGAGTAGAAACGGAAAACAGATGTTTCAGAAAAGAGAGGTTTAGTCCAATGGACGAGATAGTCAGAGGACGGATATCGTAATCGCGAAGTGGTTAATCAAAGATTCGATATCCGTCTTATTTTTTTGTTACAGCTTACAGACCTTCCAGGTTAAAAGGCGGTGTGTATTCTTCTTTGGCACTGCTTTTTTGCTGCATAAAACCGTCTGTCATGCCAAGCTCCAGGGCAGTATCGACTACTTTATTATATTCATAAGAAGTGATACGGCGGTTTAACTGAGGATAGTCCGGATTTGTGGTATAAGGCGTGTACTGGCTTAACAGGCTGATCAGATAGTGATGCTTTGGAAAATGTTCCTGGATCCAGTGAAGGAGCTTTATAGAATCATCCTTGTGACCGGGAAGGACCATGTGGCGTATGATGACGCCTTTGGTCATCAGGGGAAAATCCGGTTTTTCAGGAATAGATGAGGGATGAAGCATATATTCAGGGACTCCGGTCTGCTGGATCATCTGCGCAATGGAGGCAGAGGCCTGCTCAAAATAGTCTTTTGCCCGGGAATAGCGAAAGGCCAGTTCATTGTCAAAATACTTAAAGTCAGGAAGCCAGATGTCGATATAATCTTTTAGCTGGGAAATGACCTGGGGGCGTTCATAACCACCGCAGTTACAGACAATGGGAATATGCAGCCTGTGACGGACCAGATCCAGAGCTTTTATAATATCAGGAAAATAATGAGTGGGTGTTACCAGGTTGATATTATAGGCCCCCTGATCCTGAAGGCGCAAAAAAACGTCTCCCAGTTCATGCACAGTCAGTTCTTTGCCAAAATGGTCTTTGCTGAGAACAGAATTCTGGCAAAAGCAGCAGCGTAAAGTACAACCGGAGAAGAAAACGGCTCCGCTGCCGCCTGGTTCTTCTTCGGGACCGCTGAGAACCGGTTCTTCCCATTTGTGAAGTGCTGCTCTGGCCGCTGATAGATGGCTTGTACAGCCGCAGTAGCCTACAGCTTCATTGCGGTTTACATGGCACATTCTGGGACAGAGTGTACAGTTTGTGTAATCAGGCAGATTCATGGATAAAAACTCCTTTTGTTATTGATGTACTTGTAAGGGCAGTATATTAGGTTTCTTTTTCTGTCAGTCGATGCTGCTCCCGGTATTCTTTCGGGGATATTCCATATTCTTTTTTGAAAGCACGGAAAAAGCTGGTGTAATCTTTAAAGCCATATTGTGGAAAAATGCGGCTGATCGGTTCGCCGGAGAGGATAGCCTGCCGGCTGGCATGGAGCCGTTTTTTCAATATATACTGATGCAGAGAAATACCCATATTATCTTTGAAAATGTGAGCAATATGATATTTACTTACATAAAAATTGGCAGCGATCTGTTCCAGGCTCAGGTTATCTTCCAGATTCAGGCGGATATAGTCGCAGATCTTTAAATAAAGAGTATTTTCAAGCACCTGTGAATGTTTGTGTAGACTGCTGTAAAGCAGACGGTTTATATATACGAGAAAAGAAACGGCCATTAGTCCGCTTGCCTGGGTGTGAAATATGCGTTCAGAACTGTTTTCCTCCAGCAGATCCAGCAATTTTCCCTGAATATCCTGGGCTGTAATACGGTCAGCAGAAATACGGTAAACCTGGCTGGAGGCAGCAGTATCAAAGCAGTAGGTCAACTGGGGATCCTGCTTGTGCAGCTTTTCGTAATAAGATTTATTCAGCCAGAATACAAAGCGGCGGTATGGCTGGTCGAAAGAGAGAAATTCCGGAAAATGAGGGGTTCCCGGCGGAATCAGCAGGCAGTCACCGTAGGATAGCCTGTATACAGCATTTCCGATGTGGTATTTTACATTTCCTTCCAGAAAAAAATAAAATTCGCAGTAATCATGGTGATGAGAAGCAACAGAGCGCAGCTGGGTATCATTATAATAAAAAAGTTCAAAATCCACAGGGCGCATGTATTGCCGTTTGTTAAAATCCATGGAAATCTGTTTCATATAGAGTACCTCTCCTTAAATGTCTGCTAACGCAGCCGCTTGTTTTTCTTTCTATGTCTGCTGACGCAGCCGCTTGTTTTTCTTTTGGACTCAGGTTTATACTCGCGAATCACGCGCTGATGCGCTCTACTGCCTGCTGACGCAGGCGATTCGCTCGTTAATGGTCCAAGAAAAACAAATGTCTGCTAACGCAGCCGCTTGTTTTTCTTTTGGACTCATTATATAGCATAAACAACAACTTTTGCAATATGCACAACAATTATAACTATGGACGAAAAGAAAAGTTTTGGTATAATTCATAATATAAATGATATATGTGAAGTGTCAGGGCCTTATCTTTGCAATCGATTTACATGACGATTTGAACAAGGTTTTGACGGCAACTTGGAAAAGTTTAAAGTTTCAATATATAATGCTTAAAGGAGGAAGTTTCAATGAAATTATCATTCAGATGGTATGGCGAAGATGACAAGGTGACTCTGGAGAATATCCGCCAGATCCCAGGTATGCAGTCTATCGTAACTGCAGTTTACGATGTTCCAGTTGGTGAGGTATGGAGCCGTGAGAGCATTGCAAAATTAAAAAAGCAGGTTGAGGATGCAGGTCTTGGCTTTGACGTGATCGAGAGTATCCCGGTTCATGAGGATATCAAGCTGGGCAAACCAACCAGAGACAGATACATTGAAAATTACTGCGAGAATATCCGCCGCGTTGCAGAAGCAGGAATTAAGTGCATTTGCTACAATTTCATGCCTGTATTCGACTGGACCAGAACCCAGTTAGACCATGTACTGGCTGACGGATCTACTTCCCTGGTTTACTATCAGGAGCAGGTAGACGCTGTAAATCCTTTAAACAGTGACAGCGACTTAACTCTTCCAGGATGGGATTCCAGCTACACAAGAGAAGGATTAAAGGCAGTGGTTGCTGAGTACAACAATTTAACAGAAGAAGATTTATGGAGCAATTTACAGTACTTCCTGGAGAGAGTTATTCCGGTAGCTGCTGAGTGCGATGTAAATATGGCGATCCATGAGGATGATCCATGTTGGAGCATTTTCGGACTTCCAAGAATCATTACCTGCGAAGAGAATCTGGACCGTTTCTTAAAGCTGGTTGATGACAAGCACAACGGTATCACACTTTGCACCGGTTCTTTAGGATGTTCTGGAAAGAATGATGTAGTGAAGATGGCAGCTAAGTATGCAGCAATGGGACGTATCCATTTTGCACACTTAAGAAACGTAGCTGTTCTGGACAACGGATTTGAGGAGAGAGCACACCTTTCCAGCTGTGGTTCTCTTGATATGTTCGGAATCGTTAAGGCACTGGTAGACAATGGCTTTGATGGCTATGTAAGACCTGACCACGGACGTATGATCTGGGGTGAAACAGGACGCGCAGGATATGGTCTGTATGACAGAGCACTGGGCGCAACTTATCTGAATGGCTTATTTGAGGCTGTTGAAAAGATGAGCAAATAGTTACTGTACACGGGCAGGCACTTTTGAAACCGAAAGTGCCGTACGATAACGTAGTGGCAGCAAATAGAAATACCGCAGTTTTTGGCAGCACAATGCCGGAGCTGCGGTATTTTGTATATAGAAGCATCAGTTCTTCACCTGCCGGTGGGGGAAAAAAGAGATGATAACTTACATTAAAAATCCCCGTTCAATGAACGGGGAATCAGAAGTAAATCTTCTATTTTCTGTACAGATATTTAGGAACACCATCTTCAAATACATGTTCTGGTACACCCTTGATCAGCGGCAGCGCATATTTGGCAAATTCAGGGGAAATGTCGTTGTTGTTGCCAGTGATCCATTCAGAAGGGAACGGCTTTTCTTTATTGCATACATCGCAAACATCTGTCAGGCCATATTCTAATTTATATTCATCCCCATCTAAACGGTTAAAGGTGATCATTTTTCCGGTAATACCTTCTAATGCACATTTTACAGCTGTGCGTCCCGCCATATCCGCCTCATTGATGTCAGTAAGAGAGGAAAGCAGGCTGCTGCAGCGCTGGTTTACATTTAATTCCACAGAGCGCACTTTTACACCGAACCGGTTGCGCACATAGCTTTCCAGAAGCTTTCCGCAGCCGGTAAGCATTTTGTGACCAAATGTGTCTAACTGTGCCTCGTTGGAGTATTCGCAGATGAATTTTCCGGAAGCGTCACGGATGCCTTCGGATACGCATACCACAACAGCAGTTTTTTTGCTTAAAGCATTTTCAAGATCGGCAAAGAAGTTTTCCATTTCAAAAGGAGCTTCCGGCATATAAATAAGAAGAGGATTATCTCCCACAAATTTACGTGCAAGACTGCTGGCAGCAGTGACCCAGCCTGCGTGGCGTCCCATCAGCTCTACAATGGTAACAGCAGGCTGCTGGTAAACAGAGGCATCCAGTACGATCTCACGGACGGTGGAAGCAACATAGCGGGCTGCGCTGCCGTATCCCGGTGTGTGGTCAGTGACAGGAAGGTCATTGTCAATGGTCTTAGGAACACCGATAAAAGATATTTCTTTATGATTATGGGCTGCGAATCGTGAAAGCTTGTCGGCAGTATCCATGGAATCATTTCCGCCGATATAGAAAACAGCGCCGATATTTAACTGTTCAAATTTTTCAAAAAGAAGATTGTATACAGAAGCGTCCAGGTTTTCAGGAAGCTTATAACGACAGGAACCAAGGTAGGCGGCTGGTGTAAGGCGTAAAAGCTCTAAATCTTCATCAGATAATTCCTCAGAAAGATCCATTACGTGTCCGGAAAGGAAACCTTCAATACCGTTGATCATGCCGTAAACATGTCCGATCTTGTCAGAATGTGCAGCAGCTTCTTTGATAATACCGTAAAGGCTGGCATTGATCACTGCAGTAGGTCCGCCGGACTGGCCTACAAGAATATTTTTACTCAAAGAAAAATCCTCCTCTCATTTGTAAGGCAATCATAGTCAGTTGTGTTTCAACTTCTTTCAGTATAGCGGAAAGAAGGTTCAAATGCAACGAAATTTGTAAAAGTGCATAGAAAACATTGTATTTTTTTGTAAACTATTCCCATTGTTTTCCAGAAATATATTTGTTAACCTGTATACAGATACATTAACTTGTATACAAATATGTAAAATAAATGCAAATACAAGTCAAAACGAAACAGGAGGAATTGGGAAATGGCAGACTATTTAAATAACTTTTCACTGGAAGGTAAAGTAGCACTGATCACAGGCGCATCTTATGGAATTGGTTTTGCAATCGCAAAAGCAATGGCAGGCGCCGGCGCAACCATCGTGTTTAATGATATCAAGCAGGAACTGGTAGACAAGGGACTGGCTGCATATGAGGCAGAGGGAATCAAGGCTCATGGCTATGTATGCGATGTTACAAATGAAGAAGCAGTAAATGCATTAGTTGCACAGATCGAAAAAGAAGTAGGTGTGATCGACATCCTTGTAAACAATGCAGGTATTATTAAGCGTATCCCAATGTGCGAGATGAGCGCAGCTGAGTTCAGACAGGTGATTGATGTAGACTTAAATGCTCCATTTATCGTATCCAAGGCTGTTATTCCAAGTATGATCAAGAAAGGCCACGGAAAGATCATCAACATCTGCTCCATGATGAGTGAGCTGGGCCGTGAGACTGTATCTGCATATGCAGCTGCAAAGGGCGGTTTAAAGATGCTGACCAAGAACATTGCTTCTGAGTACGGTGAGTACAATATCCAGTGCAATGGCATTGGACCTGGTTATATTGCAACTCCTCAGACTGCACCTCTTCGTGAGATCCAGCCAGATGGCTCCAGACATCCATTTGATCAGTTTATCGTAAGCAAGACTCCGGCAGGACGCTGGGGCAATGCAGATGATCTGGGCGGCCCTGCAGTATTCTTAGCTTCCGATGCTTCTAACTTTGTAAATGGTCTGGTATTGTATGTAGACGGCGGTATCCTGGCTTACATTGGCAAGCAGCCTAAATAAGATAGGTAGGATATTGGCTGAATGAGTGAGACAAATTTCAAAAACCGTGGTGAACAGGTATTTGAGACATTAAAAAGAGAAATTTTAGATTTAAAACTGGAACCGGGGCGCATGGTCAGTGAGAATGAGATCTGCGAGCGCTTCGGAGTCTCCAGGACTCCCGTAAGAGATGCTTTACGGCTGCTTCAGGAACAGGGATTTGTGGAGGCGATCCCTTACAGAGGCACGTATGTGACTCTTTTAAGTCTGGATGATATTAAGCAGATGATCTATATGCGTGCGGCGGTAGAGACCATGGTACTGCGGGATTTTCTGGAAGTCCAGAATCCTATGGTAATGGAAGAGATCCGTCATGCCATTGCTATGCAGAAGGCACTGATCCAGACACCGGGGTTTGAGCCGGAACGGTTTTACCATATGGATGCAGAACTTCATTCTATCTGGTTTGGGGCTGTACGCAGACAGAAGTTATGGGAAATGCTTCAGGCCCAGCAGCTGCATTATACCAGATTCCGTATGTTGGATTTCACAACGGAAACGGACTTTAACCGGATTACTGAGGAACATGAAGAATTGTTTCGGCTGATCTGCGAAAAGGATGAAAAAGGTCTGGAAAAAGCATTAAAAGATCATCTTTATTACAGCATGAAGCGTATGCGCCATGCTATAGAGGTGGATTACAAAGATTATTTTAAAGAAGAACCAGAAGAAGGACGGTTTGTCATTTGACAGACCGTCCTTCCTGCGCTTTATAACAAAAAAGATACGGGTATTTATTCATACAGCTTCAGATATTTTCTTTCACCGGGGTTTTCGTTTAGATATTCCTCCAGTTCCTCTGGCGACAGATGACTTCGCACTTCTTCAAAAAATTCTTCTCCGGTCATGGTCACAAAACGTGCAATGCGCATTCTTAGTTCCTCATTTTCTACCAGCTTTTCAATTTCTTCTTTTGTATACCAGCTCATAGGGGATACCTCCGTGAGATGTCGGTTTAGACACCTGAATACCTATAGTATATTCGTTATTACGAAGATATTCAAGATGTAGAATCTAACTTATGCTTGACTTATTAATGACACATGGGAGAAGGCATAAGATGATAGATTATTCACCGTTTTGGAAAACATTGGAAATATCAGAAGAAAGCTGGTATACGCTGACGAAGAAGCATCATTTGTCAGACAGTACGCTGCACCGCTTAAAGCATAATCAGGATATTTCCATGAAAACAGTGAACGATTTATGCAGGATACTTGGATGTCAGATCGAGGACATTGCCGTGTATGTGCCTTCAGATAAAGACCAGAAGCTTTGAAATTCTAGAGAGCAGATCAGGGACCAGCACAAAATAAGCTGTATTTTGTGCTGGTCCTATTTTTTATGTGTTCTTATCTTTAAAAATCATTAAATTTAATATAAAATAGGGGAAAGAATCTGAGAAAAAGGAGTAAAGAGATGAAGAAATGGTTTCATCTTCCGTTACAGGAAAAACTGAGATATCTGACCTTTTGCGCCGGCGCAGTGGTGTTTTTATCTATTGCTGCCAATATGCTGGTGGCTTTTTTTGGACTGGGTGGTTTTGGGAACATTTTAAAGGACAATTCTCAGAGTCTTGCTTTCTGGACTGCTATGGATGAGGAAAGTGCTTCTTTTGACAAATATATTCAGGAACGTTCCGCAGAAAGCCTGGATCAGTTAAAAGAGAATACAGATCATACAAGGAAGCTGCTGAATGAACTTCCTTTTAAATACAGAGATATTGGAAAAGAACGGTATGCCAGGACATGGACACTGCGCAATCTTTATGAAAATTATGAAATTCTTTTAAACGAGCTCCTGAAAAAAGAACAGCTGGCAGAAGAAGATATGCCGCAGATCTATAAAGTACGGCGGATACAGGAATATCTTGTTGGTCAGGCGGGAGAGTTAGAACAGCTGACTGTCCGGGGCGGAAGCCGTGAATACGAACAGCAAAAGTATATGCTGACAGTAATACCGGTATGCAGCCTTATATGTGGTATCGCAGCTTTCTGGATGGTGCTTCAGATCGACCGTACAGCCAGCCGGTCCATTGTAAAACCCATCGTGGAACTGGCAGCGGATTCAGCGCGGATCGGTGAAAATGATTTTACAGGACCGGATGTAGTAGCAGAGGGAGAGGACGAGATCAGCCGTCTGGTCCATGAATTCTGCCGGATGAAAGCTTCCACCAGGGAAAATATCCGCAACATGGAAGAAAAACATGCCATGGAGCAGAAATTAAACGATATGCGTCTTCAGATGTTAAAGAGTCAGATCAATCCTCATTTCTTATTTAATACACTGAATATGATCGCAAGTATGGCTCAGATCGAGGATGCGGCGGCAACTGAAAAGATGATCACTGCATTAAGCCGTCTGTTCCGCTATAACTTAAAATCCGCGGAAGCAGTGATGCCTTTGGAACGTGAGCTTAAGATCATTCAGGATTATATGTATCTTCAAAAAATGCGTTTTGGCCAGAGAGTCCGCTATGATACAGATTGTGCACCGGAAACTCTGGAAGTGTTAGTTCCTTCCTTTGTTTTACAGCCATTGGTGGAAAACTCCATAAAACACGGGCTTTCTAAGGACAGCAAGGGTGGCAGGATCTTTATAAGGACCTGGATGAATAAAGGAAGATTATGGATCTCTGTTGCAGATACCGGTGTTGGCATGGAAGAAGAGCGGCTGAAACAGATACGTGCAGCGCTAAATGACGGCAGGGAAAATGAGATCGGTATTGGTGTGGGAAATATCTATCGCAGAGTCCATGGAATGTATGAAGACGGCGAAATGTATATTTACAGTCATAAGGGGTGCGGAACAGCAGTGCAGCTGTCTTTTACACCAAAAGGGTCTTTCAGTATATAAGGGGACAGACAGGAGGAGAAGGTTATGTATCGTGTACTTTTGGCAGATGATGAACAGATCGAGCGAATGGCTCTGGCCAGACGTCTGATGCGTCGTTTCGGAGATATTTTACAGATCAGTGAAGCTACAAACGGAAAAGAGGCAGTACAGTTATATCAGAAGGAACACAGCCAGATCATTATCATGGACATCTCTATGCCTGAATTAAATGGTGTGGAGGCGGCAGAGCAGATCCGAAGTATGGATGAGGACTGTATTATCGTATTTTTAACAGCCTATGATGAATTTTCCTATGCAAAACGTGCCATAGTAATACGAGCTCTTGATTATCTGTTAAAACCCTGTGATGAGGAAGAACTGACAGCAGTTATGGAAGAGGCCATGCGGCTGACGGATAAAGCGTCAAAAAAGGAAGAGTCTCCATGGAAGAGGGCAGAAAGGGAAGAAGCAGAGAAGGAAGCGGCAGCGAGAAGAGAAGCGTGGCCATGGAATCCGGATGCAGAGCCGCCAAAAGACCCGGAAACAGAACGGATGAACCAGGTTGCAGAGAAAATACGCACCTATATCCGGGAAAATTATATGAATGAAATATCCATGCAGGATGCAGCAAGGCAGTTTAATTATTCAGACGCGTATTTCTGCAAACTTTTTAAACAGTGTTTTGACCAGAATTTTACTACGTATCTTACTAATTTTCGTATTAACGAAGCCAAGCGGCTGCTGAAAGATAAGACCATCAGTGTCAAGGACGCAGGCATGAAAGTGGGATATTATGACTCCAATTATTTTGCCAAAGTTTTTAAACGTGTGACAGGAATGATCCCATCTGAATATAGGGAAACGGATTAGCGTAGGGCTGGGCCGGTTTGTCAACCGTATGCTGATTTGAACAAGAACATATTTATGCAAGCAAGCTTGCAACATTTGTTCTTGCTTAAATCAGCCCATGGCTGAATTTTGGACAAAATATTCCACCCAAATGACAAGGATTTACGGTACAAAGGAAAACCCTCAGGTTATATAATGGGAAAGGTGTTAATGAAGTGTTAAAAAATTAACTTCTTCCCTGAAAACCTGGGGGATTTGTGTTTCTGGGGAAAGAAAATATTATCAAGTGTATAAAGAAAGGGAAAATGATGGTGAGGAAATTAGTTAAAAAACTGTCAGCCTGTGTGCTGGCTGCAGCCGTTGTTGCTGGTCTTACTGGCTGCGGATCTGTAACTTCCGGAAAACGTATTGTCCGTATTTCACATGCCCAGTCAGAAACACATCCGGAGCATCTGGGACTTCTGGCGTTTAAAGAGTATGTTGAGGAGCGTTTAGGAGATAAGTATGAAGTACAGATCTTCCCAAATGAGCTTCTTGGTTCAGCACAGAAGGCAATCGAGCTGACTCAGACCGGTGCGATCGACTTCGTAGTAGCAGGTACTGCAAACCTGGAGACTTTTGCAAGCGTTTACGAGATCTTCAGTATGCCATATCTGTTTGATTCTGAGGATGTGTATAAGTCTGTTATGCAGGATACCGATTACATGGAAAAAGTATATGAATCCACAGATGAAGCAGGTTTCCGTGTAGTTACCTGGTACAATGCAGGAACCAGAAACTTCTATGGCAAGAAACCGATCAATACTCCAGATGACTTAAAGGGTATGAAGATCCGTGTACAGCAGAGCCCGGCCAGTGTTGCCATGGTAAATGCATTCGGCGCAGCAGCAGCACCTATGAGCTTCGGTGAGGTTTACACAGCGATCCAGCAGGGCGTTATCGATGGCGCTGAGAACAATGAGCTGGCTTTAACCAATAACAAGCACGGTGAAGTAGCTAAATATTACTCTTATAATAAGCATCAGATGGTTCCGGATATGCTGGTTGCCAACTTAAAATTCTTAAACGGCTTAAGCCCGGAAGAATATCAGGTATTTAAAGAGGCTGCTGCTGTTTCCACTGAAGTTGAGATGGCTGAGTGGGACAAGAGTATTGAAGAGGCAAAGGACATTGCCATCAATCAGATGGGTGTAAACTTTATTGATGTAGATGTAAACGCATTTAAGCAGAAAGTGCTTCCTCTTCATGAGAAAATGTTACAGGAAAATCCGAAGATTGTGGATTTCTACAACCACATTCAGGAAGCAAACGAAAAAGCAAAGGGAGGACAGTAGAATGGAAACAATGCTGAAAATCAAAGCAGGGATCATGCGCGTTCTTAGTATCGTTATCATTTTCCTGTTTGCCTTTATGACCGTGATCGGTACTTATCAGATCGTTACCCGCTATTTCTTTAATAAGCCAAGTACTGTATCTGAGGAACTTTTAACTTACAGCTTTACATGGATGGCGCTTCTGGCTTCTGCTTATGTGTTCGGAAAAAGAGACCACATGAGAATGGGCTTTTTGGCAGATAAACTTACAGGCTCTGCAAGAAAAGCATTAGAGCTTTGCATTGACGCTTTAACCTTTGCCCTGGCAGCTGTTGTGCTGGTATATGGCGGCATCGCCATTACCAGGCTGACCATGATCCAGACTACAGCTTCTCTGCGTGTTCCTATGGGCTACATTTATGTGATCGTACCGATTACAGGTATTCTGATCATGATCTTTAGCGTTATGAATGCAATCCAGGTTTCAAAGAAGAATTTTGATGAGAAGGGGGAAGTTAGATTATGAGTAGTATAGCAGTTACCTGTGGCCTTATTATCCTGGTACTCCTTGTAATTATGCTTCTTGCAGGAGTTCCCATTGCAGTTGCTCTGGCGGTTTCCTCCATTGCAGCGATTCTCCCTGTTTTAAATACAGGTGCAGCCGTACTGACCGGCGCACAGAGGATTTTCTCCGGTATTTCCGTATTCAGCTTGCTGGCAATTCCTTTCTTTATTCTTGCCGGAAACATTATGAATAAGGGCGGTATTGCGATCCGTCTGATCAATTTCGCTAAGCTGTTTACAGGAAGAATTCCTGGTGCATTAGCCCATACCAATGTAGTAGCAAATATGCTGTTCGGTGCTATTTCCGGTTCCGGTACAGCAGCAGCTTCCGCTATGGGTTCTATTATCGGACCGATCGAGGAAGAAGAAGGTTATGACCGTGATTTCTCCGCAGCAGTAAATATTGCAACTGCTCCTACAGGACTTCTGATCCCGCCAAGCAACGTTATGATCACTTATTCCCTGGTCAGCGGCGGTACATCTGTAGCAGCGTTATTCATGGCTGGTTATATTCCTGGTATTCTCTGGGGACTTGCCTGCATGGTTGTTGTTTTCATCTTCGCTAAGAAGAAAGGTTATACAAGTACAAAGCGTTTTACAAACAGTGAAAAGGTTAAAGTATTTTTCCAGGCTATTCCATGTCTGTTAATGATCATCATTGTAATCGGCGGTATTATCTCCGGTATCTTTACCGCAACAGAGGGAAGCGTTGTAGCGGTTGTATACAGCCTGATCCTTTCTCTGTTCTTCTATCGCTCCATTAAAGTTTCTGAGCTGCCAAAGATCTTCCTTGACAGTGCGGAAATGACTGGTATCATCATCTTCCTGATCGGTGTTTCCAGTATCATGAGCTGGGTAATGGCATTTACTGAGATCCCGAAGGCAGTTTCTGCTGCTATGTTAAGCATCAGTGACAACCGTTATGTGATCCTTTTCATCGTTAATATCCTGCTGCTGATCATCGGTACATTCATGGATATGACACCGGCGTGTCTGATCTTTACTCCGATCTTCCTGCCGATCTGCCAGCAGCTTGGAATGAATACCGTTCACTTTGGTATCATGATGATCTTCAACCTGTGTATCGGTACTATTACACCTCCTGTAGGAACTACCCTGTTTGTAGGTGTTAAGGTCGGCCAGACTAAGATCGAAAATGTTATTAAACAGCTGTTAGTTTACTTTGCAGCTATATTTATCGTACTCCTGTTAGTAACTTATGTTCCGATCCTGTCAATGTGGCTGCCGGGATTACTTGGATATGTTTAAATCTCACATAGTGTTATAGAACCTGACCTTCAAAGTTGAATGGTAAAATATGGTGCTAAGCCAAGGATTAAAACCTATGGCTTAGCATTTTTTTTGATTTCTCCATCACTCAGAAAACAGGACATCAGTGGCAGGTTGCAAAGTTACGCGAAGTTTTTTATAATGATATGAGTATATAAGACCGCCTGGGGCGAAAAGCTGGAGCATGCGTTTGACTTTATGGTTTGACTTTATGGAGACCAGTGCAGCATTTTTAAACCAGTATGAGTGTGAGCGGTATTATCAGTATAATAAGGGGCTGCTGTTTGATGAGCAGCAGGCGCAGCTGCAGGGAGCGCTGAGATAGGGAGAAAATGTATGAAGAAGAGTATTTCGGTTGTGACGTTGTTTCCGGGAGCCAGTCAGTACTATGCCGGGCAGATAAGGGAACTGTTTGGCGATCTGGTGGAGGTTTATTCCTACAGTACAAGTGACCACTCGGTGGAAAAGATAACAAGAACGGATTTATATCTGGTTTCTACGGATGCTTTTAAGATAGCGGAGGAGGAGAGCCAGTATGTGCCGGCAGACGGGCAGGGGGTGGAAATATATGTAGGATATTCAAAGGATGCGATTAGCAGACTGAAGGAAATTACGGCAGGTAACA
>UQTA01000042.1 GCA_900543885.1 uncultured Clostridium sp.
GGTAGTAAGACCCCTTGAAGACGACAAGGTAGATAGGTCAGAGGTGGAAGTGCGGTGACGCATGAAGCTGACTGATACTAATCGGTCGAGGGCTTGACCAATAAGGTCTGAGGGAGCGACGGAAGATTTGAGAAGAAAGCCGTTGAAAGTTTACTTTCAAAAGGCTGGATTCGAAAAGCTTCAGGCATTGGCGAAGCCAATGACATGAATAAAACCGCAAGGTTTTATGAATGAGTCGCGAAGTTGTGGAAGAAAATAAGTTGTGGTTGATATTCGGCAATTCAATATGTGGTTTTGAAGGTATGTATAATATATATTTAACCTGAGCAGAAATGTTCAGGTTTTTTTGTGTATAAAATCATTTTTTCTCTTGTCAATGTGGATAGTTTATGCTATACTGATATAGCTGTTCAGAGACATAAGCTGTTTATGCCCTGAAATAAGCAGTTTTAGCATTCGCGTGAGTCAGAACCTTGCGGGAAGGATGCGTATAACTTAAAAGATGCTGATATCTGTGCGTTCTGGTGACGGTATCTACCGGCTGCCTGCAGTGTACAGAGGCAGATTGGCATACAGGCCGCGGTCGGAAACCGCAAATTATATCAGAGAGGTGAATAAAATGAGAGAAGGAATCCATCCAAATTACTACCAGGCAAAGGTAGTTTGCAACTGTGGCAACGAGTTCGTAACTGGTTCTACCAAGAAGGACATCCATGTGGAGGTTTGCTCCAAGTGCCATTCATTCTACACTGGCCAGCAGAAGGCTGCTGCAGCTCGTGGACGTATTGATAAGTTCAATCGTAAGTACGGCATCAATGCTCAGTAAGTTATAAGAGAGAATTTAAGGGGTTGAGCTTTTGCAGCTCAGCCCCTTTGCGTTAAAATGCATTTTCGGATTCAGACTCCGAAAGTACATGAAAATCGAAAGGTAATGCATAGATGAAATATTCAGGAATTGGCGGACAGGCAGTGATCGAAGGCATTATGATGCAGAATGGTGAAAACTATGCAGTAGCCGTCCGTAAACCCGATGGAGAGATCGAGGTTAAAAAAGATACTTACAGAAGCGTAACAAAAAAGTATCCATTTTTGGGTATTCCCTTTATCAGGGGCGTGTTTAAATTTGCAGATTCCATGATCGTAGGCATGAGGGCACTTACCTGGTCCTGCAGCTTCTTTGAAGATGACGAAGATGCAAAAGAGAGCCGTTTTGAACAGTGGCTGGATAAGGTCTTCGGTGAAAAATTAGAAGGCATCCTTATGACCGTTGTTATGATCTTTTCCTTTATCATGGCGATTGGGATTTTCATGCTGCTGCCTATGTTTATTTCCAATATATGTAAAAAAGTGATACCGTCCCATACTGTGATGGCCATCTTAGAAGGATTTATCCGTATTGCCATCTTCGTTATTTATATAAAAATGGTATCCCGCATGGAAGATATTAAACGAACCTTTATGTACCATGGTTCCGAACACAAATGCATCAACTGTATTGAACATGGTTTAGAGCTGAATGTAGCCAATGTACGGGCCAGTTCCAAGGAGCACAAGCGCTGTGGTACCAGCTTTATTATGATCGTTATGGTCATCAGCATTCTGTTTTTTATGGTGATCCGCACCGACACCATCTGGCTGCGTATTGTAAGCCGCATTGTGCTGATCCCTGTGATTGCAGGTGTTTCCTATGAATTTTTAAGCTTTGCGGGAAAACATGATTCCAAATTGGTGGATATTTTAAGCCGCCCTGGAATGTGGATGCAGGGATTGACTACTAAAGAGCCAGACGATACTATGATCGAGGTTGCTATCGCCGCTGTAGAAGCAGTATTTGACTGGCGTGCTTATCTGGATGAGAACTTTCCAGGCTGGAAGAAGAAAGAGGAACAGGCATGAAAATGACCCTTGAGACTCTTTTAGAAGAAGGAAAAGAAAAACTGGAAAAAGCAGGTGTTCCCGACCCGCTTTTAGATGCCCGTTTCCTTTTATTAGATGTATTTGACATGAATTTTGCGTCTTTTCTTGTAAAAAGGGATTGCCCCATTACAGGAACGGAAAATGGGATAAATGCAACAGAAGCAGATACGGATACACGGAAAAAAATTGATAAATACTGGGAACTGATAAGTAAAAGAGAAATGCGTATCCCTCTTCAGCAGCTTACTGGTGTCCAGGAGTTTATGGGACTGGAATTTTATGTAAATGAACATGTTCTGATCCCAAGACAGGATACAGAAACACTGGTGGAGCTGGTATTGAATGAACATAAAGAAAAAAAGATTTCTCTTTTAGATGTGTGTACCGGTTCCGGCTGTATTGCTATCAGTCTGGCAAAGCTTGGAGGCTATGCAGATGTAACAGCGCTTGACCTGTCAGAAGAAGCGTTAAAGGTTGCGAAAAGTAATAGCGAAAGGCTTTTAGACCAGCCGGTAACATTTATAAAAAGTGATATGTTTTCCGCATTAGATCCAGGAAAACAATATGATGTGATCGTATCCAATCCCCCTTATATCCCGAGTCAGGTGATAGAGGGACTGGAACCGGAGGTGAAAGATCATGAACCCCGGATGGCTTTAGACGGCGAACCGGATGGACTGAAATTTTATCGTATTCTGGCAGAAGAAGGAAAAAAATACCTGAAAAACGGTGGAGAAATCTATATGGAGATCGGCTGGAATCAGGCGAAGGATGTAACAGAAATATTTGAAACAATGGGATTTAAAGGGCTTAGGACTGTCCGTGACATGACTGGAAATGACCGGGTAGTATGTGCCAGGAAGGAGAAGTAGGAAATTATGTTTGATAAACTGGATGATATGTTGATTCATTATGAAGAACTGATGCTTATGCTTGGGGATCCGGATGTGACCCAGGATACCAAACGCTTTACCAGGCTGATGAAAGAACAGGCAGAACTGGCACCTATCGTAGAAGCTTATAAGCAGTATAAGCAGGCAAAACAGGATGTGGAGGACAGTCTGGCTCTCTTAGAGGAAGAAAATGATGAGGAAATGCGTGAGATGGCAAAGGAAGAATTATCCGATGCAAAGAAGCGCATTGAAGAACTGGAACATGAATTAAAGATCCTCCTTCTTCCAAAAGACCCTAATGATGATAAGAACATTATCCTGGAGATCCGTGCTGGCGCAGGCGGTGATGAGGCAGCTCTTTTTGCAGCTGAGCTTTATCGTATGTATTCCAACTATGCAGACAGCCAGCACTGGAAAGTAGAGATCATCAGTATCAATGAAAATGGAATCGGCGGTTTTAAGGAAGTTGTAGCCATGGTTACAGGAAAAGGCGCTTATTCCAAGTTGAAATATGAAAGCGGTGTACACCGTGTACAGCGTGTGCCTGAAACTGAGTCCGGTGGCCGTATCCATACTTCTACAGCAACGGTAGCAGTTATGCCGGAAGCAGAAGAAGTAGATGTTCAGATCGATATGAATGATTGCCGTATTGACGTAATGCGTGCATCTGGTAATGGCGGACAGTGTGTCAACACCACTGACTCTGCAGTACGTTTAACTCATATTCCAACAGGTATCGTTATCTACAGCCAGACTGAAAAATCACAGCTGCAGAATAAGGAAAAGGCATTCCGCCTGTTACGATCCAAGTTGTATGATTTAGAGTTGGAAAAACGCCAGAATTCCGAGGCAGAAGAGCGCCGCAGCCAGATCGGTACAGGAGACCGCTCTGAGAAGATCCGTACGTATAACTTCCCTCAGGGACGTGTTACTGACCACAGGATTAAATTGACCTTATACAAGATCGATTCTATTATGAACGGTGACATTCAGGAGCTGTTAGATAACCTGATCGCCGCTGACCAGGCTGCAAAATTGGCTAAGATGAATGAGAATTAAAATATACGAAAATCTGAGTATAAGATAAGTACATGCTTGAAAGCTGCTGCACAGTGCCTGAACGGTTGAGGTGCAGCAGCTTTTTTGAAAGTGAAGCAACAGGCGTTGTCTGCGAAAGATCTGGCAGACAGCGCTTGTTGCTTATTTTTTATCAAAAAATAGTTGACAAGAAAGTTAGTTAGTGCTAATCTATTAAACAGTTAGAAAAATTAGTCAAAACTAACTGCTGAAATAAGATAATCAACAAATCTGTTTAGGTACATAAAACAAAAAAGACTGAGCAGACTATCTATAAAGCATGGATAAAAGGCAGCGGGTCAGGATATCCGTGGTGCTTAAAAGAAGGAGGAGCCTATGTCAGAACAGAAAGCACAGATCATTGGAGAACTTCAGAGAAAAGGAAAACGGATCACAGGACAGAGAAAGATCCTTTTAGATGTCATACTGGAAGGAAACTGGTCCAGTTGTAAGGAGATTTACTACATGGCTTCTAAAAAGGACCCGACCATCGGACTTGCAACTGTCTACAGAATGGTAGGCGTATTAGAGGAAATGGGATTTTTAAGCAGAGGATACAGATATTCTTATCCAGTGGAAAATAAGATCAGCTAAAGTTAGGATAGTTTATTTACAGAAACTGCCTCATGGCAGGCTCTTCTGTATGCATAGCAAAAGCGGGCTGCACGTTATATAAAAATGTGCAGCCCGCTTTTGCTTTATCCACACAGAAAACGCGCCAGAAGGCGCGTTCTGTGATCTATACCAATACTCCCCTAAAAATCAAATTTACAGTTTCTGGCAAAACTCGATCCGCTCTTTGTTTGGTCCCTGGATGATAAAGAAGCGCACACCTCTTTCCCAGAAATCAAGAGCTTCAATGCCATTGCTCAACACCAGATGCTTCTGGTTTAAAGTAGCTGCGTAGGCTTTTTCAATATCCAGGCAGTTTAAGGCAATGTGGTTAATGGCTCCGTCACAGAGAGCCACAGGATCCTCATAAGTTTCAATCACCAGATTTCCCAACTGCAAAAAAGCTACATGCTGGTTCTTTTCCGGGACACAAGTCCTTAAGATGACCTGGAATCCCAGATCCTCGTAAAAATGGATCGTATTTTCCAAATGATCTGTTGGGATTCCAACATGCTGGATCCCGTCACAATAAGCACCAGGAGTCATATGATATCATCCTTTCTTGTAAAGCTTAATCTGCCTGATTAAAGCTGTTTCAAAGCATTTTTAACATCGGTTTTTAAAGCCTCAGCCCATTTGGCCCATGTAAGAGCCTCTTTTTGTACCCGTACAGACCGGCTGGCAAAAGAACTTTTCAGGATGCAGTCAGCTAAAAGGGCAGAGGAAGCTTTATAGTCATCTTTCTCGGAATACTCTAAAGAAAGGGCCATATTGTGATCTTTGGCTGTTTGGATCAGCATTTTCAGATCCTTATCCGTGCCATTCAATGTGCGAAGATCAGTGGTTCCAAATGCATTATCCAGCTGTTTATCCAGTTCGGGGTCAAAAGTCTCATCTGTAAGAGAACCGCAGCTGTAAGACGCTGCCATATGGTACTGTCCGGGAACAGACAGAGCTGCGTTTAAGGCTGCATAGCCCCCTTCCTTTACACCGGCGATCATCTGGAAGCCCAGGTCAGCTGGGAAATAGTCGGCAATCATTTCCGGAAGCTCTTTTGTAAGCATCTGGAAATAAGCAAATCCATGGCTCATATCAAGCCCGTAGCTTAATTTCAGATCCGGCATCACAATGATAATGCCCAGTTCATCTGCCAGATCCTCTACCGCTGTATGGCGCTGCCATGCTGTGTGGTCGCAGCCTGAAGGGGGAAGCAGCCATAAAACAGGATAAGAGCTTTTTTCATTGTTTTCTATAGGAACAATGGCTGTCAGGGAATTGCATTCCGTAAGGGCAGCTGAATAAAAGTGGTCCAGTATGAGAGCCATGTTAGTTTCCTCCTTTCAACGCAAGAGTGTCAAGGAAATGTTGGATCCATTCATCCCAGAAGACCCACTCATGGACACCAGGACCTTCGTGGTATTCATATTCATATGGATTACCGGGAATGTTTTCAAAGGTTTTTTTGATCTCCATGGCAACAGGATATCGGACGTCTTCTGTACCCATAGCGTGGTATATTTTTGGCAGTACAGTATGCTCCTTTGCAGTATCCTGGATCAGCTTTAAAATGTCGTATTCTGTTCCTGCAAGGGAATCAGAATCAGAGGTGCCGTAAATGTCCTCATTGCATTTTTTAAACATATAGTCACTGCCGCTTTTATTTCTCCAAAGGTGCTCTAGCGGAGCAACTCCGCCAGTAGAAAGCATACAGATCCGGCCATATTTGTCCGGATTGTTCAGACCTACCCACATAGCGCCGCCGCCGCCCATGGACAGTCCGGCAATGTAGTTATCTTCCCGTTTCCGGCTCATTTTCGGGAATAATTTTGCACAAAATTCCGGCAATTCCTTTGAAATATAGTCATAATAGCGGGGACCGTGTTTCATATTGATATAACGGCTGTAACTAACCTCCGGCATAATGACCATCAGGCCTAAAGGAGCTGCGTAGCGTTCGATGGAAGTACGGCGCATCCAGATGGTATAATCATCACTGCGTCCGTGCAACAGCCACAGAACTGGGAAGCTGTCTGCCTGCTCGCTTCCGGCAAGACCGATGCCCTGCATTTTCTGGGGCATGATCACGCCGATCTTAGTGTCCATATTCAGGACCTTTGAGTGGAAATTCACATGTAATAAAGCCAATGTATATACCTCCTAACCTTTGACAGCACCTTCCATCATGCCGGAGACGATCTGTTTCTGGAACAGGCAGTAAACGATAAAGATCGGCAGGATAGAAAGAAGCATAACAGCAAATACAATAGTGAAATTGGTAGAGTTTTCTGTACGGAATGAGTACTGGTACAGAGTCAGTGTACGGTTTAAGTTAGACTGGTTTAATACAAGGGATGGCATAAAATAGTCATTCCAGATCCACAGGGAGTTTTTGATAACAACTGTGGAGATGATAGGTTTCATAATAGGACGCACGATCTTATAAAACACCTGGTTTGTAGTAGCACCGTCAATATAGGCAGCTTCTTCCAGATCAATAGGCATGGAAGCCAGATAGCCTACTAAGAGGAAGATACCTTCGCAGGTGGAGTTCGCAATGTAGAAAAGGATGGCGCCAGTTCTGTTAAGAAGACCGATATTGCTCATTAACTTTACCATAGGAAGCATTTTTACCTGGAAAGGGATAAAAATACCGGCTACCATGAAAAAGTAGAGAAAGCTGTAAAAACGGGATGTAAATCTTCTGCGGGAAATGGCATAAGCACACATGGGAAGGAAAAATACCATGGCAACAATGGCTACACCAGTGATGATCGCAGAGTTTTTCAGTGCGATGAAATAATCCGGTCTCTGGAGTACATAAGTAAAATTGTCAAAAACAATATGCCTTGGAAGGCCGAAGAAATTGCTGAAGATATCGCTCATATCCTTTAAAGAAGAAACTACGGTAAGATAAAATGGGAAAAATACAAGGAGAGCGCCCAAAGTCAGCACGGCATAGATCAGAGCATGTAAGATTTTTCTTTTTTTCATGGGATACCTCCTGTTTTAATCGTAGATCTTCTTTTTGTCAGTAAATCGGATCTGGGCAATGGAAATCACTGCAATGATAACGGCAACGATCATAGCCTGGGAAATGGCATATCCAAACTTCATGTCCTCAAAGCCGATACGGTAAATGGAAAGAGTGATACTTTCTGTTGCGCCTGCCGGTCCGCCGGAGGTCATTGCCATAATGTAATCGTAGATCATAAGTCCTTCTTTCAGGACAAGGACAAAAATAATACTTAAAATAGGCAGAATGTAGCGAAGAGTGATGTAGAAAAAGCGCTGACGGCCATTTGCACCATCTACAATGGCTGCTTCGATAATCTCACCTGGAATGGTCTGCAAAGCAGAAATGACTAAAACTGTTGGAATTGCAACGCTTTTCCATATATTTGTGATCAGGATACCGTAAATAGCAGTGCTTCTGCCGGATAAAATGTTTTTCTGTAATGCTTCAATTCCAAGGGAAGTTCCGAGACTGGGGATTCCCTGAAAGAAAATATAATTGAAGATCAGTCCAATGGTCAGCATACTGACACAGGCTGGGAAAAAATAAATAGCTCTGAAGCAGTTCTGGCCACGGATCTTTGTGTTCATTAACAGCGCAAGTACAACAGACAGCAGCATTACGCAGATGATCAGCATTGCGGCATATCGTATATTAAATAGTACGGCTTTCCGGAAACGATTGTCGGATAAAATTTTAATATAGTTTTTCAGGCCTACAAATTTATAGTTCTTACCGATGCCGTTCCAGTTGGTAAAGCTGTAATACAGCCCAAGGACAATTGGAACAATAGAGAGAAAAGAATACATGATCAGGTTCGGTAGTACATATAAAAAGTGTGTGATATTGCGATCACGGTTTTTCGTTGATTTCATAATGCTGCCTCCGTTTTTTGGGAATGTATTCCTGGGATCACAGAAAGATTCCAGGAATACATAAAAATTGAAAAATTAGGATTCAGATTCAGCAGGAGTATAGTATTCTTCTACTAAAGACTGGAATTCGTCTAAGAAGGCATCTACATCCTTATCTAAGATCAGGGCCTGTACAGATACAACCAGGCTGTTTCTTAAATCCTGTGGCCAAATACTTGCTAAAGAAGGAGCAAATCTGCCTTCTTCAATGTAGTCGTTGATCTCTTTAAGCTGTGGAACGTTGTATTCGACACCCTGGATCAGAGTTGGGTTTTTGTCACCGTCACTGAATTCCTGTGCAATATCTTCACGTACAAGGAAATCAAGGAAGCGGATGCATGCATCCTGCTGTTCTGGTGTACAGTCAGCAGAAATAGAATAAGCAGTATCAACAGTACCAGCGGTCCAGAAATCATCAGTTGTGATAGCAGGAATAGCGGTGCAGTTGAAATTCAGATCCGGATTCATGGTTTCGAAAGTAGTTACTGCCCAGGAACCATCAATGTACATAGCAGATTTTCCGCTGGTAAATTCTTCATATGCAGGTTCGTCATCATATCCAAGAGAATCAGGATTTCCGTATTCACGCAGCTTTAATATGGTTTCTGCATATTTGCGGATGTTAGGATCATCTTTAATGTTGTAGCTTCCGTTAATCTGTTCATCACACTTGCTATAGAAGTCATGGTCCACGCAGCCAATGAGCATACGGTCAAACGACTGGTTGATGCGGACTGCTTTCTTATCCGGGAAGGAGAATGGCTGGATGCCGGCTTCAACTAACTTGTCGCATACACCCCACATTTCATCCATGGTCTTAGGAATGGTAAGTCCCAGTTCATTAAAAATATCTACGTTGTAGTACAGACCAAAGGAGTTGGTGGTCAGCGGAAGGGAATACTGTTTTCCGTTCACTTCGCAGCGTTCCAGAACAGAAGGGGTTACACGTTTCATAAAGTCCTGATCTGTCAGGTCCATGAAAAGTCCTTCCCTGAACATATCTTTATAGGATGCGCTCCATGGGAATACAGATACTAACTGAGGAATATTTCCTGCTGCTACACGGGAGATCAGTGTAGTTGTGGTGGATTCTGCCAGAGTAACGTTTACCTGTACATCCGGGTTTTCTTCCATGAATTTGTTTACCAGAGTGTTGTAAAGCTCTACGTTCTCCGGTTTCTGATGGAATAACTCAATGGCTACTTTGTCTCCGGAAGCAGTATCTGTGCTGGCAGCTTCGGCAGCTGTGGTCTGGTCTGCACTGGAAGCAGGAGCATCAGCGGTCTTTCCTCCTGAGCAACCGGTCAGTGCAGCTGTTAAAAGAGTGGCTCCGATCATACATGCTGTAAATCTTTTTTTCATAATGTTTCCCCTTTCACATATGGTTTTTGTACAGCCTTAACTTGTAGCCAAAGTATAGACTTTTTCAGGGAAATTATAAATACCATATTCAAATTTTACTTGCCATTTTCAAAGATTGTTGTATATTTTTATATAAAGAGGTGGGATGGATATATGAAAAAACGGCAGAAAGTGAAAAGATATATAGTGAATTGGAAAGATATAAAGAAAAATATGACAAAAACAGATTCAATTAAAAAATGGCTGATCCTTCTGGCAGGCCTGCAGATATTCCTTACCATGGCATTTTTATGTTATCTTGTAACTGTAAGTGCCTACCAGAATTATAATATGGCTACCCACCGGTATTTCCAGACAGGAGAGCAGCTGTTAGACCGGGTAGAGATATCTGTAAAAGAACTGGAACAGGCCACTTTTTTCCCGGCTCAGTTATATACCCAGAATAATGACCCCTATTTGTGCAGTACACTAAGGGAAGGCCCGATCCTTAAAAATTTCCGTTTTTATTCGTATTTTAATACTCAGGCCCAGAACCGTTTCACAACAGACTCTACCAGCTTTATTGCTCTTTATGATCTTGAAGGAAATGGCGTATACACTTCAAAAGGGGCAAATTACGGAATTAGCTTTTTGGATAAGGAAAAGGCAGAATGGTATAAAAAAATTTCTGCTTATAAAACAGGTAGGCCTCTTCTCATAGCTGCGCAGGAATTTAGAGGATCGGGTATGAATATGCGTGACGGCGGTTCATTGTGTATTGGCAGAGGCATTCTGGACCTGAATACGATCAAGATCGTAGGCTATTGCGTGGCAGGAATAGATACTTCTTATCTGGAAAGTTATTTTGAGCAGAACCGTCAGGCACCTAATCAGAGATTTGCGGTATATAAAGACGGGAAGCTTTTGTACGGAAATATAGAACAGGAAGAAAGCTATCAGGGATTTGTAAAAGAAAATCTGAAAAAAACAGAACGAAAAGAAAATTACCAGAGCAGAAAATTAAAGCACAGTGATAAAAACTCCTGTGTATACAATGTGATCGGCCACGCTAATGGCTACACTCTGGTATTACAGACTCCTTTGTCTGACATTTTTGGAAATATGGGAAGGATCCAGATGTTAAATATCATTCCCATAGGTATGATCTTAGGTGGGATCATATTTCTGATCTTTCAGATGGTAGGCCGGATCTTAAAGGCATTAAACCGTCTGATCGAAGTCTGCAATCATTTTGAACTGGGTCACATAAATAAAGTTTCAAAAGAAGGACTTCCAGAGGAATTTCAGACTCTGGTATCCTCTTTTAATAAAATGTCAAAACGTATTGATCTGCTGATCCATGAGGTATTTGTAAAGCAACAGGAAAAACAGGAAACAGAACTGCAGCTTTTAAGGACCCAGATCAATCCCCATTATCTGTATAATACTCTGGAGATCATGCACATGAAGGCTTATATGTGCCAGGATTATGAAACAGCTACCATGGCAGAACTGTTAGGGCAGAATCTCCAGTATGGCCTTCGGAATACCACAAAAGAAGTGCCTTTGGAAGAAGAAATCCATCAGTTAAATATCTACCGGGCTATTCTTGCATACCAGTACAATGAACGGATCCAGTTTAACATCTGCATTGACAGGGAGCTGTATTCCTGTCATGTTTTAAAGCTGGTATTCCAGCCTATTGTGGAAAATGCAGTGATCCATGGTATTACAGACAGTCATCAGATCCTGCATATTGATATTTTGGGATATAGAGACGAGGACCGCCTTTATATCCAGGTTTCCGATGATGGATGTGGTATGAGTGAAGAACAGTTAGAGATGCTGCGCCATGATATAGACAGTCCTTCCAGCAACAGCATCGGACTTCGTAACGTATGCAGGCGAATCAGCTTAAACTATGGTCCGGAGTATAAGGTATCCATTGAAAGTGCTGAAGGAATGGGAACTATGATCATGCTTTGTTTTCCATGGAAAGATAACATGAGTGATGATATGGAAGAAGAGCGGACGAAGAAGGAGGAACAGGATGTACCGGATCCTATTAGTAGATGATGACCAGAATATTGTAGATGGTCTTGGGAGTATTATAAAGCAAAATTTTGAAAATATCTTTGTTATATCCAGTGCCTGCGATGGAAGTGATGCTTTAAAACGTCTTACAGAAGATTACTATCATGTGATCATTTCGGATATCCGTATGCCAAAACTGGATGGCATCAGTCTTCTGGAGCTGATCAGCAAAAACCAGATTCCCAGTGTGGTGATCATGCTCAGTGGCTATGATGATTATACCTATATCCGCAATGCCCTGAGGCTGGGGGCTTATGATTATCTGTTAAAGCCTGTGAATATACAGAATTTTGTGTCCATGCTCAGATTGCTGATCCCGCGGTTAAAAGACAGTTCCGTAAAGCTGCAGGCAGAAGAAGTAAGCTGTGTGCGTCCGGAAACACAGGGGGATTATTTTGATATTCCGGCCAAAAAACCTTATTATACAAAAGAAGATCTGGAAAAAGAAATGGAACATCTTTCAGCCGGGCTTTTGTCCATGGACGAAGAGGGCACAAAAGAAAAGATCCAGGAAATATTCTCCCATTTATCCCAGGAAGCTGTGACTAAAGAACAGTTTAAGCAGGTATTTTCCGCATTTCTCTACACATTAATGCAGAAAAATACAGTCCTGATCCCTATTATAGCAGGTTACAAGCTGTCAGATAATGACCTGGCTGCCCAGATTAAAAACCAGCCCCACATCAGTCAGTTAAGACAGAAAATGGAGCAGATCTTGCTGCTTTATATGGAACAGCTGAAAAAACAGCAGGAAAAGAAAGAAGAATATGTGGTAAAAAAGGCACAGGAATACATGGAAAAGCACTGTTCTGAACAGCTTCTCCTTTCAGACATTGCTGCCCAGTTCCATCTCCACCCCAATTACTTCAGCAGTTTGTTTAAAAAGCAGCTGGATATGACAGTGAGAGATTACATACTTCAGCTTCGCATGACAAAGGCCAAGGAACTGATGAAAGACTCGTCCCTGAAGCTTTTAGACATTGCCCTGGCAGTAGGCTACGAAGATGCCGCCCACTTTAACCGGGCATTTAAGAATGTCACCGGGGTTTCACCGTCGATGTATCGGGATGGGATAAAGAAACAATAAGACTATAGTATAAAAAGTTTTTGTAAGTACATTACATACAAAGGAGAAATGCAGATGAAAATAGTTGTACTTGATGGATATACAGAAAATCCGGGAGATCTTTCCTGGGATGAGATGAAAAAATACGGAGAATTGACGGTTTATGACAGAACACCGGCAGAGGATGCAGTGAAGCGTATTGGCAATGCAGAGGTCGTTTTTACCAATAAAACACCCATCACAAAAGAAACCATGGATGCATGCCCGGATCTTAAGTTTATCAGTGTCCTTGCAACAGGCTACAATGTGATCGATGTTAATTATGCAAAAGAAAAAGGGATCGTTGTCAGCAATATTCCTGCTTATGGAACGGACTGTGTAGGACAGTTTGCCATTGCTCTTCTTTTAGAGATCTGCCATCGCATCGGACATCATGATAAGGCTGTAAAAGAGGGCAGATGGGAAAATGCCCCAGACTGGTGCTTCTGGGACTATCCTTTGATAGAATTGGCAGGGAAAACACTAGGGATTATTGGTTTTGGCCGTATTGGACAGAAAACAGGAACCATAGCAAAGGCAATGGGTATGAATGTACTGGCTTATGATTCCCATCCAAATGATAAAGGACGTGCTATTGCTGAGTATGTGGAACTGGATGAGATATTTGCAAAATCAGATGTGATCTCGCTTCATTGCCCATTGTTCCCGTCTACAGAAGGCATTATCAATAAAGATAATATTGCCAGGATGAAAGATGGAGTTATCATCATTAATAACTCCCGTGGACAGCTGATTGTGGAAAAAGATCTGGCAGATGCATTAAACAGTGGAAAAGTATATGCAGCAGGACTGGATGTAGTAAGTACAGAACCGATTAAGGGTGACAATCCTCTTCTGAAAGCTAAAAACTGTATCATCACCCCTCATATTTCCTGGGCGCCAAAGGAAGCAAGGCAGAGGATCATGGATATGTCTGTGGAAAATCTTAAACAGTTTTTAGCTGGAAATCCGGTGAATGTGGTAAACCGGTAATAAAAAAAGAAAAAATGTAAAGCAGCCTTATATATGATCAAAAAATGCTGTAAAAATGACGGCTCGTTTCACAAACTGGAAACAGTGCCGTCATTTTTTATATCTTAGTATGCCCGTTTAATAATATCATTCATATGCTTTTCAGCTTCAAAGCGGATACGCTCTTCATCCAGAGTAAGGACCTCACGGTTTTTCATTACGATCTTGCCGTTGATGATAGAATCGGTCACATCATGTCCGTTTGCAGCATCTACAATGGTATTTACCAGATTCTGGCTTGGAGTGATGTGAGGCTGGTCAATATTTAACAGGATCAGGTCAGCTTTCTTGCCTTCTTCAACGGATCCAAGGATATCACCGTGTCCAAGAGCATTTGCACCGCCCTGGGAGGCCATTTTTAAAAGTGTAGGACAAGTCATGACTACAGGATTAAAAGATGGAAGTCCCCAATAGGCCATCATAGCATAGCGAAGAACCTTCATTTCGTCAAAAATATCCAGATTGGAAGGTGCAGCACCATCGCAGCCTAAGCCAAGGCTTGCACCAGCTTCCAGGATCTGGGGAGCTTTTGGAAAACCGTGGTTTGACAGATTGGCTCTTGGGCAATGGATCATTTTCACACCACGTTCTGCCATCAGTGCAATATCGTGGTCTGACAGCATTACATTGTGGGCAGTCAGAAGATTGGGGCCAAGAATACCCATTTCTTCCAGAAATTCTGCAGGACGCTTTTTGTAATTCTGCAGGCAGAAGCTGACTTCGTCTTTATGCTCACACAGATGGGCATGAATGCCGGTATGGAATTCTTTGGCAGATTCACCTACCATAGCGATCAGTTCCCTGGAACAGGTCATTACCTGACGGATAGCAAACCAGATATCAACACGGCCATCGCCAGCTCCCTGATATTTCTGATACAGTTTCTTTGTGTTTTCGATAGCTTCATCAGCTGTCTCTTTCATTGCACCGGTAATGGCATTTCCCATATCCATGGTTGATTTTGCAATGGCAGCTCTCATGCCGGATTCAATGACTGCATCTGCAACCCGGTCCATATGTACACCGCCGGAATCAGCAAAAGCAGTTGTTCCGCTTTTAATCATTTCCAGACATGCCAGAAGGCCGCTGATATAAGAATCTTCTGGCTGGAGATTACTTTCAAAAGGAACCAGGAAACGAGTCCATACCATAGGATATTCATCGGCAACACGCCCTCTTAAAAGCTGCTGGCAGGTATGTGTATGACCATCTACCATGCCGGGCATGACAAGTTTTCCTTTGCCGTCGATTATTTCACTGGCAGAACTGTCAGCCATCAATTCATCTGTAGGACCGATCTTTTTGATCCAGCTGTCTTTAATTCCTACAGAACAGGTAGACGAAACCGTCATATCAGGGTTTAAAACCTGACAGTTCTTAATTAAAATATCATATTTTTCCATATAAATTCACCTCGCTCATGTTAAATGGCACCTGTAAGTTTTAAGATAACGTCTGCTACTAAGGCAGAGAAAATAAATGTTCCGGTGATTACAAATAAGGTGATGATCACCAGTTTCCATCCCATTTTCGCAAAATCCTTCAGGTCTTTTCCAAGTGAGATCCCGGCAAATGCGCCTAATGCAGTGGCTGGAGCCATAAATGCAACCTGGGATGTAACACCGATCACAAAGTCCTTTACCGGTGAGATAGGGCATGCAAGAAGCAGTCCGGTAAGAGATACATACATCATAGACGGAAGCTTTATAAACTGGCTCATAAATTTACTTACTGTAAGTCCGAAAAGAGCAATGGCGCATAATACCAGGATTCCGGCAATGGAATCACCTACCGGCATTTTGTAGCCAAGTATATTTGTGAGTACCATGATAACAGAAACCATGAGAAGCAGTCCAAGCTGCTGTAAAAAGTATTTTCTGACCATTATTTAGCCTCCTTACTGTTTTTGTGCCCGATTTTAGGTTCCAGTATTGCATACAGTTTTTTAGTAAGAGGAAGACCTACGAATGTTCCCATATAAATTCCGGTGATACCAGTAAGCATATCGCTGGCGCCGCCCATGATCATAATATTTTCAGCCTGCTGCGGGTAGATTTCACCTAATGTTCCGGCAGCGGCAGTCATCATTGATCCGCTTCCTACACCACAGGCCATGCCAAGGGCAATAGGATCAAAAATATTCCAGGAAGCTACGATACTGGCCAGGACACTGATAAAAACGGTGCCAATAACAGAACCTACAATATATACAGCAAAGGTTCCGCGGGTTTCCGGGGCATCCGGTCCAAAGATGTCAGTGGTTAATCCAAGGTTGGAGTCTCGGTTGATGGAATAGCAGGCACCGATAGCCTCTTTTTTCAGGCCAAGCAGCAGGGCAAGTGGAAGTGAAAGAAGGATGGTTCCAAGATTACCAAATTCCTGCAGCAGAAGCGCAGGTCCTACAGCAACCAGTTTTGCAAGATTTCCGCCTGCTGAGATTCCCATTTTTGCCATAAAAGGTGCAAGGGCTACTAAAACAAGACTTCCTCCAAGCTTTGATTCTTCTGTTTTGAAAAGCTTAAAGGCGTCTGGTCCTAAAAGTCCTCCAAAGATCGTGGCAAACACCATTGGAAATAAGGTAAGTGTACCAATTCCAATATTGAACTTAAGTGTACCGATCAGGTCGCAGACCGCAGCAATGATCAGGGCTGCAACATAAACCTTCCAGTACTTGTTAATAACAGTTTTCAGCTTTTCCATACAAGATACCCCTTTCTTCTGTCTGTGCAGAAATTATTTTTGTGATTTAAGCATAACACAGGAAGTGTTTTCTGCGAATACGTCAAAAAGCGATGGATTTCCATCGCTTTTTACGAAAACCGTCTTTAAGATCACAGGGCAACTGATTCAATCTGCATTAAAAGATCCACAAAACGGCTGGCTGTATCAGAAAGAGTATATTTTTGGCGTACGATCCATCCTATTTCAAGACGCCGCCCGTTTTTAATAGGAATAGAAACGATATCGTTGTAGTTATCATCAAATGGCCGGTAGCCGCTTCCTACAGCAAATCCCTGACAGTAACGCATAACAGAATAAGAAGCAGCCCGGTCAGAAACCTGGATCACCTTGTTTAACTGATGATAAGGGACGATCAGGTCGGTATAAGCGGGATTCGTATCTGAAGACCGGTCATAGGTGATAAAAGGATAGTGGATCAGATCTTCTATGTCGATTTCACTGCTGTCAGCAAGAGGATGGTTCTGGCATATGTATACATGGGCAGTCTGATAGGTAATGTGATTGAAAATGATGCTTTTGTTCCTTAACTCCTGCATCATCTGGCCCTTACTGTATTCTGTAACAAAAATGATGCCAAGATCATCCAGACCGCGTTCTACCCTGTCCATAACTTCAGATGTGCGGCATTCGTGAAAACCGCAGTGATAAGGTTTGGCACCTGTATTCAGGCTGTTGATGATCGATATAAAAGAATTTATACCGCAGATATGATGCTGGGAGGAAACAGATAAACCTAAAGGACGGTCTTTGGAACCATTGAATTTTTCATCCAGATAATCCAGACGGTTTAATATTCCCTTAAATTCGATCAGAAGTTCTTCTCCGCTTCTGGTAAGGCGGACCCCTTTGCTGTCCCTTACAAAAGCAGTGATCCCATAGGTATTTTCCACTTCTTTAATAGCACCGGAAATGCTGGACTGGGCAGTAAAAGAACGTTTAGCGGCTTCACTGATCGAACCGGATTCAGCAGCACCAATAAAATATCGCATTTGCTGTAATGTCATAGAAGCTCTCCTTTGTGGCAGACGGTAGGTTATTTATGAAGATAGAATTGCGGGAGTGCAAAGCACGTCTTTATGAATTATACAGCAAAAATTAAAAAAATGCACCTTATTGAGAAATATTATCAGTGTGTAAAGGGTTTGTGTTATTGACAACTAACTTAAATTAGCGTATTCTAACTAAGATGATAGAGGGTAGCGATGACTAACCTGAAATAGAAACAACTAACCAGAAAAAGGAGTGAAGAAGATGCCTTTAACAATGGCTTCGGTCGGAGAAGCAAACACTATCCGCAAAGTAGGCGGAAATGAAGAAACAAAGCGTTTTCTTGAAAACCTGGGATTTGTTGCCGGGGCAGAGATCACAGTTGTATCTGCCATCGGCGGAAATGTGATCGTTAATATTAAGGATTCAAGAGTTGCAATAAATCAGGATATGGCAAGACATATCATGGTTTAAATGGACATGCCGCTTAAGGGTGACATCGCCATAAATAAAGCATGACAAAAAGAGGAAGGAGACATAGCAATGACTTTAGGTGATGCAGCAGTTGGAAGCACTGTAGTTGTGACCAAGATCACAGGTGACGGCGCTTACAAACGTCGTATTATGGATATGGGAATCACAAAAGGAAGTGAGCTTTATATTAGAAAAGTTGCTCCTTTGGGAGATCCTGTTGAAATTACCGTAAGAGGTTATGAGCTTTCTGTAAGAAAGAACGATGCTCAGTGTGTGGAAGTAAAGTAAACTGTACATAACACATGTGAGAATGAAAAAGGGCCTTATAGGCTCATGGAGGTAAAAGGAAATGGCAATTAAGATCGCGCTTGCCGGAAACCCAAACTGCGGAAAAACAACTATGTTTAACGCGTTAACAGGTGCCAATCAGTATGTTGGTAACTGGCCTGGTGTTACGGTAGAGAAAAAAGAGGGAAAATTAAAGAGCAAGAGCCAGAGCGAAGAAGTGATCGTAACAGACCTTCCTGGTATCTATTCACTTTCTCCATATACTCTGGAGGAAGTTGTCAGCCGTGATTATCTGTTAAAGGATGATCCAGACGTTATCGTTAACCTGGTTGACGCAACGAACATTGAGCGTAACTTATATCTGACTACTCAGATGATCGAAACTGGTATTCCGGTAGTGATCGCATTAAACATGGCAGATCTGCTTGCCAAGAGAGGCATCAAGATCGATATTGAGCGCCTTTCCATGCTCCTTGACTGCCCGATCGTTGAGACTTCCGCTTTAAAGCAGACCGGTCTTGATAAATTGATCGACGAAGCGGTCAAAGTTGCTAAGAAGAAAGAAGTTGATCTTCCCAAGGAGATATTTTCCAGGGAATTAGAAGCAGCAGTAGCAGAGGTTGAAGGTGTACTGCCAACAGACATCGCTGAGAATAAGAAGAGATGGTATGCTGTTAAATTCCTTGAAAATGACAGCAAGGTAGTTGAGAGTGTTCCGCTTTCTGCTTCCGGAAAATCTGTTGTTGAAAGCGCAAGAAAAGCTTTAGAAGAGCAGCATGATGACGATATGGAAAGTATCGTAACAGATGAGCGTTACAAATTTATCCAGAAGGTAGTTGGGACTGCTGTTAAGAAAAGCGGCGAGAAGCTGACTGTATCTGATAAGATCGACCAGATCGTTACCAACCGTTTCTTAGGTATCCCGATCTTCATGCTGGTAATGTGGATTGTATACTACATTTCCGTAACTACTATCGGTACATTCGTAACTGACTGGACCAATGATACATTCGTAGGCGCTATTCAGGAAGTTATTGGCGGATTCCTTGAAAATGCCGGAGCAAGCGACCTGATCTTAAGCCTGGTTGTTGATGGTATCATCGGCGGTCTGGGAGCAGTGCTTGGATTCGTTCCTCAGATGGCAATCCTGTTCCTGTTCTTATCTATCCTGGAAGACTGTGGTTACATGGTACGTATTGCATTCGTTATGGACCGTGTATTCCGTCACTTCGGTCTGTCCGGTAAGAGCTTCATCCCGTTACTGATCTCTTCTGGCTGCGGTATCCCAGGCATCATGGCATCCAAGACCATTGAGCAGGACAATGACAGAAGACTTACCATTATGACAGCAACCTTTATCCCATGTGGTGCTAAGCTTCCTGTAATCGCTTTAATGGGCGGTGTTATGGCTGGCTATGTAACAGGCTGGGATGTAGCTGGTATGATGGCTCCTATTATGTACTTCGTAGGTATCGTAGCTGTTTTAGTAGCAGCAATCATGTTAAAGAAGACAAAACCATTCTCCGGAAAACCTGCTCCATTCGTTATGGAGCTTCCACAGTACCATATTCCATCTGCTAAGACCGTTCTGATGCACGTTTGGGAGAGACTGAAAGGCTTCATTATCAAGGCTGGTACTATCCTGTTCCTTGCATGCGTAGTAATGTGGCTGCTTTCCAGCTTTGGTATTGCTGATGGCGCATTTGGCCTGGTTGAAGATTCTTCCGACAGCCTTATGGCTATTGTTGGCGGTGCGATCGCTCCTATCTTTGCTCCTCTTGGCTGGGGCGAGTGGCAGCCGGTTGCAGCTGCAATCTCCGGTTTCAGCGCAAAGGAAGGTATCGTTTCTACCATGGGCGTACTTGCAAATGTTGCTGGTGACGTTGAAGATGCAGAAACCGTTGCAACTGGTGTTGGAATGTGGTTCCCAACTGCTTTAGCTGGTTTCAGCTTCCTGCTGTTTAACCTCCTTGATTCTCCTTGTCTGGCAGCTATTTCTACTATGGCTCAGCAGATGCAGGATAGAAAGTGGTTCTGGTTTGCGATCCTGTTCCAGAATGTATTTGCTTATGCAGTTACTCTTTGCGTATACCAGATTGGCAGCTTCTTATTCTATGGTTCCTTCGGTGCAGGTACAGTTGTAGCATTCGTAGTATTGCTGTTCATGCTGTTCATGCTGTTCCGTCCAGACCCATATAAGGATCAGAAGACATATTCCAAGCGTTCTGTACAGTCCGCATCATAAAAGAGAGGGAAACGAACAAACCGCCTGCGCAAGCAGGCAGTAAAGCGCGTCAGCGCGGGTTTGCGAGTCTATAGCTAAATCGTCGGTTAATACCGGCATAAATATGGGGCCGGGTTTAACATCCGGCCCCTTTTAAAGATTGCCGGATCATGCTAAAATAGATACAGTTGAGAATGGAATCCACTGTTTCAGGTTTTCCGCAAGATTCTATAAGAAAGAAGGAACTATTTATGATAGCAAATGTAATTGTATTGCTCCTTGTATTTGGCTACTGCGGCCTGGTGCTTTACTGGAAGCATACAGGTGTGTTAAAAGACAGCTGCAGCAGCTGCGGAAGCAGCGGCTGCGGCGGCTGCAGCGGACATTGCAGCAGCTGCAAAAGTGCCCATGCCCATCATATGGACACACATAAGCAGGTTAAGAAACATTGATCCGGTACGGCTGTCCGTATTTGAAGGCAGTGGAAAATAAAAAGCAAAAATAAAATTCAGAAAAGGAGCGGAGAAATGGGAAATTCATCCGGTTCCATGCTCTATATGGTAGTTCTCCTCATTATTATTTATGTAGTGGGAATGGGAATCTATCAGGGAGTAAAATATATCCAGAAAAAGCGGGAAGAAGCAAGAAATAAAAAATTCCGTGAAGAAAATTAGGCAAGTTCCCTATGCGGGACGCCTAAAGCAATAAGCAGTATATCTGTTGCAGAAATAGAGGCATAAAAATGGTTAATGCAATTGTAATCCTTATATTGCTTCTGATCGCCATCTTTGCTGTCAGAGGCACCATTAAACATATGAAAGGCGAAAGCCCATGCTGCGGCGGTGGCGGAGCCAGCGAAGTAAAAGAAGAACCAAGTAAACTAGAAGGCCCGGTGATCGGTGAAAAGATCATGCAGATCTCCGGTATGACCTGTGAACACTGTGTAAATCGTGTGATGCGTGCGCTAAACAAGATTGAGGGCGTATCTGCAAATGTTAACTTAAAAGGGAAGAGAGCTGTTATTTCATACGACCGCGAAGTGGATGAAAATCTGCTGAAGAAAGCAGTTGAAGATGCAGGTTACACAGTTGATTCGATTTCATGATGTAGGGGTCAAAAGGTTTTTTGTCCCCTATGATACCGGATTGTTTCGCACTGCGTGCTCCCACAATCCTCAAAACATAAATAAGTTTATATGGAAACAAAAAGACCAGCTGTGGTCAGAACAGAATGATCTGTTTTACCACAGCTGGTCTTTTGTTTCACATTTTTTAGCACCTTAGTTTTTCAGATCTTCAGCTCTTAAGATCCGGTTGCAGCCTGTCAGCGTACTGCCGCGATGAGAGATCAAAAGCAGTGTTTTGCCGGCATAGGCTGTCTTAAGTGTATGGAGCAGTTCTTTTTCATGAAGGGCATCCAGAGCACTGGAAGGCTCATCCATAAGACAGATATCCGGGTTGCGAAGCAAAATTCTTGCAATGCCGATCCTTTGGCGTTCACCGCCGGAGAGTCTTGCACTCATCTGTCCCATATCTGTATCATATCCGTCTGGCAGCGTATCAATGAACTCTGCAATACCGGCCCGTCTGGCAGCATCTTTAATTTCCTCCATGGATGCCTCCGGTTTTGCAATACCGATATTTTTTGCAATGGTCATATCAAATAAATAAGTATCCTGTTCCAGAAATGCGATCCGCTGATGCAGTTCGCTAAAACTGATTTGGTTTAATGGAATACCATTGATCAGGATCTGACCTTCTGAAGGCGCATAAAAGCGCAGAAGCAATCTCAGCAAAGTAGACTTTCCGGCGCCGGATTCTCCGGCAATACCGATCTGATCCCCTTTATGGATCACGTAGTTAAAATGATCTAAGATCCTTCGTTCTGTATTTGGATAAGCGAAGGTCACATCTTTAAATTCAATGGTTTCGATTTCACCACATACAACAGGAGTTTCCGGTTCTTCTGTCTGCGGCAAGGTATCCTCAATCTTGAAAATACGCTCTGCAGCGCCGTATGCTTCCAGAAGGCTGGTTACCACAAAAGTAAGGCTGAAGGAAGAGGACAGAGAAGCAGTTGCTGTAAAGGAAATGGCAATGGTTCCTACCGGGTGGTCGATTCCTTTTGATGCAAGATATCCGGCGCATACCAGGATCAGTATCCTTGCAAGATAAATGAAAAAGTTAGGGAAAGAGGCAATGGTCTGACGGTGGAGAGTCAGTCCAAAAGCGGCTTTATTTACCTGACTGTTTGCCTGCATCACATCTTCCATTTTCCGGTTTCCGGCTCCAAAAATCTGGATATCCCGGATACTGTATACACTTTCCAGAATCCTGGATTTTAAGTCACCAAGCTGTTCTCTGTAACGCATACCGATCCCCCGCCCTGCGATCAGGGCCCCAAGGGGCAGTACAACGCTGATCATGATGTAAATAGGGATCAGCACCAGCGCATAAAGAGGATTTACAAACCAGGCCAGAACGACTGTTGTTACAGGAAGCAGGATAACCGTAAACATAGGTCCAATGGTATGTGCAAAGAAATATTCAAGGGTTTCGATATCTGCAACAGCAATATTCATAATATCACCGGTTTCACGGCCGATCATATAAGCAGGAGAGATACGGTCAATGGAATCAAAGAGATGCACTCTCATTTTTGCAAGAATACCATAGGCGCCTAAATGAGAGAATAAACCTTCCAGATAACGGCACAGTGCGATCAGAACAGCGCAGGTAATGGTAAGGGCTGCATAGGTTATCATTCCATCACAGAATCCGGCTGCTGCCAAAAGCCACAAAGCGCCAAATCCCATAAGTCCCATATGGGAAAGGGCTCCAACGACACTGGCAATGGTTGAGATGGCAATATATTTCCGGATCGGTCTGCCGATGGCCAGAAGCCGCCGGTTCATTTCTTTCATTGAATAACTGAATTTTCCTTTCATTCTGCCACCTCCATTGCCTGCTGGCGTACGACCAGTTCCCGGTATAGGCCATCCTGGGCCATCAGGGTATCATGATTGCCCTGTTGTGCAACTTTGCCGTCTTTTAATACATAGATGCAATCTGCACTTCGCACCGATGACATTCGATGGGATATGATGATAAGGGTTCGGGTATGAGCCAGATGTCCAATGGTTTCCCAGATCTCTTTTTCACTTTCAGGGTCAACACTGGATGTGGCTTCATCAAAGATCATATATTCTGCTTTTGATAAAAGGGCTCTTGCAATACCGATCTTCTGGCGCTGTCCGCCTGAGAGAGAAGCGCCTGCATTGCCTACATCAGAATCAAGTCCTTTTTCTAATGACTGTACAAACTTTAAAAGTCCGGCTTCTTTTACAGCTTCCATTAAAGTCTCATCATCAGCGTCAGGATCAGCAAGAAGCAGATTGTCCCGAATGGTGCCGGAAAACAGGTTTACCTGTTGGGGAACCATGGCGATGTGCTTTCGCAGTTCTTCCGGCTTCATGCTGTGGTAATCTTTTCCTTCCATATATATGTGTCCGGCTGCAGCATCACAAAAGCGCATTAAAAGCGCAGCTGTGGTGGATTTTCCACAGCCGGAAAGGCCTACAAGAGCTACAACAGAACCTTTAGGAACTGTAAGAGAAAGATCCTTTAAAGCCCTGGATCGCCCCTCATAGCCATAAGATACATTTTCCATACGGATCCCGTTAAAATGTTCCTTATCTTCCGGTAATGACGGGTCAAAGGGGCGTGTTGTATCGGTATTTAAGATCTCTTCTACTTTGCCTGCTGCGGAAATCGCAGTCAGGGCGCTGTGAGAAGCGCTCATCAGCTGCTGTGCAGAAGAAAAATAGCTGTAAGAAAGCATTAAAACGATCAGTGCCTGGGAAATAGTGATCGTGCCTTTTGTGATCCGCATTGCAGAATCAATCAGCGCTGTTACTAATGCAGCATAGATCAGTGCTTCTGTTACCAGAAAAGAGGTGAAATTGATCTTCATAAAGCAGTTGATATTTTTATTCAATATATCTGCCTTTTCACCCAGAATGCGGGAATGTTCTCTGTCCCGATCAAACAACTTTAAAGTAGTAAGTCCTCTCAGACTGTCCATATAGTAGCCAGTCATATCGTCTAATGACCGCCAGTAAATTTTTCTTATATCTTCGATCCTGCTTCTGAATGCATTATTAATAGGAAGCAGAAAAAGAGATACGATCAGCAATAAAACAGCAACTGGCATTGAGATGTTCTTTAAATGAAAGAACAGATAAACAGGCGCAATGACACTGTAGATCAGACTTGGAAGATAGGTGCTGAAATAGGTCTGCATCTGTTCTACGGCATCTACGGAAGCGGTAATGGCAGAAACAGGTCCGATTTTTTCAATTCCGCCTGCGTCCAGTTCCAGTACCTTTGAAAAGATCATTTTCCGCATACCTTCCCGCGCTTTGGCAGCCGTTTTGTATTCCAGAAGGCCCTTTAAAAGCTGGGCGACAAAGGTAAACACAGCAGCTGCCAGCGCAGCCTGGATGGCGCTTAAGGCTGTGTTTAAAATGGCTTGCGGCTGAAAAAGACTGCCCAGGAAACCGGCGATGATCTCAGCCAGCGCTGTGGTCCCCATAAGCGTAAGGAAGCCTACCCCTGCTATGGCAAAAATCAAAAACCATAGTCCACGGGCAAGCTTTAAAAGAGTTTTGTTCATTAAAAGCATATTTTTCCCCTCATTTTAGAAAATACTCCTATCATCATATATAATAAGAAAGGTTTTTTCAATCCCCAATTGCTTGTTGAAAAAAATCTCTTATTAAATGGAAGTAGTTCAGACATGACAACTTCTTGTTTCCATTTCATGAAAACAAGAAGTTTGCTTGGCTCATCATATGCTGATTTGAACTGTTCCATTAATTTTTCATGAATTATATCGAAATATTTCCCTGGGGATTTGAAAAATGGCGTATAGTATGGTATATTGAACAAAGAATAACCATTGGTCCGGCCGTAGTCTGTCTTAAAACAGGAAGAAAAACGGTTGCAGGGACCTGCAAGGAGGAAAAATGAAAGGGATTATACTTGCCGGCGGAAGCGGTACCAGACTTTACCCTTTGACTAAAGTTACATCGAAGCAGCTGCTTCCTATTTATGACAAACCTATGATCTATTACCCGTTATCTGTGTTGATGAATGCAGGCATCAGGGATATTTTAATTATCTCCACACCAGACGATACTCCACGTTTTGAGGCTCTGTTAGGTGATGGAAAGCAGTTTGGTATTAACTTAAGCTATGCTGTACAGCCAAGTCCGGATGGTCTGGCTCAGGCATTTATCATTGGTGAAGAGTTTATTGCCGGTGATTCTGTTGCAATGGTATTAGGCGATAATATTTTCCATGGCCAGGGCTTAAACAAGAGATTAAAAGCGGCTGCCAATAAGGGAAAAGGCGCTACTGTATTTGGCTATTATGTAGACGATCCGGAACGTTTCGGCATCGTTGAGTTTGATGCAAACGGAAAAGCTATCTCTATTGAAGAGAAACCGGAAAAGCCAAAATCCAATTACTGTGTAACAGGACTTTATTTCTACGACAACCGTGTTGTAGAATATGCAAAGAACTTAAAGCCATCTGCAAGAGGTGAGCTGGAGATCACAGATCTGAACCGTATTTATCTGGAAAATGGAGATCTGGATGTTATCTTACTGGGACAGGGATTTACCTGGCTGGATACAGGAACCCACGAATCCTTAGTGGAAGCAACCAACTTTGTAAAAACAGTAGAAACACACCAGCACCGCAAGATCGCATGCCTGGAAGAGATCGCATACTTAAATGGCTGGATCACCAAAGAGCAGGTATTAGAGACCTACGAAGTTCTGAAGAAGAACCAGTACGGCAAGTATCTGAAGGATGTTTTAGACGGTAAATATGTGGACAAGTTACACAACAGAGAGTTCTAATCATATATTGTGGATGTACTCCCGGAGTCTTTCATGCACTTGACTCAAATCAAACACAAAAAGATTCCGAGAGCACATACGTCATTTTAGGAGGAAAGATAAGTAACTAAAAATACAATTAAATGTGAACAAATAGGTTCAAATATACTCAAAATCCAGAGTATTCGTTTGTGCTAATGTCAAAGCAGTCGGAAACGTCGAGAAGTAACCAGTGCAAGTTGGAACAGCCTTGCTAATTATAGGATAGAACCTTGATGGTGACGTTTGGACAATGGTAGAAGGCTACGAAAACCAAGTAGCAAAAC
>UQTA01000043.1 GCA_900543885.1 uncultured Clostridium sp.
AATGTATCTGGTGTTCCATTAAGTGAAATGTGTGAAATGCGTGGACATTACAAGCACAAGGAAAATACGGAAGAAATAGCTACAGCAGTCAAGAACAGTGCTTATGAGATTATAAACAAAAAGCACGCTACATATTATGGAATTGCAATGTCTGTAAAAAGAATCTGCGAAGTGATTATGAGAGATGAAAAATCAATACTCCCAGTATCGCATATGATCCATGGAGTATATGACATTGACGGAGTATCGTTAAGTATGCCGGCTATTGTAGGTGCAGATGGCATTGAGTCTGATATACCTATTAATTTAAGTGGAGAGGAAGCGTTAAAGCTTAAGGAATCCGCAGATTCTTTGAAAAAGATTATAGAGACAATTGAATTATAAATTTTACACATGGAAGTAAAGTATTATATATGTAAGCATTGTGGAAACATTGTTGAAAAGGTAAAGGATAAGGGTGTACCTGTAATTTGTTGCGGAGAACCTATGCAGGAATTAAAAGCCGGAGTGACAAAACATCCAATGCTTGAAGAGCATTTCATTGAGTGGATTACATTAAATATAAACCAGGGAATATACAGAAAACAGTTAAATCCAGGGCAGGAGCCGGTAGCAGATTTTTGTCGTTGCGATGGAGAATGTGTAGAAGAAGTATACGCATACTGCAATCTTCATGGGTTCTGGAAATGCTAAAAACACTTGACATTCGTGCTAAGATTACAAAATAATTCAGATACAACAGTAATATATTTATAAGGAGGAACAAACTAATGAAATATGTATGTGACGTTTGCGGATGGGAATATGATGAAGAGGAAGGATATCCTGAAGGTGGTATTGCACCAGGAACAAAGTGGGAGGATGTTCCGGAAGATTTTGAATGTCCATTATGTAATGTTGGAAAAGATCAGTTTTCAGAAGTTGAATAGAAGCCTAATCTTGTGTTAAATACGGATGGATAAATAAAAAGAGGATGTTACAAACAGGAAATTCACCAAAAATATGCAGCAGAAAAAGGAGAAGGTATTATGAGAATAGCAGTAACATATGAAAATGGACAGATTTTCCAGCACTTTGGACACACAGAGACATTTAAGATTTACGATGTAGAGGAAGGAAAAGTAGTACATTCAGAAGTAGTAGATACGAATGGAAGCGGACATGGTGCATTGGCGGGAGTTCTTAGTGCATTGAATGCAGATGTTTTGATCTGTGGCGGAATCGGAGGCGGTGCACAGACAGCGTTAGCGGCAGCTGGTATTAAGCTTTTTGGAGGAGTTTCCGGAGATGCGGATGAAGCAGTAGAAGCCTTTATTAATGAAACATTGGATTACAATCCAGATGTGAAGTGTTCTCATCACGAGCACAGTCACGAGGAAGGACATACATGTGGCGAGCATGGATGTGGAAGCCATAGCTGTCATTAAGAAGAATAACAAAAATAATAATACGAAAGGATGTGCCAAGGTAATGGAAAAGTTACCGTAGTGCATCCTTTTTTGTTAGTTCATAGTGATTATTTCTTACTTGCCGAAAGTAATGAATTGAACGTATAATACTCCCAGCTTTTTGTAACTGTCAAAGATGGGGAGTATACTTAATTTATTGAGATGTGTCAATTATATAACTGGCATATGCCGTAAATAGAAATAAAAAGAAGCGTAATAAAGTAAATTGTCTTTTCTGTGATATCATCACGGAAACAAGATCTTTTATGCGGTATATTAAGTTCAAACAGGAGAAGAGGTTAAAAAATATGACATCAATAAATATAAATAAAGAAAAGTTTGGACAATTAATTCATAAGGAAAAACTGGTTTTATATCGAGATGGAAAGGCAATAGATTCTATTGTTGCATCTGAATCAAAAAAATGATAGAAAATTTTATTAATGAAGCTTTGGAAAAATAAGAGGACCGCTGTATGAATGAAATCATATTGATGAGAAGTCTAAAATGAACCTGCCAGAAACCGTACCTGCTGTGGTATAAACCATAAGCCGTTGTCGTAAAATGTGGTAAGAAAATCAGACAAATATATTTTTCCAAGAATTTGTCGTAAAAATGTGGTCAAATCAAGAAAATCGAGTGCGAAAGCAAGTGAAAAACCTCTGTGAAGTAGTGGCATACGCCATGCACAGCTCGGGAAAGACTTCCCTCGCTGTAGGGCTGTCGCCCTATAAAATAGCAAAAAAAGACGTCCTTGCAAGTAAACTTGCAGGGCGTTTTTTTCACCATTTTGCATGGCTCGTAGCGTTCACAAAATCTTCACAAAAAATTAGCACTCACCTCTTGACAGTGCTAATAATAAGTGTTATATTACAGCTAGAACAAAGGAAGGGAAACAGAAAGGAACCGAAAAGCTAAGAAAGAAAGCCCAAAGGTTCCGGAAGGTTTCCTAACATCCCCGGTTCCAAAAGCCAACAAGTGAAACAAGACATAGAGAGTATAGGAAAAGGAGAGATGACTTATGTTAATGCCTAGTATTTTTGGAGAAGATTTATTTGATAGTTTTATGAGAGATTTTCCATTTTATGATGATAGCGCAGAGAAGGATGTAGAAAAGAAGCTGTATGGCCGCAGAGGTAAAAACCTGATGAAGACCGATATTAAGGAACTGGAAGGCGGTTATGAGCTTGAGATGGATCTGCCTGGATTTACCAAGGATGAGATCAAGGTATCTCTGGAGAACGGATATATGACCGTCAGCGCAGCCAAGGGTCTTGACAAGGACGAAGAGGACAAGAAGACCGGCCGTTACATCCGTAAAGAACGTTATGCAGGATCCTGTGAGAGAAGCTTCTATGTAGGTGAAGACATTACAGAAGAAGATATCAAGGGCGAGTTCAAACATGGTATCCTGAAGCTGTTCGTTCCGAAGAAGGAAGCAAAGCCGGCAGTAGAGCAGAAGAAGTATGTTTCTATTGAAGGATAATGAAATAAGAGCAGGGGAAATAAGCGTTTGAATAAGTACCTGCGATAAGAGAAAGATTGCGGGAAGCCCCCGGAAAGAGTGTAAAAGCTTTTTCCGAGGGCTTTTTTGTAGAATTTCATTTTATTCATAAAAAATTCACAAATTTTATTGTAAAAACGGTTGATCGATAGTTACTATCGTAGGATATAATTAATAGTATCAATAAGATAAAACAAAAACAGAAAAAACTTGGCGGAGACTTATTTGCAATAAAAATCATACAGCAATATCCAGGTACACATAAGAACCTGCTCGAATTTGCTTACAGTGAAAAAGCGGACCATGCGAGACCGGAACTTTCCAGCCATATTGAAAATCTGGACCATTATGATATTATATTTGCGGGCTTCCCTAATTGGAATGCTGATCTGCCAATGCCGCTTTATTCATTTTTTGAGGAATATGATTTTTCAGGAAAGAAGGTCATTCCATTTATGACAAACGGCGGATGGCCGGTGGACGGCTTTGTAAAAGCAAATGATTTCACCGGCAAAACAGTGATTCCATTCTGTACAGCTGCATCATCAGGAATTGGTGGCAGCGGAAAACTGCTTGAAGATATGGCTGGAACAGGTGACTGGAAAGAGAGAGAAAGATTCCATGGCGGAGCATCTGAAGCAGATGTGACAGAGTGGGTGGACAGCCAGGGACTTGGAAAATAGAATACTGAGATTGTTTTTTGGCGGAAGTGTAGATGCTTCCGCCTTTTTTTAATATTTAAAGAAACAGTGAAAATGTTCAATATTCAAAAATAAAGATGGAAAACACAGAAGAATTGAAGAAGCAGTAGAGGAATTACAAGAAAGAAGGCTGCAGGAATAATGGTTAATGGACTTACAAGATTCAAAGAAAATTTTCAGGGATTTGAAAATCAATATGTCATAATTGGAGGAACAGCATGTGATCTGATTATGGAACATGAGGAATTACCATTTCGTGCCACGAAGGATATGAAGTCTTTAGAAATAAGAGGAACAAATAAAGAGAAAATGATAGATATTTTGCGTCAATGTTATGGTTTAACCGATATCACATACATTGATGGATATACCAGAGACCGTGACGGAAATATCGAGCTGGACTTCCCGGTTTATTCTAAAGGCTTTATGCCATGTGGACCGATCAAGAAAAATGAGGGAAATATCAATACAGCCATTATGTGTGCTGGCGTACAGGTAGAACCGGGAGATCTGGTAGTAGGTGACTCTGATGGTGTCTGCGTTATTCCTAAAAAGTACGTTGAAGTAGTTTTAACAGAGGCAGAAACCAAGCTTGCCTATGAGAAAAACAGAAGAGAGACCATTGCTGCTTATAAAGAAGCAAAGAAAAATGGTACAGAACTGCCAAATCTGGCTCCTCAGTGGGTTCTGGATATGATGAATAATAAGTAATCAGGTGATTTTATTAGGAAGATCCTTTGATTGATAAAGATGATGCAAAATAGAGAAATCTATGATGCATCATCTTTTTGCGTGAGCCTGATGGTGCATGGATTGACCAGAGAAAACCAATGAATGCGGGATAAATAATTGCAGAACCAACACGGAAAGGATATAATACAATTAAATAAGTACCACCACAAGTAGAAAGGGGTATGGAATGCCAGGATTAAAAAAAATACCAGTTGGTATCGAAGATTTTCGCGAAATACGCACCAGAGATGCTTACTATATCGACAAAACCAGACTGATAGAGCAGCTTATCGAAAACTGGAGCAAAGTGAATCTTTTTACTCGACCGCGTCGTTTTGGAAAGACGCTCAATATGAGCATGCTGAAAACTTTTTTTGAAATTGGCACGGATAAGGCTTTTTTTGATGGACTCTATATTACACAGAATAAAGTCTTATGCGAACAGCATCTTGGAAAATATCCGGTCATATTTCTTTCGCTGAAAGATGTTGCAGGCCTTACTTTTGAAGAGGCCGTTGATATGCTCGTACAGCTTATTGGACGCGAGGCAAAAAGGTTTTCCTTTTTGCAGAACAGCCCCCAATTATCTGTCGATGAACAGGAGCAATATAAAAGTCTGATTGCTATCAAAAATGGCAAGCACTGGATGGATAAAGGACTTTTGGCATCATCTCTGATCGTCCTGTCCCAGCTTCTATGTCAGCATTACGGTCAAAAGGTCATCGTCTTGATCGATGAATACGATGTACCACTTGATAAAGCCTTCCAGAGTGGTTATTATCGTGAAATGGTTTCCTTAATTCGCAGTTTATTTGGACAGGCATTGAAAACGAACAGCTTTTTGCAGTTTGCTGTCCTGACGGGATGTCTTCGTGTTTCAAAGGAAAGTATCTTTACTGGTTTAAACAATTTTAAGGTCCATTCAGTTGATGATGTTCGATATGATGAGGAATTTGGCTTTACGGACGATGAAGTGCGGCGGTTACTTGCGGATTATGGATTATCGGATCGTTTCCCGGAAGTGAAGGAATGGTATGACGGGTACAAATTCGGAAATGCAGATATATATTGTCCATGGGATGTTATGAACTACGTGGATGATCTGCAGGATAACCCCAAACTTTTGCCAAAATCGTATTGGATCAACAGCAGTGGAAACGACTTATTGAAACGATTTATTGACAAGGCAGATTCTACGACACGTGATGAAATCGAGCAGCTAATTGCTGGCAGTGCAGTTGGAAAACGAGTCCGGTTAGATTTGACGTATGATGAGATCGACCGTAGCATTGATAATATCTGGAGTGTTTTGTTTACGACAGGTTATTTGACACAGGCTGGAGTTTCCGCAGACGGAATATACAAATTGGTCATTCCGAATAAGGAAATTCGTGAAGTATTTGTTCTGAAGATCCAGGAATGGTTCAAAACTGTAGTGGACAGTAATCAAGCTTCCACAGAAAAGATTAATCAGGGATTTCTTGTTGGAAATAGCGAAGCAATCCAGCAGGAATTGACCATGTTTCTCACTGAAACCATTAGCATTCTGGATACCAAAGCGCGAGATGAACAAAAAGAAAATTTTTATCATGGCATTCTGCTGGGAATTTTGAAAAATTATTCTGGTTGGGCGGTGAAATCAAACAGAGAATCTGGAGATGGCTTTGCGGATATCTTGGTCAAACCGCAGAATCCAGATGCAGGAATTATCATCGAAGTGAAATATGCGCATTCCTTCAAAGACCTGGAGTATGCATGCGAAAGAGCTCTAAAACAGGCTCATGACCGCAGGTATGACGAAATCTTCAGGGAAGATGGCAGGAGCCAGATTCTTGTATATGGGATTGCCTTTTATAAAAAGCGTTGCCGTGTGATTGTGGAAAAAATTTAAATGGACAAAATTCAATGTATCTGCAGCTTGTCTTCATAAGAGGATGGGCTGCAGATACATTTTTTTATGCAGGCAATGAGTTATAGAAAAATCTTATAACCAGCAATAGAAAACCTCCTGTTGACAAGTAGCCTTACTGTCGCTACAATACCCATTAACATACTGAACAAATTGGATATTAAGGATAAGGAGAACGCATATGAGTGACAAGAAGAAAAAACATGACCCGAAGAAGAATGACATTTTAAAGACTCAGGAAACATCAGCAAGTAAGAAAACGGCTGTATTTCCTCACAGCTGTACAGACTGTGGTGTGCTTAATTGTTCCAAGCGGAACGCTTTTTATCCGGAGTTTTGTTTAACTGAGAAATTAACTAAGTGAAGAAGCCAGACAGAGGGTGATCCTTCACCATTCTGCCAGCAAAACTTACAATATTCCGGGGCTTTCCATCTGTCACAGTGAAGGGACTTATCTGGGATGGATCGATGCCAGAGAAACAGGACTGGAAAACCCGGCTGAATTTCTGCCCCTGGCTTTATCCGTGTGAATTTTGCCTGCCCAAGGGCAAACCTTAAAAAGGCCTTTGACCAGGTGGAACAGGCTCTGTTAAACCTCAAAAAAGAAGATCGATAATGTGTCTGGCAGTCAGAGAAGGAGTCTGGTCGTTTTTTACAGTAAAAGCAGCATAGGCCCGATAGCTGACTGCCCGCTTGTTATAGCGATCGAACAATTCCTCTTTTGTGTTGTTTTTAATAAGAGGACGGTCGGGGTTTTTCATAAGACTGTTGTAGCAGTCCTCAAAAGGGCGGTTTATGTAAATAATAGTACCGGCTTTTGAAAGAAGATCGCCGTTGCGGGAGAAGGTAAGCATGCCGCCTCCTGTGGAAACAACGCAGGGGGGATAAGAAGCTACTTCTTTGGCTATTTCATGTTCTGTGTCACGAAAATAAGCATCCCCTTTTTCGGCAAAGATCTCCTGTGGAGTCTGGCCTGTTTTGACAGTGATCAGTTTATCTGTATCGTAAAAGGGAACGTGAAGCTGTTTTGCAAGTTCTTTTCCAATGGTTGTCTTTCCGCTGCTGGTGTAGCCGCACAAAAAAATGGGCTTTGTGATCATAATGGGTTCCTCCGAAATAGAGATAGCTTGGATGCCAGATTGTTTCGCACTGCGTGCTCCCACAAGCATACCATTTTTATATAAAAAACACAATAATGGATAAAAGCTTTAAAGTTTTAACTTGTAAAAGTTTTTTATTGAATGCAGGTAGCACTTGTGGTATAATCGGCAATAGCACAGAGGGGAATTTGCTCTGAGAGAAAAGAAATTATTTACAGGAAGAGGAGTGTAGCATTATGAAGTTGAAAAAACTGGTCGCATTGGCTGCGGCTGCTGCAATGTGTGTATCTATGACAGCATGCAGCGTTTCCGTATCCAGCAATGAAACTACCAAGGCAGCTGAGTCATCCGCAGAAACGACAGCAGCAGAGACTGGATCAAAAGAAGAGTCCAGCGAAGCAGCAGAGTCTGAGGCTGAAGGAGATTTAGTAGCAACTGCTGATTATCCTACTAAGCCTATTAATATGATCATTCCTTACGGAGCAGGCGGAACTACCGATGTATGGGGCAGAAAATTAGCAGCTCTGTTAGAGAAATATCTGGGACAGTCCATTACCGTTACCAATCAGGGCGGCGCTTCCGGATCCATCGGATCCCAGTTTGTAAAGGAACAGCCTTCTGATGGCTATACTTTATTAGTTTGTGCAGAGACCATGGGAACCTACAGAACCATGAACGTATGTGATCTGGATTATTCTGATTTTACTGTTATTTCTCCATTAGTAGGAGATCCTAAGGTACTGGTAGTTGGCAAAGATTCCAAGTACAATACTCTGGAAGAGTTACTGGATGATATTAAGGCAAATCCTGGAAAGATCACCATGTCTCACTCTGGTCCTGGCGGAAGCGGACACAATCAGGGTCTTGTTATGAAGGAACTGGGCTATGATGTAGCAATGACCAGCTTTGATTCCGGTAATGATGCTTTGTTAGGTGTTATTGGCGGGCAGGTTGATTTTACTAACCCTAACATCTCTACTTTAGGCGGTTATATTGAGAGCGGCGATGTTAAGCCTTTAGCTGTTTTCTCTGATAAGAGAATGGAAGCTTATCCTGACATCCCGGCATTTACTGAGACTGTACCGGAAGCTGAGAAGTATTTAAATATTCCTTATACTCTGTTAAGCTTTGTTGTTAATAATGATACTCCACAGGAAGTTGTTGATGTATTAAAGGCAGCTTCTAAGAAGGTATTTGCTGATCCTGAGTGGACTGATTTCGTTAAGCAGAATGCAGCAGATCCTGTATTTGAAGAGTATACAGATGATGATGCGATCAAGGCATTTTATGACAACTGGAAATCTGTTATCTGCTGGTTACAGTATGACAACGGTGTAGCTGAGAAGAGCCCTGAAGATTTTGGTATTGCAAGAGTTGCAGAGTAATGAATCCAACTGGAAATAAATGGCTGCGAAGCAGACATTTGAGAAATAAGAAATAATTGAGGATGGATCAATGAAAAACAAAGTTTCTTCACTGATTGCAGAGGGTATCTTATTTTGCGGGAGCGGCATTTTGCTGCTCTCGTATTCTCTTATATCCTATGCAAAAGCGTTTAATAAGGCCTGGAGCCAGTCTCCCTATCTTTTTCCGGCGTTAGTTGGTGCTGCGCTGATCGGTCTTTCAATCTGGATCATGGGTCAGGGCGTGCTGGCTATGAAGCGGACGGCAGGAGAAAGTGTTTTGGCTAAGGAAGCAGATGCCAAGTCAGCTGACCACAAGAAAAAGATAGTCAGGATCCTGGGAGTTCTTGTGCTGTGTGCTATTTATTATGTGGTATTAGGAGAAGTATCGATTCCACGTGTGACCATTGGAATTTTAAGCTTCAGCATTACAATCTCTATTTTTGAATTGGCTACCATCATTTTCCTGATCGCCATGATGTGGTTTATGAAAGTAAGAAAAGTGGCTGTGTTTGTGCTGGTTCCCATTGGAACTTCTTTATTTTTAAGTATTGCGTTCCGTACATGTCTTCATGTAATGCTGCCATAGGATTAAGGAGGAAAAACAGATGTTATCAATGTTATCGATCGTGGATCTGCGCTTTCTTCTGATGGTCCTTTTAGGATCTGTGGCAGGTCTTTTTGTAGGTGCTATACCAGGACTTTCTGTGTCCATGGCTACGGCGCTGCTTGTTTCTATTACTTATACCTGGGATCATTCGGATGCACTGGCCATGATCATGGGCGTTTATGTGGTTGGTGTATTTTCCGGTGCTGTTTCTGCTATTTTGATCAATATTCCAGGCGCACCGTCTTCTGTAGTTACTACACTGGATGGTTATCCTATGTCGAAAAAGGGACAGTCTTATAAGGCACTTTTTACGGCTACTATCTATTCTTTTATCGGAAGTATTTTTGGATTTATTGCATTGGGACTGTTAGCAGAGCCGGTTGCGGCTATCGCTATTAAGTTTACGAAAATGGATTATTTCCTGCTGGCATTGTTTGGACTGGTGACAGTAGGTTCTGTTAGTACGAAAAATTATGCAAAGGGACTTGTCAGTGTTATGCTGGGACTTATTATCAGTATGGTGGGACTTGATCCTCTTATGGGTACGAAGAGACTGACTTTTGGGATCCAGAACCTGGCTGGCGGTATCAGTACGGTACCGGCTTTGGTTGGATTTTTTGGATTTGCGGAAGTTTTAAGTGTTATTTATAGCCTTGGCCAGGAACAGAATGTTCTGGCTATGGAGAAAACCAGGGTTAGTTTAAAAGAAGTGCTTAAGCACTGGAAATTGTCACTGTATACTTCAACCATTGGTATGCTGGTTGGCGCTCTTCCTGGCGCAGGTGGTCCGGTGGCGTCCTTTATTGCTTATAATGAGGCGAAACGTATTGTGAAAAAGCCGGAGGTGCCTTTTGGTGAAGGTGCTGTGGAAGGAATTATGGCCAGTGAATCTTCTAATAATGCCTGCATCGGCGGTGCATTGATCCCTATGCTGACGTTAGCTGTGCCTGGAGACGCAGTTACAGCCATCATTTTGTCGGTGTTCTATGTCCATGGACTGCAGCCGGGACCTATGTTTATCAGGAAAAATCCGGAAGCATTCCAGGCGATTCTGATCGCAGGTATCATTGCCTGCTTTGCGCTGCTGGTACTGGGACTTTTGGTTGCTCCAAGGATCAGTAAGGTTATTACCATTCCTAAAAATGTGATGATCCCGGTTGTTACCAGTTTGTGCGTGATCGGATCCTTTGCATGTAATAACAGACTGTTTGATGTGGCGCTGATGTTCCTGTTTGGAGTGATCGGATTTTTAATGAGAAGATTTGATTATCCGGTAGCACCGCTGATCTTAGCTATGGTTTTAGGACAGATGATGGATTCTAATTTCAGACAGGCGGTTTCACTGGCTTCTTCAGCGGATCATCCGATCTTGTTTACATTTGGGCATTGGCAGACCATTTTACTGCTGCTGTGTATTGCCTGGGTTTTACTGGGGAATATTCCCTGGACGAAGCCTTATGTGGAGAAGGTAACGAAGGTATTTAAGCGTGGATAATCTGTGCAAATATTAAATAAGCTTATAATCCTCTTGGATTGATATTAAAGCAAATATCAGTTCAGGAGGATTTTTTTGTAATACTGGACTTGGATAAGGAATGTCTGATTTTAAGTGCAACACAATTTTTTTACTGATATACTGAAAACATGGGTACTGCCATAACGGTAGGCGGTTAGTCCTTCAACAGAGGGACTGTGACTATCTGATTACATAGAAATCTGCAAGGGAATCTTTTGAAAAGGAGGGCTGAGCCAATGAGTATTGTTGACTTTATAGCAGTGGTGAGTTTCGGCTTAACCTGCTTTAGCATTGGATATACATTTGGTAAAGATAAGCATAAAAAATAACCGCCCCAGCCTCGCAAACTGAACGGTTATTTTTTAATCAATAAGTATGTGGACTAACCGTCTATCGGTAGTGCCCTTTTCTATAACTATAGTATCACGCATCTATAAAAATGTCAAAAAATTTTCTTTGTGCAGATTCCTTTTTGTATTGTGTTATTATATTTCTGTGTCTTTTGGCATAGATCTGAAAAATTTTACTACCATTGGCAGTGTGATGGAAGCAGATACGATGTCGGAGATAGTCTGAGATATCTGGATTCCGGTAAGTCCTAAAATAGTATTCATAAGCCACAGAACAGGAATGAAAACCAGTCCGCTTCGGATCATGGACAGGAAGGTGGCACGGCCGCTTTTTCCAATGCTTTGGAACAGCATATTCCCGTATAAGGACAGAGGCATAAAAAAGAGGGAAAGGCACTGGATACGCAGAGCGGGAATTCCAATAAAAAGGACGTCTGGGTCATCACGGAACATGCGGATGATGGTGGCTGAAAAGGTGATACCGATCAGGGCGGAAATGCTCATGACGATGAAGCTGCTTTTTACGCTGAACCAGAAGGCATCACGGACCCGTTTATATTTTCCTGCTCCATAGTTGAAGGCACTGACTGGCTGGAAGCCTTGTCCGATTCCAAGTGCCACGCAGAAGAGGAAGTTTATGATACGAGTCACAATACTCATAGCTGCGATGGCGGCATCTCCATAGGGGCCTGCAAAGCGGTTGAGTACCATAACGGAAACACTGTTTAAGCCCTGACGCATCAGGCTTGGAAAGCCGGTTGCAAGGATATTCGTGACATCTTCAAACTGGTGGGTAATATAGCGGATATGAAGGCGGCTCTGAACTTTGCCCCGAAGGAAGGGACTGATCAGGATAGCCATGCTGATATATTGGGAAACTGCAGTGGAGATACCGGCACCACGGACACCAAGTTTAAGGACGAAGATAAGGAACATGTCTCCAAAAATGTTAAGGATGCCGCCGGAAGCAAGACCAAGCATAGCAAAGAATGCTTTTCCTTCATAACGCAGGATATTGTTCATAACGCAGCTGGAAGCCATGGCCGGTGCCGCGATCAGGATCCAGGTGCTGTATTCGATCGCGTGAGGAAGAATGGAATCGGTGCTTCCAAGAAGGCGCATGAAGGGAGCGTGGAAGAGAAAACCAAGAATGCAGATAAGGGAGCCGCATAATAAGGATAGAAAAAAACTGGTAGATGCAAATTTACGGGCGCTTTCTACGTCATGCGCTCCCAGTTTACGGCTGATATTGCTGCCTGCACCGTGGCCGAACATGAAGCCAAAGGCATTGATAATGGCCATCAGGGCAAAAACAACGCCTGTAGCGCCGCTGACACTGGTTCCCAGCTGGCTTACAAAGAAAGTATCAGCCATATTGTATACGCTGGTTACAAGCATACTGACAGTGGTGGGAAGTCCAAGCTGCAGTACAAGTTTGTTGATGGGGGTTTTTGTCATTTTGTCGTATTGTTCTTGTGCACTGTCTTTTTTCATAATTGTTTGCCTTTATACAAGTCGTTGAATGTGCCGGGGATACGTTTTTCGGTGTGTTTTGTATGAATGAAAGGCCCTCCTATGATAGATATTCTAACATAGAAGAGCCTTTCTTTGGGATAACAATTTACATTTTTTTTACGAAAGAATTCTTTGGTTAGTTTTCTTCCAGATCTACAGCTTCAAAAAGATCTCCCAAGGTTTCTAAAGCAGGAAGCAGCTTGGTTACACCGCAGGTGAAGAAAAGGATACGGATAACTTCAAAGATCTCATCAATGGTAGCACCATTTTCCAGAGCCAGTTTTCCGTGAACTTTCATCGTGGTTTCAGTGGAAGTAGCGATTCCTACTGCCATTACGATCAGTTCTCTGTACTTTCTGGGAATGGAGATGTCTTTTTTGTTGCAGTTTACATACTGCTGATAGAACATATTGATCAGGTTCGGGTCATTGCCCATAACACGGTGGGATTCTAAAAGCTTTCCCCCCCGTGCTTCTTTTAAAGCTTCCAGGATTTCTCTGGAACGCTCCAGTTTTGCTTCGTCTGTTTGTTTCAATGTGGTTCCTTCTTTCATTTTTAGAATGTTTGTAGTAGCAATATTATTTACAATAAATTTTGGCAAATTTCTGTATCTAACTTAGCGCAGGGAAAAACAAGCGGCTGCGCAGCAGACATTTGTTTTTCACAAGCAATTAACGAACAAACCGCCTGCGTCAGCAGGCAGTAGAGCGCGTCAGCGCGGGTTTGTGAGTCTGCGATGCATTACATCCCGTATTTGACTTTCAGAAAGTCGGGTGCGTAACCTGGGAAGAGAGCATAAGTGACTACATCTTCTTCCGTGCGGGCAAGTGCGCCTGCTTCTTTTCTTGCTGCTTCCATTCCAGGTGCGATCTGATCACCAGGGCGGATAAATGCAGGCTTTTCGTCTCCAAGGGCTTTCTCCAAAAGTGTTGGGTCAATAGGGCCCGGCGGACGTCCATAGAGACCACGGCAGTAGTCTTTTAATTCACGGCTGACCATAGCGTAGCGCTTTCCGGTTAATACATTAGTAGTAGCCTGGGCACCGCACATCTGGCTGGATGGGGTAGCAAGAGGCGGATATCCCATATCTGCGCGGACACGGGTAGCTTCTTCTAAGACTTCTGGAAGACGGTCATACAGCTTCATAGCAGTAAGCTGGCTTTCCAGGTTGGAAAGCATACCGCCTGGGATCTGATGCTGGAGGCAGCCAACGTCTACACCAACTAATTTTGTGCCAAAGTCAGCGTATTTACGGCGAAGCTCAGCGAATTTTCTGTTGATATCAGCGAACTGTCCAAGGTCGATCTTTGGATCTCTGCTGGTTCCTTTTAAAGCTGCTAAATAGCTTTCAATCGGTGGAAGGGATGGTCCCATGGACATGGAGGAAACGCATACATCCAGTCCGTCTACACCAGCACGGATCGCTTCCCAGTAAGCCATTTCAGCCATACCGCCGGTACAGTGACAATGAAGATGAACAGGAATCTTCAGTGCTTTTTTCAGAGCTGTGATCAGTTCATAAGCAGCTTCCGGGGTCATAAGACCGGCCATGTCTTCTACATGCATCAGGGAAGCACCCATCTGTTCCTGCTCTAAAGCATTCTGCACGAATACTTCTGTTGTATGGAAGGGGCTTACATTATACTGAACGGAACCTTCGATTTTTTTGCCGGCTTTTTTGATGGCTTTAAATGCAACTTCGCAGTTTCTAAGATCCTGAAGGGCATCGAAGGTAAGGAAAACATCAATTCCTGCTTCTGCTGCCTGTGCCACAAAGGCTTCTACTACATCATCCGGGTAAGCTTTGTAGCCTACCAGGTTCTGACCGCGGAGTACCATTTTTAATGGGGTTTTCTTTACATATTTTTTGAAGGTTCTTACACGCTCCCATGGATCATCTTTTAAGAAACGGACTGCTACGTCGAAAGTAGCTCCGCCCCACATTTCCATGGAGTCGTATCCAACTGCATCCATCTGCTCTAAGAGCGGGATCATATCTGCAGTGGTAAGACGGGTTGCAAAAAGTGACTGCTGTCCGTCACGAAAATCAACGCTGTTGAATTTAAGAGGAGTTCCGGCGCCTGCAAAGTCTGCTGCTCCTATTCCGGAAGGAGCAGAAAGTTCAGGAGCTTTTTTTCTGTTCCAGAACAAGATACCACACCTTTCTGTATTATTATTTTATTCACTATAAATTTTATTTTCCTAATTTTTTTCAGGTTATAAGTCATTGGATTTCTGTCAGTATTTTAGAAATGAATCATGGTAGAGATAAAGGAATGTTCTCTGGTCAGTTTACAGTACCTGGAAAATGGCAGGTCCGGCAGGAAATCAAAAAAAAGAATCCGGAGGGGACCAGATACTGTAGGCTGGCCAGAGAACCGCAGAATTCAAAGGGGAAGTATGAATTACTGCAATTTGGGGATAACGTTAAACATAATAGGTAAAACGTTAAACTAAATCGTTAAAATAAGAATACTAAAAAATAAGAGACTTGTCAAGAGGAAAATTAAATTGAGGGTAGAAAATCGAGTATGTTGAACAGGAATTGGATGAGTTGTTAGACTTTTTTGGAACTAAACGGACATGCCTGCTGACGCAGGCATCACCATTCATGAAAGCCGATTGCTCCGCACCTTTGGTGCTCCCGCAATCGTCGCCAGCATTCGCAATCCGCGCTATCGCGCTCCTTGCTCATACCGGCTTGCCCGTCCGATACCCGTGAATTCGCTCATGCAAGCATGGCTCATTCGCGGCTGCCGTCCGGGACTTTCATAGTAAATTAGCCGAATAAAAAAGAGGAGCTTTTGCTCTATAGATTCAAGAATCGTCTATAGAGCGGCAGCTCCTCTTTTTGTGTCATTTTCTGGATGAAAATATTTTACTTATTTGCTCTGTGCAAACAGCCAGTCTCTTACAGCTTCCAGATCATAAGCATAGTTGAAGGATGACATATGATTCAGACCTTCAAAGCGTACAAAGTTAGCCTGATCTCCTGATTTTAACAGATCAGTGATCTTTTCGTTCTTTTCATCAGCAGATGCGTCTGGATCCAGGTTTTCCAGGTAAGAATAGGAAACACCGTCTTTTTTAAATAGATCCATGACTTCTGTCTGTCCGCTGGAAGCTTTCTGGTCTCCGGTACAGGTTACATAGAAGAATTTTTTGTTTTCCAATGGTTTTAAGATGTTAATATCCCACTGTCCGGAAACGAAGAGGGAAGCAGCAAACAGGTCCGGATAAAGGCTGTTTAAGTACAAGGAGGTCATGCATCCCATGGACTGTCCTGTGGTATAAACACGGGATGTGTCGATATTGTAGTCTTCCATCAGCTGATTTAATACTTTGACAGCAGTGTCAATCTGGTTGGAAGTGTTGAAATCATCATCTACCACGGTTTCAGAGAATACCGGGCAGAAGACAAAGGAAGCGTGCTTTTCCTGCTCACCATCGGAAGCCCAGATGTCAGCGCCATAGTACTGGGAAAGAACTTCTTCGCTGCTTTTTCCTGCTGCAGAGGAATCAGGGATGAACATGATCAGCGGATAGGAAACGGATGCATCATAATCTGCTGGGATAAACAGGTTGTAGTCTAATGAAACCCCGTTTTCCTCATCTTCATAGGTTTCCTGTGTGAATTTATCTTTGGTGGCATCGATCAGTTTCTGCTGCTCTGGTGTGATCACAACTTTCTGGTTGATATGGCCGGCATTTCCTCCGTCGCCTACATGGACAACGCCGTTTTCCGGTTTATTATCCTCAGAACCATTTTTGCCGCGGCCTTTTTGATCAGGACGGCTGCCGTCCTGATCTTTTTGGGTGTCTTTGGCGGAATCAGAGCTGTTTTCTTCGGTGGTTTCCTGTGCAGTGCCTGTTTCAGAAGTGGTAGTCTGTGCTGCATTTGAGCTGCATCCGGCTGCTAAGATGGATGCAAGGGTGATTGGAAGTAATCCTTTCAGTAATGTTTTTTTCATGTGTTTTTACTCCTTTCAAATGGGCGGAACAGTAGTTTTCGGCTGTTCCATTTATAAAAAAGAGCAGCAAAATGCGCTTGGTCGTTCGGACTTACGCATTTCGCTGCTCAACTGCGGCTTATTTTAAAAGTGATTTGTGTTTATTTTGTGAAAGGAAGTGTGTAGATTTTGTGAAATTATTTTTTTGATAACTTTTATTCATTTTCCCGCAGAAAACATCATCCAATGCCAGTTGAGTTTTTTGGATGGGCGGATTTGGACACAATTAAGAAAAACTTTCCCTTAGGATCAATTTTGCATGAAGATCAATATGTTCCGGGGTCGGATCGTTGTTTAAGATCTTTTTGCGCAGAAGGCGGATCACCTGCTGTCCGATCTCTTTGTTTGGCATCTCAACTACACTAAGGGATGGAATATAGTAGGAAGCTGCTTCCGGATCCAGCATACCGATGGAGAGCATTTCAGCATCCTTGGGAACTGATATTCCTTTTTCATGAAAGGCTCTCAAAGCGCCAAGGGCAATGGCATCAGAATCACAGAAGATCATTTTCGGAGGTTCTGTAAGAGAAGCATATTGTTTGCCAATCCCATAGCCGCCATTACGGGTACTGGGGCATTTTAGGATGTATTGTTCGTCTATTTGGATTCCCAGCTGTTCACAGGAATTGATAAATGCCTGTACACGGCGGTTGGTAGCATAGTAAGCATGGCTGGAAGCGAAGATTGCGGCTTCGGTATAACCTTTCTGGCGTATTTTGGCAGCAGCCATCAGTGCAGCTTCTTCGTTATCTGTGCAGACAGAGGAAAAATGTTCCGATGGTCGGTTGATAAGAGCAACTGGCATACGGGGTGAAATGCTTTCCAGCCACTGCTGATCTTTCATGGAGCATGCACCAATGATAGCACCGCTGTAGCCGTTTTTTGAAAAGGCAGAGCCATATTGCTCTAGTTTATCATTTTCATAGGTCTGGATCATCATTTCACAGTCAAATCCAGATTCTGCGATCTCGATCTGGATACAGTTCAGAAAGGATGCCAGGATATTAACACGATAGTCCAAAGGCCAGAAAAATGCGATCACCGGCCGTTCATTTTCCTGGGAGCGCAGTCGTCTTGCGCTTAAATTGGGCTGATAGCCTAGATCACGCATTGCTTCTGCCACCCTTTGCTGGGTAGCGGTGGAAATTTTTCTTTCCTCTGACTTTCCATTTATGATAATGGATACAGTTGTAACAGATACACCTGCCTGTTTTGCTACGTCTTTTATAGTTGCCATATGTTCACCTTTATACTTTCATAATATCTTTTGCTGCCTTCAGTCAGCAAGTCTGCCACGCAAAAATGGTTACAGTCCAGCCATGACATCTTCTTTTTTTATATACATGAAAACAAGAAGCACGATGGGTTCACTTTTTCTAAAACCAATCTTAAGCCAGATTCCCACATTGTGTCAAGCAGGAAAGAAAGTCATAAAGTCATTAGGATAGAAAAACATCAGAAAAGAAAATGATCACGAAAAAATGATCAAGGCCTCCGGGTGAAAACTGCACAATAAGTAATACGTTAAACTATATAAAACTGACAAAAAATATTGTACTTATATCAAAACACTTGACAAAAGTAGAACGATAAACTATTATTTGTGACAAGGATAAACGTTTTACTAACACGTTAAACTAAACGGGATATGTGCAAGATGTTGTTATAAATGTAGTAAAAATATTGCACACATTGAAAAAAGACAAACATCAGACAAACATATATCCTAAAAGGCGTCTTGCCGGCTGTCTGGTTTCTGGGGAAGAGGGATCGGACAGAAGAAATGAAAAACGGGAAATAAAAACGATCAACCCCACAAAGAAAGGAAAGTACAGATTATGAGTAAAGTAAGCAGAGCAATGGACGGAAACGAAGCAGCAGCTTACGCTTCCTATGCTTTTACCGAAGTAGCAGCGATTTATCCGATCACACCATCTTCTCCAATGGCTGAACTGGTTGACAAGTGGTCAGCCAATGGAATGAAGAATATGTTTGGTCAGCAGGTAAAGCTGGTTGAGATGCAGTCCGAGTGCGGAGCTGTTTCTGCAGTACACGGTGCTTTGGACGGCGGTGTATTAGCAACATCCTATACAGCATCCCAGGGACTTATGTTAATGATCCCTACCATGTACCGTATTGCAGGTCAGTTAAAGCCAGGCGTTATCCATGTAGCATCCAGAAACGTTGCAACCCATGCAATTTCTATTAATGCAGAGCATTCAGATGTTATGGCCTGTCGCCAGACCGGATATGCAATGTTAGCATCTTCTTCTCCACAGGAAGCAATGGATTTAGGAGCAGTTGCTCATCTTTCTGCTATTAAAGGACATGTACCATTCCTTCATTTCTTTGATGGTTTCCGTACATCCCATGAGATCCAGAAAGTAGAATGTCTGGATTATGAAGATTTAAAGAAGTTGGTTGACTGGAAAGAACTGGAAAAATTCCGTGAGAACGCGTTAAATCCAGAGCATCCGGTACTTAGAACCACCGGTCAGTATTCTGATACTTATTTCCAGAGCCGTGAAGCTTGCAATACTTATTATGATGCACTTCCAGATATTGTTGCTGAGTATATGAACGAGATCAGCAAGATCACCGGAAGAGATTATAAGCCATTTAATTACTATGGTGCGCCAGATGCAGAGCGTGTGATCGTAGTTATGGGTTCTGCAAGCGGTGTTCTTCGCGAAACTGTAGATTATTTAAATGCAAAGGGTGAAAAGGTTGGTTTTATCGACGCACACCTGTACCGCCCATTCTCTGCAAAGTACTTCTTAAGCCAGCTACCTGAAACTGTAAAGATGATCACTGTTGGCGACCGTACCAAGGAGCCAGGTGCAGCAGGCGAGTCACTGTACGAGGATGTATGTTCTGTGATCCTGGAGTCAGGCAGAAATATCAAGGTTTTAGCATGCCGTTATGGTCTGGCAAGCAAGGATTATACTCCAGATCAGGTTATCGCACAGTTTGACAATATGAAGGCTGCAGAGCCAAAGAACCACTATACCGTAGGTATTAATGATGATGTAACCCATCTGTCACTGCCTGTAGGACCGGAAGTAAATACTGTTCCAGAAGGAACCATCAGCTGCAAGTTCTGGGGCCTTGGTTCAGACGGTACCGTAGGTGCAAATAAGAACACCATTAAGATCATCGGTGATCATACAGACTTAAATGTTCAGGCTTACTTTGAATATGATGGAAAGAAGTCCGGTGGTGTTACACGTTCTCACTTACGTTTTGGTAAGAAGCCGATCAACTATACTTACCTTGTAAACCACGCAGATTTCATTGCCTGCCACAATAAGTCCTATCTGGATCGTTATGACATCCTGGCTGATGCAAAGGAAGGCGCAAATGTGCTGATCACCTGCGACTGGAAGGGCGAAGAATTAGAGAAACATTTAACACCTGCATTTAAGAAGGCAGCAGCATTAAAGAAGATCCACCTGTACACCATTGATTCTACTGCAATTGCAGCAGAACTGGGACTGGGAAGCAGAACCAACACCATTTTACAGGCTGCATTCTTTAAGATCACCGGAATCATCCCGATCGAAGAAGCAGTTGGATATATGAAGAAAGCCATCTTAAAGTCCTACGGAAGAAAGGGCGAAAAGATCGTCAACATGAACTACGCAGCTGTTGATAAGGGCGTAGAGATGGTAGAAGAGGCAGAGGTTCCTGCAAGATGGGCTGACATTGAGATCCCGGAAGAGAAGGTTGATGAGAACCTGCCAAAGTGGATCCGTAAGATCCAGATGCCTGTTAATGCTATGAAGGGCGACAACATTCCTGTCAGCGACTTCACCGATCTGCCAGACGGAACCATGCCTCAGGGTACTTCTAAGTACGAAAAAAGAGGAATTGCAGTCAATATTCCTGTTTGGGACAGCGAAAAATGTATCCAGTGCAATATGTGTTCCTATGTTTGCCCTCACTCCTGTATCCGTCCATTCCTTGTAACTGAGGAGGAAGCAGCAAAGGCACCGGAAACCTTTACAACTACAGCTGTTAAGGGCAAAGGCGCAGAAGGCTTACGTTTCCGTTTACAGGTATCCGCTCTTGACTGTACAGGCTGCGGAAGCTGTGCAAATGTATGCCCATCCAAGGAAAAGGCTATTACCATGAAGCCACTGGACAACAACTTAAATGAGGCAGATAACTGGGAATATGCAATGAAGTTAGCTCCAAAGGCAAATCCATTTGGAACCAATACTGTAAAAGGCAGCCAGTTTGAACAGCCTCTGTTAGAGTTCCCAGGCTCCTGCCCAGGATGTGGTGAAACTCCTTACGCAAAACTGATCACACAGCTGTTTGGTGACCGTATGTATGTGGCAACTGCAACTGGATGCTCCCAGGTATGGTCCACCAGCTTCCCATCCTTCCCATATACCACCAACCATAAGGGTCAGGGACCTGCAGTAGGCGGTTCTCTGTTTGAAAACAACGCTGAGTATGGTATGGGTATCTGGCTTTCTGTTGAACAGCAGAGAGAAAAACTGGCTAAGCATGTAGCAGAACTGGCAGAAAAGACAGATGACGCAAAAATCAAAGAGACAGCAGCAGCATGGCTGGCATATTACAATGATAAGAGTTCCCGTGAAACAGGTGAAGCATTAAAGAATGCCATTCTGGAAAGCGGATTATTAAGTGGTAACGCAGATCTGGTAGCAGCAAATGTTCCTGGAGATGACGCAAAGACACTGGCTGAGGCAGTTCGTGAAAACTTTGACCACCTGACCAAGAAGTCTGTATGGTTCTTCGGCGGCGATGGCTGGGCATACGATATCGGTTACGGCGGCTTAGACCATGTATTAGCTTCCGGCGCAGATGTAAATGTAATGGTATTTGATACTGAGATCTACTCCAATACAGGCGGTCAGGCATCTAAGGCAACTCCTACCGGTGCAGTGGCACAGTTTGCTGCAGCAGGTAAGCAGAGAAAGAAGAAAGATCTGGGTATGATGGCTATGAGCTATGGTGATGTTTATGTAGCCCAGGTAGCTATGGGCGCCAATCCTGCACAGTTCTTAAAGGCAGTAACAGAAGCAGAAGCTCATAAGGGACCATCTCTGATCATTGCTTATGCTCCATGTATCAGCCACGGCCTGCGCTGCGGAATGAGTGATGTTCAGGGCGAGATCAAACGTGCCGTTGAAGTTGGTTACTGGCAGTTATACAGAAACAACCCAGAGCTGATCAAGGAAGGCAAGAATCCATTTATCCTGGATTCCAAGGAACCTCAGGGAGATTTCAGAGAGTTCTTAAGAGGAGAAGTTCGTTTCTCATCTCTGGAACGTACCTTCCCAGAGGCAGCAGATGCATTGTTTGAGCGTACTGAGAGCGAAGCAAAGGCGCGTTATGCAAGATATAAAGAGCTTGCTGAGAAAAACTAAAACAGGAGAAGAAAAGAATGAGTACATTTGTAGAACGGTTACTTGGGGGAAAAGCCGGTACAGTGGTAACGGTTGAGCCAGATTGGATCGTCATTAATGATGGTGTATCTCATGCTGCGGTGGATGAAATATCCGCCGTAGCAAAACCTGAAAAGGTTCTGGTGATTTATGACCATGATGTACCAACAGGACGTCCGGAAGCAGCAGCTATTTTGAGAAAGAACCTGGCATTTGCTGAAAAATATGGATGTCCTTATGTACAGGCAGAAGGAACTGGATACCAGTACATGTTAAATGAGGTAGTAAAACCAGGACAGATCATTGTAGGCGGTGGTTCTCACGGAAGCATTTTCGGTGCTGTTGGGGCACTGGGGATCAATGTAAGTATTCCTGAGTTAGCAAGGGCAGCAGAAACAGACCGATACAGTATCATTGTTTCGGAAACTGTTTATGTAAATCTGGAAGGAAGCTTAAAAGAAGGTGTAAGCGTCATGGACGCAGCCCTTGCTTTCCTGAAAGAAGATCATGAATTAAACCGCAAAGCAGTGGAAATCTATGCGCCATCTTTTGATGACCATGAAAAAGCAGTATTCTGCAGCATGGCATGTATCACCGGAGCTTATACCGCATCTATAACAGGAGAAAAACAGTCTGCTAGTTTAACGTTAAATCTAAGCAAAGTTGAGCCAATGCTCATGCTTCCATGCGAAGAAAGAAAAGACCAGAGGAATGCGCAGATCGAAACCAAGGCTTCTAAAGCAGGTATGGAATTAAATGCAGGTCAGATCGGCGGCTATACAGGCGGAACCATTGAAGAATTGAGAAAAGCAGCTTCTATGTTAGAAGGGCATAAGCTGGCTTTAGGCTTCCGTTTAAGCATCTGCCCGGCTACCAGCCGTGATTATCTGATGGCAGCAGAGGAAGGCATTCTTGCAAAATTCATTGATTTTGGAGCACAGATCCAGGCAGCTGGTGATCACAGCGTTGTGATTCAGGGACCTGGCGCTATGGGACATAAGGAAACTCTGGTAACTACCGGATTATACACCTTTGCAGGCTCTATGGGATGTGAAGATGCACAGGTTTACACAGGTTCCGTTGAAACAGTCATGAACGCTTCCTTTGCGAAGCAAATGTAGGGAGGCAGTTATGGAAAAGAAATTCAGTGGAAAAATCTGGAAGTTCGGAAATGATATTGACACCGATACCATTATCCCAGGAAAAAGAGGTACGATCCCGGATCGAAATGAAATGAAAAAATATGCTTTTGAGCTGTTGAAACCGGAATTTGGCTCAACAGTCCAGCCGGGAGACATCCTGGTGGCAGGAACCAACTTTGGCTGTGGTTCCAGCCGTGAGCAGGCAGCGACTGTTCTTTCTTATAACGGTGTCCGCTGCATCATTGCAAAAAGTTTTGCAAGAATCTTCTTCCGCAACGCATTTAACAGCGGTATTCTCCTTCTTACCTGTGATCAGATCCAGGATGTATGTGAAGGGGGAGATATCGTTACTGTAGATGTAGACGCACAGACCGTCAGTGTTAATGGAAAATCCTTTAAAGTAGGGGCAGTTCCTGAAAACCTGTACAACATCGTAGCAAATGGAGGTCTGATCGAAGACACCAAGAAGCGTCTGGCAGCCGGAAATATTAAAACGGATATCAAGCCTCTTTCCATTGAGCAGTGCCGCCAAAAAGGCTACACCATGGTAGAGAAAGTGTTAAAGAAAAATGCAGGAAAAGAGCATGTAGTGCCTGGTGATATCGTGATAACAAAGCCGGATATGTTCATGATCCATGATATTTATACTACTTATCTGTTAGAGACCATGAAAGAAATCGGAGCAGACAAGATTGATGACCCGGATAAAGTGACCATTGTATGGGATCACTGTATGCCAACAGCAGTTGCTAAAAACGACTATGACCACTATGAAGCAGGTCTGGAACTGGCAAGAAGATATGGAATCAAAAAGCTGCATATCGGCGAAGGCATCTGCCACACCATCATGCATGAAGCAAAGTATGCAAAACCTGGTGATATCGCCACTGCAACCGACAGCCATACTACTACATACGGCGGTGCCGGCAACTTCTGTTCCGGTATTGGTACAGCAGAGATGGCAGCAGCCCTGATCACCGGAGAACTGTGGTTTAAGGTTCCGGAAGCTATCAAGATCGTATTAAACGGCCATTTAAGAGACGGCGTTATGAGTAAGGACGTGATCCTTAAGATCTTAGGCGACATCAAGGCAGACGGCGGCCAGTACAAATCTCTGGAATTTACCGGTCCTGCAGCTCATGAAATGAGCATGGAACAGAGATTTACTGTTGCAAACATGGCTCTGGAAGCAGGCGCTAAGTGCGGACTGTTTGAAGCAGATGCGAAAACAGCTGAGTACTACGGAATGCCATTGGAAGAAATCGACTGGGTATGCGTAGATGAGGAAGCAAAGTATGAAAAGGTACTTACTTATGATGTAAGCGAACTGGAGCCTCAGCTGTCCTGTCCACAGGGCGTTGATAACGTTCATCCAATCAGTGAAGTAAAAGGAACCAAGATGGATGAAGTATATCTGGGAAGCTGCACCAACGGAAGTATTGAAGATATGGAAGCAGCTGCAAAGATCTTAAAGGGACGCAAAGTGGCAAAAGGACTGCGTTTCATCGTTGTTCCTGCAACCAATACCATTTTCAAGCAGGCTATTGAAAGAGGATATATTAAGACCTTTATTGAAGCAGGTGCAGTAATTTGCCATCCATGCTGTGGACTTTGCTGCGGCATGCCTTATGGTCTGATGACAGATGATGAAAGAATCCTTTTAACTGCAAACCGTAACTTTATCGGACGTCAGGGAACCAAGAAAACATTAAGTTACCTGTCAAGTCCTACTGTAGCAGCAGCAACCGCTGTTATGGGTGTTGTAACAGATCCGGCAGATCTTCCGGAACTGGCATAATGCGGATTGACAGCATGACCGAGATTTACGAAAAATCGGTGGGAAAGGCAAGTGCATGAAAGATTTTGGAAGTGCATTTGGCAAACAGGAGGAAAATCAATGATCAAGAAGCTTCTATTTCTACCCGTATCGGCGGTGCCCTGATGGTCATCTGGATCGGACTGTTATATCCACTGTTCCATTAGTAGATGTGGGAAAAGCCGAAAACGGTTTTCCGGTACATGAAAATGGTGTGTAGGTATATTGTAACAAAAAAGGCACGTTGGCATTCTGTCAGCGTGCTTTTTTAGAAAACCCTTTTAAAGATAACAGGAGAAAAATATTATGAAAAATTATAAAGTATTTGCAATCAACCCCGGCTCCACTTCCACAAAGATCGCCATGTTTGAGGGAGAAAAGGAAATTTTTTCCAGAAATATCAGCCATGATGCAGAAAAATTAAAAGAATTTAAGGAGATCAGTGACCAGCTTCCATATAGAAAGGAAATGATCTTAAATACCCTGAAAGAAGAAGGACAGACCTTAGAGGGCATAGACGCATTTTCCGCAAGAGGAGGCGGCCTGGTAAATGTAGATGGCGGCGTTTACACCATTGGTGAAAAGCTTCTTGAGCATGCAAGAGAATGTTATACCGTAAAGCATCCAGCAACCTTAGGCGCATAGCTGGCAGATGCATTTTCCAAAGAATTCGGAGGAGTTGCTTTTGTAGTAAATCCACCGGATGTAGATGAGTTCCAGGACGTAGCCCGTGTAACCGGTTTAAAGGGCATATACAGAGAGAGCCGTATCCATGCGTTAAACCAGAAGGAGATCGGTATCCGCTATGGCGCAAAAGCAGGAAAGAAATATGAAGACCTGAATCTGATCATCTGCCATATCGGCGGCGGTATTTCCGTAACTGCTCACAGAATGGGAAAAATGGTTGATTCTAATGATATTGCAAATGGTGATGTAGTAAACAAAGGTTTTCATGTGCTCCGCAGGACTTTCGCAACTGCTCTTTTACGAAACCCTCATGCCTCGTGTACTTCGGCACCACCATAAATGAAACCATTTTGGCTATACGTAGGTTGTGGGTTTAAAGTTTGTTAGCGATATATTATAATTATAAACATTATAAACGGCAAAGATC
>UQTA01000044.1 GCA_900543885.1 uncultured Clostridium sp.
CGTCAATATATAAATGTTGCAGGTCCGTATGTTCTTTCTCAAAAATTTTTTGATTGATATCACAGAATAGTTTCTCAATAGAATCGCTGAGTATCTCATTGATAAAATATCCAAAAGTCCGATAGGATGGGGCTTTATGATCCATCAGATACATGAACCTTAGATTCACTTTGCAGCTGTCTTCCAGCTCACGAAGAGAGACATATCCATTTGTCATAAATCCGAACAGGATTGTTTTCAGCATACTGATCGGGTTATACCGAAGTCTTCCCACCTCATGTTTCGGGATTTCCTTCAGGTATTTCTCCAAATCGATTTCTCCCATAAATCGATCAAATGTCAGCACCGGATCACAAATGTCCAGATAATCTTGAATAAATAGTGGCAAAACTGCCTGTTTTGGATTAGAATAAGTATTAGTTAGATTTTTCATCGCAAGTTAATTCTAACATAAAAAGAGGACCTTGGGGTTTTTTATGAACCCTTGGTCCTTCTTTTTTATAGGCTATGTTTTTTCACAGCCCCTAAAAGTTTATTCGATGATATCGTCAATACATTTGTATAATTTAATGCTACTTTTATCGCTGTCAATTACAAAATTATCATAAGAATTTCTGTCATGATACATATGGTAGCCTTCTTTTGTCGAACACAAAGAAATAAATTGAATTCCAATATTTTCTCGTATTGAAATTATTCTTTTTTCGCAATCATGTAAGATATAGTCACCAAAATAAATTTTGGTATTTGGTATTAATATCGTATGCTGAAATTCTTTATTCACAGCGAGATAATTAATATTTGCTGTACCTCCCATCGGAATATAGCGAATAGAGTTTCCGATGTGTTCTATTTGATCGATTCTTCCAACACCAATATTATAATATCCGATGATGACATCTTCTTCATCTGGTACAAAAATATATGTCACTCCCTAATTTTCATCAATAGCTTCGTTGCTATTTAGAAAATTATCAACAATAAAATTTCCGCATTTGAAGTTTTTTGCTAAATGAGCATATTCTTTTGTATATTTTATAAATTTTATGAAACTTTCAAAAGTAAATTCCACTGCTCGCTTGGGCATGCGAACAGGAGAAGTAAAGGTAGACAGTATCTTTGCGGATGATACCCCAGACACTGGATATACACCGGTAATCGATACATCGAAATATCGGATTGTATTTGAAGCAAATGACGGAAGTACAGCAAATACAACACAATCTGTTGATTATAATACAACATCCCTTCTGATTGCAAACCAGTTTACTTACCAGGGATATGCATTCAAGGAATGGAATACGAAGAAGGACGGATCAGGTACATCCTATCCAGATAAAGCAATTCTGTCTGTAGGAAGTAAACAGAGTTATGGTGATAACACAACTTTGAATCTGTATGCACAGTGGATAAGCGAAGTAGACTGTGACCGCATGGGTAACCGCAGTACGGATCTGTATACCAGAGTAGTTATTGGAAACTTTACATCTGCCGGAAATTTGAAAGCAGAAACAGAGCTGGTAGGAATCGTACTTGAATCTGCATCAGGATCTGTTGGAAGTCTGAACAAACCAGGAATCACAGACCAGATTGCATTTAACCTGTACGATACGTTGGAAGATAACTATTGATCAGAAAAATAAGAAACAGCTGCCTGAGTTAAATTAACCTGGGTGGCTGTTTCCTTTGCAGCGAGAAGCTGTGCCTTTATTTCTTCATAAGTCCGGCTCCCGCATTCCAGGCTGTGGCAATTTTTTCACCAGTTGAATAGTAGCCATTCTGGAACTGATCAAACATCAGCGCGTGAAGCTTCTTTGGATCCACCTTTCCATTTTCGGAAAGAACGGATTCTTCTGCTTTTACATTTACAATCTTTCCAACGATTCCGGATACATGTTCGGTGTCAATAAATTCAAAAAGTTCACATTCCATAACGACTGGAAATTCTTCGATAACAGGAGCATCCACCTTATCACTTTTTACAGCATGATATCCGGTGCGTTCAAATTTATCGTTGATTTTGTTTCCGGATGCGATTCCAAAGAAATCGGCAACATCTACATGGGATTCATCAGCTAAAGCCACAGTAAAAGCTTTGCTTTCTTTGATATTTAACCAGGTCTTTTTTCCTTCTCCAATGAAAAGAATGATCTTATCCATATCGCAGATCTGTCCCCAGGCAACATTCATAACATTTACTTTCTTATTTGCGTCATAGGCAGCGACCATGAGAACAGGCATGGGATAGACAGCCGGTAAAACACCTAAATCTTTTTTCATTTTGCAGTACCTCCATTGTGTGATTATTGTGTAAATGGATTGCTTTTCATTTACTTTCTGATTATAATTATAAAGAAACAGGAAAAAATAACAAGTACCATCTTTAAAGTTAGGTACTTACTTAAAAGAAAGTGTAAACAAAATGTCAGAGTGCCGATTAAGAGATTATATTGAAAATGCAAATTTTGAGGATACAGGTTTTTCGTATACTTTGTCGCTGATTTCCGGAAAATATAAGATGATCATTTTATATTGTCTCATGGAATATCAGCCTGTACGTTTTAATGAACTGCAGAGATATCTGGGAAAGATTTCAGATAAAACATTAAGCCAGAATTTAAAAGAACTGGAAAAAGATGAACTGATCCATAGAGAAGTATATGCCCAGATTCCTCCTAAAGTGGAGTATTCTTTGACAGAACGGGGAAAATCACTGATGGTGGTTTTGGACCAGCTTTGCATCTGGGGAACGGAGCATAGGAAATAAGCATAGAAAATAAACATAGAAAATAAACATAGATGGGAGAAAAGAGCAATGACGATTCAGGAGCGATTATTTGCATTACAGGATGGGGATTACGGTGATTTTCACAGCAGCCTTCTTCCTGGATTTCCAAGGGAATATTTTATCGGTATCCGGGTACCGGTGCTGAGAAAATTTGTAAAAGAGTATAAAAAGGAAGAGGAAGCCAGAGAGTTTCTTACACAGCTTCCTCATACCTACTATGAAGAGTCCATGGTTCATGCTTTTCTCATTGCAGAAATAAAGGATTATGATACCTGCATAAAAGCAGTGGAAGCATTTCTTCCTTACATCAATAACTGGGCAGTCTGTGATGGCCTTTCACCGAAGGTGTTTAAGGATCATAAGCTGGAACTTTTAGAAAAAATAAAGCAGTGGATACCTTCAGACCATCCTTACACCTGCCGTTTTGGCATGGGAATGCTGATGCGCTGGTTTTTAGATGAAGATTTCAGACCGGAATATCTTGAAATGCCGGCAGCTGTCCGCTCTGAAGAATACTATGTAAATATGATGACAGCCTGGTTTTTTGCAACGGCGCTGGCAAAACAATGGGATGCTGCCATACCATATCTGGAAAAACAGGTATTAGATCCCTGGACTCATAATAAGACGATTCAGAAAGCAAGGGAAAGTTTTCGAATCACACCAGAGCAGAAAGAATATTTAAAGACATTAAAGATTAAAAAATAAGGAACAAAGCACAGATAACAAAATACAAAGAACAATACGGGCAGCGGGAGCAGGAAAAGTATGACATTACAGCAGTTAAATTATTTAAAAGTGACAGCGGAATGCGGCAATATTACACAGGCTGCAGAGAAGCTGTTTATTTCCCAGCCAAGTCTCAGCGCAGCCCTTCACAACCTGGAAAAGGAAATGGGGGTAACAGCTTTTGTGCGGTCGAAAAAAGGAGTTGTGCTCACGCGGGACGGAGAAGAACTTCTATCCTATGCAGGGATGCTTTTAGAGCAGGCGGATATTATGAAAGAACACTTTGGTGCAGGAAAAGAGAGGACACCTAAGTTTTCCGTTTCCTGTCAGCATTATTCCTTTGCAGTCAACGCCTTTGTAGATGTAGTAGAAAAATATGATGCAGATCAGTATAATTTCATTCTTAGGGAAACACAGACTGGTGAGATCATTGACGATGTGGCAAATGGAAAAAGTGAACTGGGAGTGATCTATCTTTCCCAGCACAATGAAGAAGTTTTAACGAAAATGATCCGGAAAAACAACCTGCTGTTTGAAGAACTGTTTACAGCAGATCCTCATGTATTTATCAGCATTGATCATCCCTTAGCGGAAAAGAAAAAAATACAGTTAGAAGATCTGAAGCCGTATCCTTATCTGACCTATGAACAGGGAGAACGGAATTCTTTTTACTACGCGGAAGAGTTTTTAAGTGTTCTGGATATGCCTAAAAATATACAGGTACGGGACAGAGCAACCTTGTTTAATCTTTTAGTGGGATTAAACGGTTTTACGGTTTGTTCTGGTGTGATCAGCAGGGAATTAAACGGTTCTGAGATCACCGCCAGAGAACTGGAAATGGATTGTCAGATGCACATAGGACTGGTAAAAAAGAAAAATGTGCTTCTCAGCCGATACGCTGATACTTATATTGAAGCATTGAAAAAGTATTTATCCATAGAATGAAACTATGGATAATTAAAAAAAGAAAGTATTTTTCAAAAAAAGCAAGGACTGTTAAAATATCCTTCGTAAGGCGCCAAAGTAAATAAGAGATAGGCTGGAGGATAGAAAAAATGGCAGATTTAAGAACACCTTTTCGATATGATTTTGTAGGAAGCTTTTTAAGACCAGAAGCATTAAAAACAGCTAGAAAGAGCTTTGAAGAAGGAAAAATCACAAAAGAGCAGCTGACAGCAGTGGAAGATGACTGTATCCGCGATCTGGTAGGAAAGATCAAAAAGCTGGGATATCATGTGATCACAGACGGTGAGTTCCGCAGATCTACCTGGCACCTTGATTTTATGTGGGGATTTCAGGGAATCGAACATAAAAAGACAGTAGATGGAAATACTACTTTTGATGGAGAAGCTGCTATGATCGATGATACCTATATGGTAGGAAAGATTTCCGTAAAGGATCACCCGTTTGTAGAACATTTTAAATTTGTAAAAGCATTAGAAGATGAAAATACAGCAGCAAAACAGACCATCCCTTCTCCAGGACAGTTTTATGCATATTTTACAGGTGCCCAACTTTTAAAGACTACACTGGATATTTACGGAACGGAAGAAGCGTTTGCAAAAGATGTGATTAAAGCATATGTTGAATTTGTAAATGAGATCTACGCCGCAGGCTGCCGCAACCTCCAGTTTGATGATTGTGTATGGGGCGGCATGGTAAACCCAAAACTGGCAGTTGCATTAACTGGCAGAAAGGGACAGGCATTAGAGGATTACAAGGCACTGATTCTTCAGCTGAACAATGAAGTGGCAGCACAGGCTCCAGCAGATCTGGTGATCAATACCCATGTATGCAGGGGTAACTATCACTCTACTTTCTTCAGCTCCGGTGCCTATGACGGGGTGGCAGACCTGTTATTTGGCGAAGAAAACGTAAATGCATATTATCTGGAGTATGATGATGAAAGATCCGGCGGTTTTGCTCCTCTGGCGAAAGTTTCCGGTGATAAGAAAGTGGTCCTGGGCCTTGTTACAACTAAATCACCTGTTCTGGAAAAGAAAGAAGATGTGATCGCAAGAATCTATGAGGCAGCAAAATACGTTCCTCTGGATCGTTTATATTTAAGTCCGCAGTGCGGCTTTGCTTCCTGTGAGATCGGCAATAAGCTGACAGAAGAAGAGCAGTGGGCGAAATTAAAATTAGTAAAAGAGATCGCAGAAGAAGTGTGGAAATAAAAAAGCCGTTTCTGGGCATGCAATGTATGAGCAGTAACGATGCAAGGCTGAATGTTTATAATTAAATGTAAATCTGATTGACAAATGTACGAAATCGTACTAGACTACATAGTACGATTTCGTACATTATTTTTTTGAAAGGAAATTTTAAATGAATATCCAGTTATCAGAACATTTTAATTACGGGAAGCTTCTTCGCTTTACCTTTCCTTCTATGGTCATGATGATGTTTACATCAATTTATGGGGTAGTAGACGGAGTATTTGTATCAAACTTTGTAGGTTCTCAGTCTTTTGCAGCTGTGAATCTGATCATGCCTTTTTTAATGATCCTTGGTGCCATTGGTTTTATGGTAGGAACCGGCGGCAGTGCGCTGGTAGCCTGCACTCTGGGAATGGGGCATATAAAAAGAGCCAATGAAATATTTTCCATGCTTGTATATGTGGTGATCGCAGTGGGACTGGTCCTTACAGTGGGAGGTATTCTGGCACTGAAACCGGTGTGCATCCTGTTAGGAGCGGATGAAACTTTGCTTTCCATCTGTGTCCGTTATGGCCGGATCGTCCTTTTGGCGTTAGTTCCCTTTATGCTTCAAAATGTATTTCAAAGTTTTCTGGTAACAGCAGAACGTCCGCATTTTGGACTTTATATTACAGTAGCTGCGGGCCTTACCAATATGTTTCTGGATGCTTTCCTGATCGCCGGACTAAAAATGGGGGTAGAAGGAGCAGCGCTGGCAACAGCTATCAGCCAGAACATCGGAGGACTGATCCCATTGCTTTATTTCATATTGCCCAATAAAAGCAGGCTGCATCTTGGAAAGACCCGCTTTGAGCTGCAAAATCTTTTAAAAACATGTGCAAATGGTTCTTCTGAATTTATGACCAATATCTCCATGTCCCTGGTGACGATGGTTTATAACTGGCAGCTGATGAAGATCATGGGAACAGATGGTGTAACGATCTATGGCATTATCATGTATGTGAATTTTATATTTGTTTCTGTTTTTTTAGGATATTCCATTGGCAGCGCACCGATCATAGGGTATCATTATGGTGCAGGAAACCGGGAGGAATTAAAAGGTCTTTTAAGGAAAAGTATCTGCCTGATCCTGATATTCAGCTTAGCCCTTACAGGAATAGCAGAGCTGTTTGCCAGACCTTTGTCAGCCATTTTTGTGGGATATAATAAGGAACTGCTGGCGGTTGCCGCTCATGCATTTTCCATATCCGCCCTGTCTTTCCTTTTCTCCGGCTTTAATATTTTTGCATCTTCCTTCTTTACTGCTTTAAATGATGGACTGACTTCTGCATTGATCTCTTTTGGAAGAACGCTGGTATTTGAAATGATCGCTGTGCTGGTACTTCCTGTGTTCTTTGGAGCAAATGGCATCTGGAGTGCTGTGGCGATCGCCGAGATCTTTGCCTGCCTGTTGTCTGTTTTCTTTTATGTTAAGAAGAAAGATATTTATCACTATGTATAAGGGAGCCACAGAGGATGAAAATAGATTTTAAAGAATTTAATGAGATTTTAGGACGGATCGATAACGGATATCACGAAGCTGCTTTAAAACTGGGACTTTCTGACAGTGAATTAGATATTTTATATGTACTTGCAGCTCATGACCATATGTGTTTACAAAGTACACTGTATAAAGAAACCTGGATGACAAGATCAACGGTAAATTCAGCTATTAAAAAAATGGAGCGGGAAGGATTTCTGTATCTGACAGCAGGAGAAGGGAGAAATACCTGTGTACATGTAACTGACGAAGGGCAGAGGCGGATGGATGAAACCGTTTTTAAACTGATCGCTGTTGAAAATGAGATCTATGAAAGCTGGACAGAAGAAGAACGTAAGATATTTATCCGGCTGAACCGGGATTATGCAGAAAAACTTAGCCAGAAAGTAAAGAACCTGAGCATAAAACTGTAACAAACAATGCAGCCGTGCAGCCTTGTGAAGATTCAGATACAAGGCTGCACGGCTGTAAACGGTTTTGAACGCAGATTGTTACAAAAGTCAGAAGATATTTATTGCGGATCTTTTACAGACTGTTCATACAGCCAGATAAAATAAGTCAGTGCCAGAAGATCCGCACTTCCGCCTGGGCTGATATTTTTGCGGATCAGCTCTTTATCCAGACTGGCGGCATAAGGGATCAGCTCTTCCGTATGGAGTTCTTTTTCTTTTAAGACTTTGCGGATGTGATTCTGCAGATCTTTCATTTCCTGGTAGGAAGACCGGTTTACAATATTCGTATCTTCAGAAAAGGCAATCATATACAGTAAGGTGATCACACCGGCATCATTCACAGAACGACCCTTTGACAGCTCTTTCTTTAAAATGGGAAGAGCTGTTTTTAATACAGTTTTATAGCCGGAAAGCGCTTCTCCTCTGGCTCCCTTCATACCGTAGAGTGCATAGAAACGTTCCCCGCTGGTATGTGCATTTTCTGTGGTAATATCTTTAAAATCTTCCAAAACATCAGCTACCAGTTTCTGGTTGACAGAAAGGAGCGTATCCGGAGAATAAGGGATATGATTTGCGTACATATACCCAAGAGAGCAGTTCATGATCGCCAGGGAGAAAATCAGTCCTTTGTGGGTATTAACCCCTTTGGTAGCTGCCATCATGGCAGCTTCTGCCTGGATGCCTAAGGAGCGCAGTCTTGCAAAAATACGGGAAAATGGTTCATGCCCGTTTTCATGTTCTTTTTCCATGCCGCAAAGGGCAAATTTTTCAAAATAGTGGTTTAAGGAAACAGCGCTGGCTTCAAAGGTGAAGATATCCATGTCTTTATGTGCGCCTGTATTATTCCGGTCTACCAGTCCAGGCTTTGGGGTGACGCTTACTTCATAGAGAAGAGCCTGCATAGAAAGAGAAGAAAGCATTTTTGCCTGTTTTTCTTCAAAATAATCTTTCATTAACTGGCATGCTTTATCTAACAGTTCTTTGACTGTATGGGTGCGGGAACGGCTGCATACAAAGGCATCATTGCTGCAAAGAAGGCATTTGCGCCCTGGAAATCCAAGTTCTGTGCGGGAAACCTTAGTTCCATCGGTATGGATCACGTCAATGTCAAAAAGACGGCCAAAGGATAAACTGTCTTCTAACAGACAAAGTGTTTCTTTGATAAAAAGGTCATTTCCTTTTACAGACCAGAACTGCTCATTTCCCGTAAAGTCCCGGATAGTCCGTTTTTCAAGGACCTGGATCTTCCAGGCATGAAGCTGGGAATCAATCAGGCGGATCCCTTCCTCAAAGGTCATCTCACCTAAAGGAAAGACTTTGACTGGTCCCGGTATATTCAGTGTAAAAGAAATGACAGTGGCATGATGGGTGCGGATCAGCTCCTGCTGGATGGCAAAACGCCGGTCACGGGCATTTAACATATCAGGTACTGCCACCTCACGGCCAGTGATATAAAGAGAAGAATCTGTGCTCATAAAAGAGGAAACCTCCTGTTGCTGGTATCAATTTTCTATATATCCATCAGTATACCATACTTGATACAGGTAAGGCAAATTTCTGCTGGTAACCCGGTTCGGCCTTACAAACACTTTATAACTTTAAATTGTCAAATAAAAAATTGTTAAAATCATTGCACTGGTAAACTTCTTGTGTTACACTTTTTGATAATGAAAAAGGAACAGCGGTGCAGACTTCACAAGGGGATAAAGGCATCTTGCTGTAGGAGGTAGAGAGATGGTTCTTTCAAAAAATATGCAGAAACTGGTAGCAGGAAGTTCAACCATAAGAAAACTGTTTGAGGAAGGCATAGAGCTGGCAAAGGTCGTTGGTGCTGAAAACGTATATGATTTCAGTCTTGGAAATCCGGCAGCTCCAGTACCGGAACAGGTAAAAAAGAGCATTTATGATATTCTGGAAAACAGAAATGCCAATTTTGTACACTGCTATATGCCAAATGCGGGTTATCCTGAGGTAAGAGAAAAAGTAGCAGAAAACTTAAATAAAAAATACAATTCTTCTTTTACAAAAGAAGACATTATCATGACGGTAGGCGCTGCCGGCGGCATCAACTGCGTACTGCGCTGCCTGTTAGAGCAGGAAGATGAAGTTCTTTGCTTTGCTCCTTTCTTTGGCGAGTACAACAGCTATGTTATGAATTTCGGCGGAAACTTAAAGGTAGTTCCGGCTGATTATGAGACTTTCCAGCTGAACGTAGAAGAAGCTGACAAGTACATTACAGAGCGTACCAAGGCTGTGATCATTAATAACCCTAATAATCCATCCGGTGTTGTATACAATAAAGAGACTCTGATCCGTTTACAGAAAATGCTGGAAAAAGCAGAAGAACGTATCGGACATCCTATTTATGTGCTTTCTGATGAACCTTACCGTGAGCTGGTATACGATGGCTGTGAACTTCCATTTGCACCGGATTATATTAAAAACTGTATCGTAGTTTACTCCTTTAGTAAGTCTTTGTCACTGTCTGGTGAGCGTATCGGCTATATGGCTGTCAGCCGTCAGATCGCAGAATATGATACCATGATCAATGCTCTGGTAGTGGCAAACCGCTGTATCGGTTATATCAATGCGCCGTCTTTATTCCAGCTGGTTGTAGCTGACTGTCTGGATGTAAAGACAGATGTAGCATTTTATGACAGAAACCGTAAACTGCTGTATGAATCCATGAAAGATATGGGATTTGAGTGTGTAAAGCCGGAAGGCGCATTTTACATGCTGGTGAAAGCACCTACAGGAGATGACGCAGAATTTTCTGCAGCTGCAAAGAAGTTTAACCTTCTTATCGTACCGGCAACCAGCTTTGGCTGTCCTGGATATGTCCGTATGGCATACTGTGTATCCAATGAGATGATCCACAGAGCGCTGCCTGCACTGCAGAAGCTGGCAGATCATTATGGTTTGAAGAAATAGCAAAAAAGACTGAGCTGCAACAATAAAACAGATAGCTGGAAAGAGACCATTGTGTATGAAAATATGCAGGTCTCTTTTTTGTGCCAACGATGCGGAAGTTAATAAAAACAGTCAGTTTGAACAAAAAAGGACAGAAAACACCAGATTTACCGCAAAAATATACCAGAATGGGAAGGCACCTTAACGTTATAATTTAGAAAAACGAAGAGGAGAAAAAAAGTATGAAGTCAATTGATGTTTTTTGTCATTTAATGCCGCAGAAGTATGCAGAACTGGCCATGAATGAATCACCAAATCAGTCTCACATGTTTATACGTGCTTTGAAAATGCAGGCTATGTCCGATATGGAGTACAGAAAACAGGTGATGGAAGGATTTGAGGGATATAAGCAGATCCCTAATATTGTATCACCTCCAGTAGAACTGTTTGCAGGACCGGACAAGTCACCAAAGTTAGCAGCGATCGGAAATGATGAGATCAAGAAGATCACAGACAGTGATCCGGATCGTTACTGCGGATTTATCGGAGGCATTCCATTTAACAATGTGGCTGCGTCTGTAGATGAGATCAAACGATGCAAGGATATGGGGGCAAAAGGAATCCAGATCTATACGCATATGAACGGAGAAGCCATTGATCAGGAAAAGTTCTGGCCCATTTATGAAACTTGTGAGAAACTGGACCTTCCGGTCCTGATCCATCCGGTTGGTGGTCAGAAGGTTCCAGAGTTCCCAACGGAAGATTGCTCTAAATATGAATTGTGGTTTCTCATCGGCTGGCCTTATCAGACAACAGTAGCCATGTGCCGTCTGGCATTTTCAGGTATCTTTGAGGATTTTCCTCAGTTAAAGATCGTCACCCATCATGTAGGTGCTATGATCCCTATGCTGGCAGGACGCATCGAAAATGGTCTGAAGATGTATGGCGGAAGGACAGCTCCGGAATTAAAAGAAAAACTGACGAAAACCAGGATGAAAGGAAATCCGTCAGATACATTTAAGAAGTTTTATGCAGATACAGCTTCTTTTGGCTCAGCTTCAGCTATTCGCTGCGGACTGGACTTTTTTGGAAAAGAGCATCTGCTATTTGCTTCTGACATGCCGTTTGATCCGGAAAAAGGACCAGGCTATATTGACAGGACGTTAAAATGCATTGACAGTCTGGGGCTGTCTGCAGACGAAAAAGAGGCGATCCTTTATAAAAATGCGGAACGTATCTTTCATGTGTAAAAGATGAGAAATGCTTAATGATTTGGAGGGAATCAAATGTCAGCAATGGTTAATTCAGTATTAACGAATCAGTTTTTTTTAATGTTTCTTGCGATCGCTACAGGATTGCTTATTGGAAAAATTAAGATCGGCAGTTTTTCACTGGGAGTTTCTGGCGGTATTTTTACCGGTATTGTGATCGGCTATTTTGTAACAAAGTGGGCTCACACAGTAGAAGAAGGTCAGGCATATTACAGCACAGCAAAAAGAATTCTTTCTACAGGAGTAGTGGCACAGGCTTTCTTTACCTTCTTTCTGCTTCTTTTTCTTGTTGCAATTGGAATGAAGGTGGGAGGAAGCATTGGAGCTATATTCAAAAAATACGGCGGCAAATTTGTGGTGATCGGTATTTCCATTCCTGTAGTTTCACTGATCGCAGCCTGTGTTCTTTATGGAATGGTTCTTTCAGGAAATGACGCCATTACCCCGTTTGAAACGATTGGTATGTATGCAGGTGCCATGACAACTACACCTGGATACGGAACTGCCCTGGATGCTGCAGGTCAGGTGGATTATCAGAAATTATATGAAGAATATTCTGCAGAAGATAAAGAAAAAATGCTGTTAAAGATCGAACCTTCAGGAGAATTAACAGTAGAAAACACCCCATCTTTAAGTGATGAGCAGGTGGCAGCTTACAAAGAAGCAGCGGCTTCTTCCATAAGTCTTGGTTACACGGTGGCATTTCCTATCGGTGTCCTTGTGATCGTTGTGATGGAAACGATTCTTCCCAAAATATTCCGCATTGATATGGAGAAAGAAAAGGAGAAATATCAGAAGGAACTGGCAGAAAATATGACCGGTGAAAAGAAAGTGAAACCGCAGCCGTTGAATTTTATGATCCTTTCTTTTGTAGCTATCATTGGTATTGTCATTGGAAGTATTACCATTCCCTTAGGCGGATTAGGCAACTTTTCCTTAGGTGCAGCAGGCAGTGTGCTGCTGGCTGCTTTGATCTTAAGTTATGTGGGGCAGATCGGACCGGTAAATTTCCGTATGGAAGATAAAAGCTTAGGGATTATGTATCAGATGGGACTGACATTTTTTATGGCAGTAGTAGGACTTCGCTATGGCTATGATGTAATTATGTCGTTAATGGGTTCAGGTCTTTCACTGGCCATTGCAGCTGTTTTTGTAGAGGCAATTGCCGTGCTGGTAAGCTTCCTGATCGGTCACTATATTTTCAAACTGAACTGGATTATTTTAAGTGGTGCAATTGCAGGAGGCTGTACTTCTGCACCTGGACTGGGAGCTGCCATTAGTTCTACTGAGTCGGAAGAGCCTACTGCTGGTTATGGTGCGGCGCAGCCCTTTGCAATTCTGGCGAATGTATTGCTGGCAACTTTATTTTTCCATTTCATTTTGTAAGATATCTGATAAAATGGGGCGTAGGTATCTTTAGTGGATCAAGGGCAAGGAGAGGCGGTATTTTATGGAAGATTTCTGGATGGAACACAGGTATAGTTCATGCTGTTATCAGTTAGAACCTCATTATGAGCATACCTATCAGGTGGTATTTTTACTGAAAGGAAAGATTCTTTATCAGGTAGGTGAAAAGCAGTATGAGGTATCAAAAGGGGGAATGATCCTTTTAAACAGTTTGGAGGAACATACGCTAAAGGTATTGGAATATCCCTATGAACGTTATATTATCCAGATTAATCCGCTGTTTTTCCAGAAAGAGATCAATGCGCCGGAACTTATTTCTATCTTTATTAAAAGACCTGAGAATTTTTCTCACTTACTTGCCCTTACAGATCCTATTTGGAATTACATATATGATGTGATACAGGAACTGGAAAAAGAATACAGGGAAAAAAGACCTTACTGGGAAATGTATATTGGCGCAGATCTAAGACGTATGTTTATTACTATTTTCAGGGAATGTGAAGAAATATTGTCTTCTGTTCGTATGGATGCCAGTGCAGCCATTGCTTACAAAGTATTGAATTATCTGGATCACCACTATACGGAAGAGATTTCTGTCACAAAACTGGCAGAAACGTTTTTCTTAAATAAACATTACATTGCTCATGTATTTAAAGCAGAAACGGGTTACAGCCCCATGGATTATGTGATCTCCCTTCGCATGAGCCGTGCCAAGGCACTTTTAGCAGGAACGGCCAGTTCTGTATCAGAAATAGCGGTGGAATGCGGCTATACAGATTTTAACCATTTTTCCAAATTGTTTAAAAAGTACGTGGGAATGTCTCCAAGCCAGTTCAGGAAAGCATCGGGAAAGGAATAGATTTTATGTCACAGGAAAAATTTTATTATAAAACGCTGGAAGAAGTAAAAAAACGGGCAGAAGAATTGAATGTATATCTGCCTTTTGCTTCTACTACAGATATTTTAAAAACCCCACTGAAAGCAGGAAATATTACTTTTCGCAATCGCCTGGGGATTGCGCCTATGGAGGGAGCTGATTCGTTAGAAGATGGTTCACCTTCGGATTATACTATCCGCAGATATGTAAATGAGGCAGTTGGCGGAAGCGCCTTGATCTGGTTTGAAGCTATTTCCATTGTGTCGGAAGGCCGTTCTTCCAAAACACAGCTTCTTCTTACGGAAGAAAATGTGGAAAACTATAAGAGGATGAATGAAAAGATCAAAGAAGCGGGCCGTAAGGCAAATGGGTTTGAGCCGTATCGGATCATGCAGGCAAACCACAGCGGCCGCTATTCAAATCCAGATAATCATCCGGCGCCAATGATCGCTTATCGTCATCCTCAGCTGGAGCAGTACCGGGCAGCAGATGATTCCTGCATAGTTACAGATGATTATTTGAAAAGTCTGGAAGAAAGTTTTGGAAAAGCAGCACTTCTGGCGAAAAAAGCAGGTTTTGACGCAGTGGATATTAAATCATGTCATGGCTATCTTCTGGCAGAGCTTCTGTCTGCTTATGATCGTCCGGGACAATATGGCGGAAGTTATGAAAACCGTACCAGATTGTTAAAAAACGGCATTAATGCAGCAAAAGTGTGGGAGGATGAAAATTTTCAGGTAACCTGCCGTCTGGGAATTTATGATGGATATGAATATCCATGGGGATTTGGAGCTTCAGAAGGAAACGGGCTGGTGCCGGATCTGAAAGAGCCTGTCCGCCTGGTAAAAGAGCTTTATGAGGATTATGGGATCCGGATGATGAATCTGACCATGGGAAATCCTTATGCGACTACCCATGTAACAAGACCTTTTGATATGGGAAAATATGAGCCGGATGAACATCCATTTACAGGTATTGGCCGTATGATCGAGGGAATCGGAGAAGTGAAAAAGGCAGTTCCTGAGATGGTTATTTTTGGTTCTGCACCTACTTATTTAAGACAGTTTGCAGATCTGTATACAGCCGGTGCAGTAGAGGAAGGATTCTGTGATGGTATGCTCTTTGGAAGAATGGCGTTTGCAGATCCTGAGTATGCCAATGAGATCATTAAAAATGGCCGCATTGATCCGAAAAGGGTGTGCATGACCTGCGGAAAATGCGGTGATCTGATCCGTGCTCATAAGCCTACAGGCTGTGTGATCCGGGATTCCAAAACCTTTATGCCTTTTTATAAAGAATTTCTGGAAATTAAAAGAAATCAGCCGGCTAATTTCAGAGGATAAGACGAATACATGAGTCAGAAACAGAGGGAAAAATGAAAAAAACAGCAATTATAACAGGAGCAAGCCGTGGAATCGGATATGCAGCAGCAAAGAAACTGGGAATGGATGGCTGCCAGGTAGTCCTTTTTGCAACAGGAGAAAAAGAACGTTATAAAGAAGCACTGGAAGCATTGACCCAGGCGGGGATCAGCTGGCATTATGTAAGAGGATCCCTGGACTGTGGAGAAGACAGAGAACGTCTGATCCGGGAGACAGTGGAACGATTTGGAAGAGTGGACATCCTGGTAAATAATGCCGGGGTTGCGCCAAAAGAGAGAAAGGATCTGCTGGAAATGACAGAGGAAAGCTTTGACCGCGTTGTTGGGATCAATGCCAAAGGTACCATGTTTCTTACCCAGCTGGCTGCCAGACAGATGATAAAACAGGAGCAGCTTTTTCAAAGCAGAGGACATATTGTAAATGTGGGTTCATGTTCCGCAGAGGTTTCTTCAACATCCAGGGGAGAGTACTGTGTTTCCAAAGCAGCTGTTTCCATGCTGACCACATTGTTTGCAGACCGGCTGGCACAGGAGGGCATTCTGGTCAATGAAGTGCGGCCGGGAGTAATCGCCACAGATATGACTAGCGTTGTTACTGAAAAATATGATAAGATGATCAGAGATGGTGTATTTCCTATTGCACGTTGGGGAAAAGCAGAAGATGTGGCAGAGATGATCGCCTTTTTCTGCTCTGACCGTGTGCTTTATACCACAGGAAATTACGTGGATGTAGATGGTGGCTTTCACATAAAAAGACTGTAGAGGAGGGATTAAAAATGAAACTGAAGGAGCAAACGATAGCACAGGTGGTCATCGGAAGCGGAGCGGCAGGTTTTCAGTCTGCTTTAAGACTGTACCAGAACGGGGAACGCAGCCTGGCAGTCGTAACGGAAAATATCAATGCAGGTACGTCCAGAAATACAGGTTCTGATAAGCAGACCTATTATAAGCTGACTTTATCCGGAAAAGATCCGGACAGTGTGGGAAATATGGCAGAAGACCTGTTTGCAGGCCAGTGTGTAGATGGAGACCAGGCTTTGTGTGAGGCAGCTCTTTCAGCACGTTGTTTTTTTGCCCTTGCAGAATTGGGAGTTCCTTTTCCATGTACGGAGCAGGGAGAATTTATGGGATACAAAACAGACCATGACCGTGGAAGAAGAGCCACCAGTGCAGATCCTTACACTTCAAAATTGATGACAGAAGCCTTGGAAAAAGTGGTAAAAGAAAAGAAAATCCAGATCTTGGACCAGATGCAGGTTATCAGACTGCTTACCTTTGAAGGAAAGATAAAAGGGGTACTCTGCCTGGATAAAACGGCGAAAGAGGAATCTTCTTATGTACTGATCTGGTGCGAAAATGTGATCCTGGCTACAGGCGGTCCGGCTGGAATGTATCATGACAGTGTTTATCCGGTTTCCCAGACAGGATCTTCCGGTATGGCATTTGAAGCGGGAGCTGCGGGAAAAAATCTCACAGAATGGCAGTTTGGGATGGCGTCTTTAAATCCCAGATGGAATGTAAGCGGTACTTATATGCAGGTGCTTCCAGCTTTTATTTCTACTGATCAGGAAGGAAACGATGAAAAGGAGTTTCTTTTAGAATACTTTAAGGAACTGCCGGATCTGCTTTCCATGGTTTTTCTGAAAGGATATCAGTGGCCTTTTGATGTAAATAAGGTATTTGGCGGCTCTTCGGTGATCGACCTTCTGGTATATCAGGAAACCGTCATAAAAGGACGCAGAGTATTTTTAGATTACAGGATCAATCCGGGAAAACGGAAAGAAAGTGAAGCATTGCCCTACGCATCTTTGCTCCCGGAGGCTTTTGAATATTTAAAACAGGCAGGCGCATGCTTTGGAACTCCCATTGAACGTTTAAAGCATATGAATGAGCCTGCAATCCATTTCTATAAGGATTACAATGTAGATCTTTATAAAGAACGCCTGGAGATCGCAGTATGTGCCCAGCATAACAACGGCGGCCTTTCTGCTGACAGCGGGTGGGAAACAGGCATATCCGGTCTGTATGCGGCAGGCGAGGTGTGTGCAAGCCATGGGGTGACCCGCCCCGGCGGAACTGCATTAAATGCAGGACAGGTAGGTGCTGTCCGCGCGGCAGAGGGGATCCGCTTAAAGAAAATGTATGAGGCAGAAAAAACAGAAAGGGATCCAAAGGAAGAAAAGATCCGGGAAAAGCTGAGAAAAGAAGCTTTTGAGAGGATCAGCCTTTCTGAAAATGCAAATGGAAACCAGTCACCGGCGGCTTTGTGGCTGAAAGCTTCCAAACGTATGAGTGCTGCAGCCGGTATGATCCGCAGTCGGTCACAGATGGAAGAAGCGTTCAGGGAAACATCAGAGGATATAAGGGATTTTCAGAGAAAAGTAAGGAAGCCGGAGGTTTCGCAGCTTGCTTTATTTTATAAGCTGTATGATATGCTTCTTTCCCAGAAGGTCTATCTTTTTGCTATGTTGGATTACGCAAAAGCAGGAGGCGCCAGCAGAGGATCCGCATTGTATACAGATCCCCAGGGGGAATTGCCAGGATTTAAAGGCTGCGAACCTTTTGGAGAACTTTACCGCTGCAAGCTGGATCAGAAAACCCATGGAAAAGAAGTGCAGGAAGTTGTTTTAAAAGATGGAGAGCCGGTTTCATCCAGACGTCCGGTGCGTCCGATCCCGGAAGTGGATTATTTTTTTGAAAATCAATGGCGTGCATACAGAAAACGGGCCGGGATCGACGGATAATTATAAAAAAACTATTAAAATTTAAAAATGTCAAAATAAACAAAGCTATTGGGAAAAAATAGTAAGTATATTTCCCAATAGCTTTTTAACTTGTATACAACCTTTGTTAATCATATACAAATATCGGAGTTGTATTTTGTGCGATTTTATTGTATAAAACCAGTTGCTATTCGAAAAAAAATATGATAGTATTTTTATAGATTCTTAACACAACCGATTGCAAAGAAAAAATCACACAAAAAACCTTGAAAACAGGTTAGAATTTTGTTAAAATTGTGTATGAAATTGAGATTTGCAGACACGCAAGTGACTGTAAAAATAAAAGAGAGAAGGAAGTAGAAGTATGAAAAAAAGGTTAGCATTAGTACTGGCAGGCGTTATGATGGTTTCATCATTAGCTGGATGTGGATCTTCCAAGCCAGCAGAGACAACTGCAGCAGCTGCAGCAAGTGAGACAACCGCAGCAGCAGGCGATGCAAAAGAAGAGACAACAGAGGCAGCAAAATCAGATGTAACTCCAGAGTTAAATCTGATCATCGCTTCCAACCAGACTTCTTTAGACAACCCATATTCCTATGGTATGGACAAGTTCAAAGAGGTAGTTGAGGATGTTTCCGGCGGAAAGATCGCTGTAACTGTACATAAGGGAACCTTAGGCGAGAACGAGAACGAGCTGATCGAGAAACTGGAAATGGGCGCTGCATCTATGGTAGTTGCTTCCCCAGGTTTCATGACCGCTATCGGTGTTCCGGAAGTAGATATCTTCTCACTGGAATATCTGTTCAACAGCTTTGATCACTGGGAGAAGTGCTTAGATGGCGAATTCGGTGACAAGATGAAAGAAGTTGTTAAGGAAAAGACTGGAAACAACTTCCGTATCATGGCTTACTGGAGCTCCTCTGTTCGTGATTACTATGGCAAAAAGCCAGTTACCAAGCCAGATGATTTAAAGGGTATGACAATCCGTACTCAGTCTTCTCAGGTACAGCAGGACTTCTGGAAGGCTTGCGGCGCTATCCCAACATCTGTAGCATGGGGCGAATTATACCAGGCATTACAGCAGGGCGTTGTTGATTCCGCTGAGAATGACTACACCAGCTTTATGTTAAAAGAGCATCACAAGACTCCAAACGGTCACTACATCTCTGAAACACATCATGACTACACCACTCGTCTGTTACTGATGAACGGCGATTTCTATGATGGTCTGACTGATGAGCAGAAGGGCTGGATCGATGAAGCTGTTAAGGCTTGTACCGAAGAAGAGCGTCAGGTAGTTTACCGTATGTTCAAAGAGTCCAAAGAGAAAGTTATCGCTGATGGCGCAGAAGTTACCAACTTTGAAGATGTTGATATCGACGCATTCAAGGCACTGGCTCTTCCAATCCAGGATAAGTTCGCAGCTGATAACAACATGACCGAAGAGTTAGAGATGATCCGTGCAGCAGCAGAATAATCTGTAAGCAAAACGGGTTAAGATTTAAGAAACAAACAAAATTAAATGGATCAGATATTCCTGATCCGGAGGATATCAGCCATCTGGGCGACTGGATGGCTGATGTTAGGTTTAAAAGAGTGTTAATATGGTGTTAAGATTTCCTGAAAGGAGAACACATTATGAAGAAAGCAATTGAATGGATGCAGAAGATCCAGATTGCTGTAGGAGGATTTTTCCTTTGCATCTTCCTTCTTACAGTAGTATTCCAGATGCTCTCTCGTTACATCGGCATCGCAGCAACCTGGACTGAGGACGTATCTATGTATTCCTTTATCTGGGCTGTATTTATGGGCGCAGGAGCTATGGTTTATGAAAAACGTCACTTTGCGTTTACTTCCGTCAGCGATATGCTGAAAAACGAGAAAATTAAGAGCATATTAGCAATCATCATCTCTCTTATTATGCTGGTGTTTGCTGTATTAATGGCTTATTATGGTTATAAATTAACACAGAAGTTCTGGAACTATACCTGGACCAATATTCCGTCCTTTAAGCGTGGACCTACATGGACCTGCCTTCCAATCTGTGGTGTAACCTCAGCTATTTACCTGATCGCGCAGATCATTGAAGAAATCGGTGCTGTTACGAAAGGAGACAACAAGTAATGGGTGTTTTATTAGTAGTAATGTTTATCGCTTTTGTTGCCATTGGTGTGCCGATTTCATTCGCACTTGGTGTTGTATCTTTTACCGGTATCGCATCTCTGGGACAGATTCCAAATTTAGTTGTATTCCAGAAAATGTTTAATGGTCTGAACAGCTTTACACTGTTAGCTGTTCCGCTGTTTATCCTTGCAGCAAACCTTATGAACGAAGGTGAGATCACTGAAAAGCTGATCGACTGCTGTAACTCTTTAGTTGGACACCTTCGCGGTGGTCTTGCTTATTCAAACGTACTTGTATCCATGATCTTCGCTGGTATCTCCGGTTCTTCCCAGGCAGATACTGCTGGTGTTGGTAAGATCTTTATTCCTGCAATGGAGAAGCAGGGATATGACAAAGGAACATCTGTTGGCGTTACCGCAGCATCTTCTACATTAGGTTCCATTATCCCTCCAAGTATCACCATGGTCGTTTACGCAGGTATTGCTAACGTAAGTACAGGTGCGCTGTTCATGTCAGGTCTGGTTCCTGGTATCTTACTTGGTCTGGCTATGATGGCAGTTATTAAATATTATTCCAAGAGAAAGAACTTCCCTAAGTGTGAGAGAGTTCCGTTTAAGGAAGTATGCCGCAGAACGTTCCAGTCTCTGCCAGCACTGCTTACTCCTATCATCCTGATCGGTGGTATTGTCAGCGGTCTGTTTACTCCTACTGAGTCTGCAGCATTTGCATGTATGTATGCATTATTGGTTGGTATCTTCTTCTATAAAACAATCAAGGTTAAGAACCTGCCTCGTATCCTGATCGAGACTATGAAGCTGTCTTCTCTGTCTCTGTTCGCTTTAGCTACAGCAAACGCATTAGGCGAGTTATTAGCTTACTATCAGCTGAATGTAGTTGTACAGAACTTCTTCGCTAACATGCCAGGCGGAAGACTGGTATTCCTCCTTGTAGTAGTTGCATTCTTTATGTTTGTGGGTACTTTCATGGATGCTGTTCCGGCGATGATCCTGTTCGTTCCGATCATCCTTCCTGCAGCTACTTCTTTAGGCGTAAGCCCGATCATCCTTGGCCTGATCATCGTTGTTACTCTGGCTCTTGGTCTGGTAACTCCACCTTATGGTCTGTGCCTGCTGATCGCTTCTTCTATCAGTGGTATTACCATTGAGGATGCATTTAAGGGAACTCTTCCTTATTTCTTATCCTCTATCGCAGTACTGCTGCTGTTAGTAATCTTCCCGAACTTCTGGCTGGCTATTCCGGCTACATTGTTCCCGGGACTGTTCTAATCAACAGAAAACATGAAAATAAAAACTGTCGCAGAATAGAAAACTGTTTTGCGGCAGTTTTTTTGTAATGAGTTCTATTGTCTGTATGTTATGAATGTGTTAATATAAAAGCAAAGCGTAAATACGGATGCTCACAATACAACAAAAGCAAGCGGCTGCACAGAAAGGGGACATAGAAAATGAGCTTGTTATGGCTGGAATATGAAAAAGAGTTTAAAGATCTGGTAGAAACTTCTTTTCAGTGTGAAAAGGAAGCGAACCCGGAATATTTTTCAAAATTAGATAGAAAACAGGGAATTTTATGTGGAAGATGCAGCTGTTATTTCCGGGGTACTGGTCAATCTTCAAAAAGAAGGTTTTCTGATTGAAATGGATGATTTCGGAACAGGTGAATCTTCTCTTGCAATGGTTGCCAACATGCCGGTTGATTACCTGAAACTGAACCGCCAGTTTGTTACAGCAGATATTACAGATCCGCGCCACAGAGAAGTGATCCGTCTGATCATCAATATGGCAAAAGCATTGGACATTAAAGTGATCTCTGAAGGGATCGAAACGAAAGGACAGGCAGAAATGCTGTATAGTCTGGGCTGCGATTATGCCCAGGGATATTATTTCGGCAAACCGGTTCCTGTGGAGGAATTCTTTTAAATGTTACAGTTCAGCCTTGCATCTTCTTGCCCGCTTGCAGCGGACAAGAAGCTTTGGGCGTCTGCCTTATGAAGATTTAGCGCCAAAAGCACTTATGAAAACAAGTTTTCAACGTACTTTTAACCCTAAATCTTCGCAAGGCTGAACTGTAACTTTTAAATAAATCAGACAAATAACGAAAGGATGTATACATATGGGTGAATTACTGTTTATGAAACCAGTTTTCAAGGAAGCTGTCTGGGGAGGAAAAAAGCTTAGGGAAGATTTCGGATATGAGATACCAGGTGACAGTACGGGAGAATGCTGGGGCATCGGAGCTCATAAAAATGGAGACTGCCAGATTGCACAGGGAACCTATAAAGGGGAACATTTATCGAAATTGTGGACAGATCATCCGGAGCTTTTTGGAAATGAAGATGGAAAGTATGGAAAAGAATTTCCACTTCTGATCAAGATCATTGATGCCAGGTCAGATTTAAGCATTCAGGTACATCCGGATAATATTTATGCAAAGGAACATGAAAATGGTTCTCTGGGAAAAACGGAGTGCTGGTATATTTTAGACTGTGAGCCGGGAACAACCATTGTTATTGGTCATTATGCAAAAAACAAAGAAGAATTAAAGCAGATGGTAGAAGAAAAACGATGGAAAGACCTGATCCGGGAAGTTCCTGTAAAAAAAGGTGATTTTTATCAGATCAACCCGGGCTGTGTCCATGCCATCAAAGGGGGCACTGTGATCTTAGAAACACAGCAGTCCAGTGATATTACATACCGCGTTTACGATTATGACCGGAAATGGAATGGAAAGTTAAGAGAACTACATGTAAAACAGAGTCTGGATGTGATAAAAACCCCGTTCCAGCCGGAAAAAGACCAGAGAAGCGTCACTCATACAGAGGGAGCAGATCTGGAACATCTGGAGACATGCCCTTATTATACAGTAGAGAAATACGATATCCATGGAAACTGGGAGCATAGTTTTAAGGCTGGTTTTGTAAATGTCAGTGTGATAGAGGGAGAAGGAACCATAAATGAGAAAGAAATCCGCAAAGGAGATCATTTTATTATTCCTGCGGGTTTTGGAAGCTGCCATTTTGCAGGCAATATGAGCCTGATCTGCTCCTGGGTGTAGAGGAATAATAAATTTCCATTGCTTTTTAAATGGTTCGGTGTTAGGATAGCGTTATATCGAGTTAAGAGCAAATGGTGCCATTTATAAGTGTATCTGCTGTCAGCAACAGCGGAATCTGTTTATAAAAGGGTAAAAGGGAAGCAGGGGAAGAACCTGCGCGATCTCGTCACTGTAAGCTGTAATTAGATCTGTAAATGGCTATTCGTTACAGATCAGCGCATATAAAATGAGGATAGAAATAAGGAAGGTCCGCCACTGGAAATCCGGGAAGGCAGTTTTATATGTGGAAAGCAGCAAGCCAGGAAACCTGCCATTTGTTGGTACAGGAGAAGTTCATTCCGGGTCACGAGTCATTGATCGTGCCGGTCCTTGAAAAGTGTCTGAGGCAGTTTTTGCCGGAGAATATTTTCAGGATTTCTGACTCACAACAGAAAGATGGATTCCTGCGCCCTGCCGGGGATATTCCCGGTTCGATACATATTACATATGTGTCTTAGGACAAGGAGGAAAATGAAAATGAAGTTGAAAAAAGCAATGCTGCTTTTCGCAGCGGCAGCAGTAGCTGCAGGTACCGTAGCTGGATGCTCAGGAAGCCCAAAGGAGACAACCGCAGCTTCCGCAGAAGAGACAACCGTCCAGGAAACAAAGGAAGAAACCACAGCAGAAGAGACCAAAGAAGAGGAAACAACTGCTGAAGAAGAGGATGAGGAAAACTACGATACAGGAGATGCAGCATTGGATAACACAAGAAATCAGGATGAGATCGGTGAAAAAGAACTTTTAGTAGTAAGCTTTGGAACCAGTTTTAATGACAGCCGCCGTTTAACCATTGGTGCTATTGAAGATGCCATTGAAAAGTCAGAACCTGATTTTTCTGTAAGAAGAGGTTTTACCAGCCAGATCATCATTGATCATGTAAAGAAGAGAGATAATGTTGCCATTGATAATGTGACAGAAGCTCTTGACCGTGCAGTTAAAAACGGCGTGAAGACACTGGTGATCCAGCCAACTCATCTGATGAATGGTCTGGAGTATACAGATCTGGTAAATGAGATTGCAGAAAATGCAGATTCATTTGATCAGGTAGCTGTAGGAGAGCCGCTGCTTACTTCTGATGATGATTTTAAGGCAGTGATCCAGGCAATCACAGATGCAACTAAGGAATATGATGACGGCGAAACTGCTATCTGCTTCATGGGACATGGTACAGAGGCTGATTCCAACAAGGTATATGCGAAGATGCAGGATATGCTTACAGAAGCAGGTTTTGATCATTATTATGTAGGTACAGTAGAAGCAACCCCAAGTCTGGATGATGTATTAGCAAAGGTTAAAGAAGGTTCCTATAAGAAAGTTGTATTAGAGCCTTTGATGATCGTTGCAGGTGACCATGCAAACAATGATATGGCAGGCGATGAAGAAGGTTCCTGGAAGACCACATTTGAAGAAGCTGGTTATGAAGTAAATTGCCTTGTAAGAGGTTTAGGCGAATTAGAGCCGATCCAGCAGCTGTTTGTAGAGCATGCAAAAGCAGCAGTTGACAGTCTTGCACAATAACAGCTGATGGAAAGATTCTGAGGGTAAATAACGAGGAAGGGAGGTCAGAAATTTCAGGCTGACTTTTCGTTGGCGAGACCTGGGCGCGCAC
>UQTA01000045.1 GCA_900543885.1 uncultured Clostridium sp.
TGCCGCTATGCTCGCCCACTCACGGATTTTCAAACAAATGCTTATTCTGTAATGCGCGCCGGTGGCTTTCTACGCTATCACCTATTTACAAATTAAAAACGGTGGATATTAGTTACAGTTCAGCCTTACATCTTCTTGCCCGCTTGCAGCGGACAAGAAGCTTTGGGCGTCTGCCTTATGAAGATTTAGCGCCAAAAGCACTTATGAAAACAAGTTTTCAACGTACTTTTGACTCTAAATCTTCGCAAGGCTGAACTGTAACGGGAAATTAACGGAAAGGAATCGTATATATGGAATTAATCACATCCACAGGTGCGGACTTAAGTTTTGTCCACCTTGGGATCACTATAGAGCATTTAAGGAACAGCATCAGTATTTTCGGATTTCGCATTGCATTTTACGGCATTATCATTGGCTGCGGTATGTTAGCGGGTATGGCGGTGGCTTTCTCAGATGCGAGAAGGCGGGGACAGGATCCGGATCTGTATATGGATTTTGCTTTGTATGGGATCATCTTTTCGATCATCGGTGCCAGGTTGTACTATGTGATCTTTGAATGGGATAATTATAAAAATGATCTGCTGCAGATCTTTAACCTGCGGGCTGGCGGACTGGCCATTTACGGCGGTGTGATCGGTGCAGTCCTGACACTGGTCATTTTTACAAAAGTACGGAAGCAGTCCTTTTTTTCTATGGCAGACAGTGGTGTTTTAGGACTGATCACCGGCCAGATCATCGGCCGATGGGGCAATTTCTTTAACTGCGAGGCATTTGGCGGATACACGGATAACCTGTTTGCTATGCGTATCAAAGAAAGTATTGTAAATCCATCCATGATCTCTGCCGGACTGTTAGAACATGAGATCGTGGAAAATGGTGTAAAATACATTCAGGTGCATCCTACATTTTTATATGAATCCTGCTGGAACCTTTGTGTATTAGGTTTTATGTTATGGTACAGGAAAAGAAAGAAGTTTGACGGTGAGATGCTTTGGATCTACTTCTTGGGATACGGACTGGGAAGAGTGTGGATCGAAGGGCTGCGCACGGACCAGTTAAAAGTACCGGGAACCACATTTGCGGTTTCCCAGCTGCTTTCAGCTGTGTTAGTGGGAGCGGCAGTAGGAGTTCTCCATTATAAACACAGCAAATTAAGAAAACAGAAACAGTGTGGATAATTCAAATATCATCGAAAACACAAAAGAGACTGTAGATCGTAAGGTTTACAGTCTCTTTTTTGCCCCCAGCCAGGTGTTTTTGAAAGAAAAACGTAAAAAATCCTTGTCATTTCCCAGTTTCTGTACTATTATAAACATACAAGTGGTAGAAAGTGGTGCAAAGTGGTAGAGGATGGTTGTTGCGTGGATGAAGTGGAGGTTTAAGGAGCCTCCATTTGCATCCCGCCTTGCCATGCAATGTACAAGCAGGTGATAGCTATGTTCATGGGTGAATACAATCATACAGTAGATGCGAAGGGGCGCCTGATCGTTCCTTCCAGGTTCAGAGAGCAGTTAGGAGACGAATTCGTGATAACGAAGGGATTAGATAACTGCCTTTTTGTGTATGATAATTCTGAATGGACCGCATTAGAAGAAAAACTTCGTGCATTACCGATCACCAATACAGCAGGACGTAAGTTTTCACGTTTCCTGTTGGGAAGTGCTGCTACTTGTGAAGTAGACAAGCAGGGACGTATCCTTCTTCCGGCAGTTTTAAGAGAATTTGCAGGAATTGAGAAAGACGCAGTGCTTGTGGGCGTTGGCAGCCGCATTGAAATCTGGAATAAAGATAAATGGGCGCAGGCCAATACCTTTGATGATATGGAAGAAATTGCAGAACATATGGAAGGCTTGGGTATTTGATGGAGGAACATGGATTTGTACATAAGTCTGTACTGCTGTATGAGACAGTAGGCAGCCTGAATATAAAGCCGGGCGGCATCTATGTAGACGGCACCTTAGGCGGCGGCGGACATGCCTATGAGGTATGTAAGCGGTTAGGCGGCGGACGGCTCATTGGGATTGACCAGGATGCAGATGCCATCCGTGCAGCAGGAGAGAGACTGGCTCCTTTTAAAGATAAGGTGACCATTGTCAGAAGCAATTACCAGAATATTGAAAATGTATTAAAAGAGTTAGAGATAGAAAAAGTGGACGGTATTTATCTGGATCTGGGGGTTTCCTCTTATCAGCTGGATACAGCGTCCAGAGGATTTACCTACAGGGAAGACGCTCCTCTTGATATGCGTATGGATCAGAGGAATCCTACCACAGCGGCTGATATTGTAAACGGCTACAGTGAAATGGAACTGTTTCATATTATCAGGGACTATGGAGAAGATAATTTCGCAAAAAATATTGCAAAGCACATTGTAAAGGCAAGAGAGCAAAAGCCTATTGAAACCACAGGTGAGCTTTCTGAGATTATAAAAGCAGCGATCCCTGCAAAGGTACGGGCTACAGGAGGCCATCCTGCAAAACGTACTTTCCAGGCCATCCGTATTGAATTAAATCACGAACTGGATGTGCTGGAAAATTCTATTGATACTATGATACGTCTTTTAAATCCGGAAGGCAGACTTAGCATCATTACCTTCCATTCATTAGAAGACCGGATTGTAAAAACAAGATTTCGTACCAATGAAAATCCATGTATCTGTCCGCCGGACTTTCCGGTGTGCGTATGTGGAAGGAAGAGTATGGGCAAAGTAATCACACGCAAGCCGATCCTTCCGTCAAAAGAGGAACTGGAGGAGAACAGCCGTTCAAAGAGCGCGAAGCTTCGTGTGTTTGAACGTGCAGGAAAGGAGGAATAAGGTATGGCTTCTTACATTCATGGCTCAGCGGCTCCAAAACTGGATCCTTCTGAGAGAGAAGAACAGCTAAGAAGAAGACGGCAGCAGGATATAGGAAAAAATGTTAAGAAACATCATCGTATCCGCAGAAACCAGGAACGGGCCATGTATATGGATCTTCCCTATGTTATCTTGCTGACATTAGCTTCCATCTGTACCTTATACCTTTGTGTGAATTACCTTCATCTTCAGTCTGACATTACAGCCCGGATGCACAATATCGAGGCGATGGAAGAAAAACTGGAGAAGATGCGTACAGAAAATGATGCCTTAGAGACCAGTATTAATACCAGTATCGACTTAAATGAGATTTATGAGATTGCAACAAAGGAACTGGGTATGGTTTATGCAAAAAAAGACCAGGTTCTCTTATATGACAAGACGGAAAGTGAGTACGTAAGGCAATATGAAGACATCCCGGAACGCTAGGAACAATGCTGGACAGGGAGTTCATTCCGGCAAACGCAAAAATAAAGATAATATATTCAGGCGAAGAACATTTGCCAAATACATGCAGGTAAAGCTGGCGATCACCGTTATTCTGATATCGCTGGCTTTGTTTGCGCTTGTTTTTGTTTTATACCGTATTGTAAATGAAAACAGTGAACGATACAACAAAATTGTATTATCTCAGAGACAGCAGGAATATGCCAGCAGGACGATCCCTTACAGACGTGGGGATATTGTAGATCGTAATGGCACCTATCTGGCTACCAGTGAAAAGGTATATAATCTGATCCTTGATCCAAGTCAGATCATGGATAAGCCGGAGTATTATCTGGAGCCAACGATCCAGGCATTGGTAGATGTATTTGGTTTTGACGCAAATGAGCTTCGCGGTTTAATTCAAGAGCGGCCAAAGCGTGCTTATCTGCGCTATAAAAATGGCAGACAGCTTTCTTATGATCAAAAAAGCCAGTTTGAAGAGACTGAAAAAGAAAGAAATGCTGCTTACAGAAAAAGTGATGATGACAATCAGGCTCGTTTCCGCGTAACAGGTGTTTGGTTTGAGGATGAGTATCGGAGAATTTATCCATATGATTCCACTGCCTGCAATGTGATCGGTTTTGCAAGCGGAGACGGAAGCAGCGGTACTGGCGGTATTGAACAGTATTACAATGACAGTCTTATTGGTGTAAACGGAAGAGAGTATGGATATCTGGACGAAGATGCTAATCTGGAAGGTGTGGTTAAATCCGCAGTGAATGGAAAGACTATTGTTTCCACCATTGATGTAAATGTGCAGAATATCCTTCAGAAATATATTGATGAGTGGCAGACCAGCGTAGGAAGCCATGTGACGGCAGCTATTGCCATGAACCCAAACAATGGAGAAGTTTTGGGAATGGCTACCAGCAATAAGTTTAACTTAAATGATCCCCGAAATACAGATGGATTTTCGGAAGAAGAGCTTCTTGCCCTGGGTAAAAAAGAAGCTGTGGCTGTTTATCATAGAGAAAATCCGGATCAGACGATCACGGAAGACCAGGCTCTGGATCATTATTCCAGAGAAGATGTTATTTCTTATGGCAAACAGGTGGCATGGAACCAGCTGTGGAGAAACTTCTGTGTCAGCGATACTTATGAGCCCGGATCACCGTCTAAGATCCTGACCGTTGCAGCAGGCTTAGAAGAGGGTGTTTTAAAGGGAAATGAATACTTTGACTGCGGCGGATACCTTCATGTGGGTGACTGGGATATTAAGTGTACCGCATACAGAAGAGGCGGACATGGTTCTTTGAGCCTGACGGAATCCATTATGCAGTCCTGCAACGTGGCAATGATGCGTATCGGTGCCATGATGGGGCGGGATGTATTTGCAAAATACCAGGCTATGTTTGGCATGGGACAGAAAACGGGTATTGACCTTCCTGGTGAGGCAGATGCAGCAGGTTTGGTTTATCCTGCTGATAAAATGGGTCCTACAGAACTTGCGACCAATGCTTTTGGCCAGAACTACAACTGTACTATGATACAGATGGCAGCAGCCCTCTGTTCTGTGATCAATGGCGGTTCTTATTATGAACCACATGTGGTACGTCAGATTTTAAATGAACAGGGCTCTGTAGTAGAGACCAAGGATCCTGTTCTGGTGCGTGAAACTGTATCTCAGTCTACAGCAGACTTCTTAAAAGAAGCCATGTTCCAGACCGTTGAAAATGGTACCGGCGGAGCAGCGAAAGTAGCTGGTTACCAGGTAGGCGGCAAGACGGGTACAGCGGAAAAACAGCCCCGTTCTGCAAAGAATTATCTTGTATCTTTTGCAGGTTTTGCGCCTGTAGACGATCCGCAGCTGTTTGTTTATGTAGTAGTAGATGTACCTGATTTCCCGCCAGGCGATCAGCAGGCACACAGTTCCTTTGCCAGCAATATTTTTGCTAAGATCATGTCAGAAGCACTTCCCTATCTGAATGTATTCCCGGACGGTGATCTTCCGGAGGAAAGCCAGGATCCAAATGGACAGACTCCTTCTGAAGGTATTAATACACCTGTATCTGAGGATGGAGCAAATGGAGAAAATGGCGAAACACAGCCAGAAGAAACTACAAAAGTTTATGAAACGGATGAATATGTGGATATAGACGGTGGAAGCGGTATCCCTGATGCAGTACCGGCAAATGCAGATGGTACGGAGGAATCGTCTGCCCAGGTAACTTTCCCTAATGCAGGAGAAGCTACCGTACCGGCTCAGACGGATCCTGAGGAAAGCGCATCCGATGAATCTTCTGAGGGTGCAGCTGCTGAAACCGAAAGTACGGAAAATACCCAGGATCAGGATCCAACACAAACCCAGCCGCCTGGAGTATAACAGAAGGAAGGTCTGTAAAACAGACGAATAAAAGAAAGAAAAACGCCGTATATATTTAGGAAAACAGTGAAAAGAGGCTGTTATGGATATAAAAGGCGAAAATCTTACAAAACACAGAAAAAATATAGCCGTCCTATGGCTTCTCATTGCGATCGCAGTGACAGGGCTTTTAGGGCGGCTTGCTTTTCTTATGATTTTAAGATCGGAACATTACAGCCAGATGGCTTTAGAACTGCATCAGCGTGAACGGTCCATTAAAGCTGCCAGGGGGAGGATATTAGACGTTAAAGGAAATGTGATCGCAGATAACCGGACGGTATGTACGGTTTCTGTTATTTATAATCAGGTAAAAGACAGAGAAAAAGTGATAGAGGAATTAAGCTCACTTTTAGAGATCGACCTGGAAACAGTAAGAAAGATAGTAGAAAAACGTATCGTACGGGAGATCATTAAGACGAATGTAGATAAAGAAACAGGAGATGCTGTCAGACGATTGAAACTGCCAGGCGTAAAGGTGGATGAGGATTATAAACGGTATTATCCCTATGGAAGCCTGGCATCCAAGGTTTTAGGCTTTACAGGAGGGGATAATCAGGGAGTCATAGGACTGGAAGTGGAATATGACGATTATTTAAAAGGTATCAACGGAAAGATACTGACCATGACTGATGCAAGGGGAGTGGAAATGGAAAATGGGGCAGAAGACAGACTGGAGCCGGTGGCGGGAAATGATCTGCGCCTTACACTGGATATGGAAATACAGCAGTATGCTCAGCAGCTGGCTTATCAGACTTTAGAGAAGAAAAATGCGAAAAAAGTGTCGATCATTGTGATGAACCCGCAGACAGGTGGGATTTATGCAATGGTCAATGTACAGGAATTTGACTTAAATGACCCTTTTACCCCGGCCCAGCACTTAAGAAGTGAGGTTTTACAGAAAGAGGCGGCAGCGAGACCGGCTGGAATAAAACAGCAGGAACTTTTAAATGCTATGTGGCGCAATACCTGCATCAATGATACTTATGAACCAGGCTCTACTTTTAAAATTATCACAGCGGCTGCAGGACTGGAAGAGGGGGTAGTAAAGCTGACAGATCATTTCAGCTGTCCCGGCTTTCGGGTGGTGGAAGACCGGCGGATCCGCTGCCACAAGGCGGGAGGACATGGAGCAGAGACTTTTTTGCAGGGAGTAATGAATTCCTGTAATCCGGTGTTTATTGATGTGGGGCAGAGACTGGGAAGAGATGCTTATTATAAATATTTTATCCAGTTTGGATTAAAGGGAAAAACCGGGATCGACCTGCCGGGAGAAGCGTCAACCATTATGCATAAAAAAGAGAATATCGGGCCGGTGGAGCTTGCCACGATTTCCTTTGGACAGTCGTTTCAGATCACACCCATCCAGCTGATCACTACGGCAGCATCTATTATTAATGGAGGGAGAAGGGTAACACCTCATTTTGCGGCTGGAACGGTAAGCCAGGATGGAGAAGAATATAAGGCATTTTCTTATCCGGAAGGAAAAAGGATCCTGTCGGAAGAGACCAGTGCTGTAATGCGTTATGTATTAGAGAAGGTGGTGGCAGAAGGAAGCGGCAGAAAAGCAGCAGTTGAAGGCTTTTCCATTGGAGGAAAAACTGCTACTTCAGAGAAACTGCCAAGAAGCAGAAAGAAATATATATCTTCTTTTTTAGGCTTTGCACCGGCAGAGAATCCACAGGTTATTGCGCTGATTACTATTGATGAACCAGAAGGGATCTATTATGGAGGTACCATTGCAGCTCCGGTGATCGGGACTCTGTTTGAAAATATCCTTCCTTACTTAGAGGACAGAGAAAAACCTTTAAGTTGATTATTCTGAAAAAAAGACGTATACTAATTACCAAATAAGACATACATATGAGATTGAGGTGCTTTATGATTCGTGAAACAATATTAGCTATTATCATTGCATTTGCTGTCAGCGCGCTGCTGTGCCCGGTTATCATACCATTTCTGCATAAGCTGAAATTTGGCCAGCAGGTAAGAGATGACGGTCCCCAGAGCCATTTAAAGAAACAGGGAACTCCTACCATGGGCGGTCTGATCATTCTGACCAGTATTATTATCACATCTGTTTTTTATATTCCGTCCTATCCAAGGATCATTCCGGTACTGTTTATGACGGTTGGATTTGGTATTATCGGATTTTTAGATGATTATATTAAGATCATTATGAAACGGTCTGAAGGCTTAAACCCGATCCAGAAGCTGATCGGACAGTTTATTATCACCGGGATTTTTGCCTGGTATCTGCTTCACAGCAAGGAAGTGGGCATTGATATGCTGATTCCATTTACCGGCGGTTTTGAAAATGGAAAATTCTTATCTCTGGGTATTTTATTTGTACCGGCACTGTTTTTCATTACACTTGGTACAGATAACGGAGTAAATTTTACAGATGGACTGGATGGTCTTTGCACCAGTGTAACGATCTTGGTAGCTACCTTCCTTACGATCGTAGCAATTGGAGAAGATATGGGAATCAGCCCGATCACAGGAGCGGTTGTGGGAAGCTTGCTGGGCTTTCTGCTTTTTAATGTATATCCGGCAAAAGTGTTTATGGGTGATACAGGTTCTTTGGCATTAGGCGGTTTTGTGGCATCTGCTGCTTATATGATGCGCCTGCCGTTATTTATCCCTATTATTGGCCTTATTTACCTGGTAGAGGTGCTTTCTGTTATTATCCAGGTTACTTATTTTAAGAAAACAGGGGGAAAACGTATTTTCAAAATGGCCCCTATTCATCATCATTTTGAGCTGTGCGGCTGGTCTGAAACAAGGGTAGTAGCAGTATTTTCTATTGTTACTGCATTACTGTGTATGATCGCCTATCTGGGGCTGTGAGTTCCGGAAAAAGAGATACGAAGATGTGCGCGTAGAAAAACGGAGGTTGAAAGCAACATGAACCAGAGCAGAGTATTGGTTGCGGGTACTGGCATCAGCGGTATCGCTGCTGCGAGACTGGTCCTGGAGCGGGGCGGCGAAGTGGTGCTTTATGATGGCAACATGAACTTAGACCCGGCAGAGATCCGTAAAAAATTTAAGGAAGAAGATAAGGTGGGGATTGTTCTTGGGGAGATCAAACGTTCTGATCTTTTAGGTGTGGAACTTTGCATCATCAGTCCGGGCATTCCTTTAAACAGTGCCTTTGTGGCAGTGGTAGATGAAGCCGGGATCCCGATTCTTGGAGAGATCGAACTGGCTTATCAGTGCAGCCTTGGAAAACTGGCTGCCATTACAGGAACCAATGGAAAAACCACGACAACAGCTCTTACAGGAGCGATCCTCAGGTCACAATATGAAGAAACTTTTGTAGTGGGAAATATTGGAGAACCTTATACTTCAAAAGTGTCTGAGATGACAGATCAGTCTGTAACTGTGGCAGAAGTAAGCAGTTTTCAGTTAGAGACGATCATGGATTTCCATCCAGATGTAAGTGCTATTTTAAATCTTACTCCGGATCATTTAGACCGCCATGGATCTATGGAAAATTATGTACGTATTAAAGAATGCATCACCATGAACCAGACGGCAGAGGATGCGGTAGTGTTAAATTATGATGATCCTCTGCTGCGGGAATTTGGAGAAAGCCGGATCGAAGAAATCTCTCCGGAGTCTGATGGAAAAACAGAAAAAAATGAGGATGCCATCCAAAAGGAAGCAGAAGACATGGCTGAAGCGGAAAGCAACGACGAGAAAGAAGAAACAGCACCGCAGGCAGAATCAGAGACAGAAGATCCTGTTTCTGGGCTTCGGGCCAGAGTTTACTGGTTTTCCAGCAGAGAACGTTTAAAAGAAGGCTTCTTCTTAGACGGAGATAACATTGTTTATGCAGACGGAAACAAAGAGCAGATCCTTGTAAATGTAAAGGAACTGCAGCTGTTAGGACGTCATAATTACGAAAATGTAATGGCGGCAGCTTATATTGGCTTATTAATGGGAGTTCCTTTTGAGAAGATACAGGAAACGGTGCGTCAGTTTAAGCCGGTAGAACACAGGATCGAGTTTGTAAGAGAGCGTACAGGTGTCCGTTATTATAATGATTCTAAGGGAACCAATCCAGAGGCTGCCATCCAGGCTCTTCGGGCAATGCCGGGACCGGTTCTTCTCATTGCAGGCGGCTATGACAAAAACAGCACCTATGATGCGTGGGCAGAAGAGTTTGCAGGCAAAGTAAAATATCTGGTACTGATTGGAAAAACCAGAGATAAGATCGCAGCCTGTGCGAAAGAACATGGTTTTACAGAGATCATGTATGCAGAAGACTTAAAAGAGGCAGTTCAGGTTTGTGCTGTTTATGCAGATGCTGGTGACTATGTGCTTTTAAGTCCGGCTTGTGCAAGCTGGGATATGTTTAAAAATTATGAAGAACGCGGACGCGTTTTTAAAGAATGCGTCATGGCACTTTAGGAGGTAGAAAGCAATGGCGGGGAAGAAAAAGCGTAGGAAACATTCCGGAAGAGTCCCTTCCGGTATGGCGGGGAATCCCCCACAGGCGTCCCGCCAGGGCGGCAGATCTGCGCAGATCAAAGGAGGTCAGCCAGTTCCGGTAAAAAGGGGCGGTGAACAGGTCCGCTATGTACAGTCAGGACGAGTAGCAGCTTATCCGGGAAATGGGACAGTAAATGGAAGAAATGGTGCAGTTTATCCGGCGGATAGGGCGGCATATGCACAGCAGGGAGAACTGCCAAAAAAGAGAAAGCCACGTTATTTTTACGATTACAGCCTTCTTTTTATCATTGTTTTTCTTACCGTGTTCGGATTGGTCATGATCTATAGTGCCAGTTCCTATACAGCTCAATTAAGCAGCAGATATGGTGGAAACAGTGCGTATTTTATGCAGAGACAGGCCATGATCGCAGCAGGCGGCTTTGTGGTAATGCTGGCTATATCTAAGCTGGATTATCATAAGCTGGCAAAAGTGGCAACATTAGGGTATGCTTTATCCTATGTTCTTATGATCGCTGTTACTTTATTCGGAAGGGCCGTAAATGGTAAGAGGAGATGGCTGGGTATTGGACCTCTCAGCTTTCAGCCAACAGAGTTTGCAAAGATCGCTTTGATTGTTATGCTGGCAGCGTTTATCACTGCAAAGGGAGATAAGATTAACCAGTGGAAAACTGCCAGGTGGGTGATCGTTTTTGCTTTACCCATTTCTGGTCTTGTAGCAGCAAATAACTTAAGTTCAGGTATTATTCTTGCAGGTATAGCATTTGTTATGCTTTTTGTTGCATGTAAGATCAAATGGCCATTTTATGGAATCGCATTAAGCGGTATTGGCCTTTTGGCAGGAGCGGGACCGATCGGTAAGCTGTTAGTGCAGATCAGGCTTTTGCAGCCATACCAGTATCGTCGTATTGAAGCCTGGCTGAACCCGGAACTGGATCCGGAAGGAAAAAGCTTTCAGGTACTTCAGGGATTGTATGCGATTGGTTCAGGAGGTCTTTTTGGTCAGGGGCTGGGACAGAGCATTCAGAAACTGGGCTTTTTGCCAGAGTCCCAGAACGATATGATCTTTGCCATCATCTGTGAGGAATTAGGTCTTTTCGGGGCAGTATCCATTATCCTGATCTTTCTGTTTATGATCTTTCGGTTTATGATGATCGCCAATAATGCTCCAGATCTTTTTGGATCCATGCTTGTAATAGGCGTTATGGGCCACATTGCGATCCAGGTGGTTTTAAATATTGCAGTTGTTACCAATACGATCCCGAATACAGGTATTACCCTTCCTTTTATCAGTTATGGGGGAACATCGGTTTTGTTCCTGATGATAGAAATGGGTATTGTACTCAGCGTGTCTAATCAGATCCGGATGGAAAGTTAAAGAAAAATCATACATACATGCACTTAAGCAGCCATCAGGGCATATAATCATAGTAGAATGTTATTTCTGCGGAGGTGCCTTCTTGGCTGCAATTCAGGTTTATGGGATGAATCCCTTGGAAGGAGAGATTTCTGTTCATGGATCCAAGAATGGTGCTCTTCCTGTTATGGCAGGCGCTTTGCTGCACAAAGGAGTGACAGTGCTTTTAAATGTGCCGGATATAGAAGATACCCGGTGCATGGTGGATATTTTAAAGGAATTAGGATGCAGCTGCAAAAAAGAAGGCATAAGGCTTGTGATCGATGCTTCAAAGGCAGCAGGTACAGAAGTACCGGAAAAATATGTAAAAGCCATGCGTTCTTCTATTATTATACTGGGCGCACTTTTAGGTCGGATGAAAGAGGGCAGGTGCAGTATGCCTGGCGGATGTCTGATCGGTGAAAGACCGGTGGATCTGCATTTAATGGTCCTTAGGGGCCTGGGAGCGGAGATCACAGAAAAAGAAGGACAGTTTAATGGAAATGCAGGTTCAGGGCTTTTGGGCGCTGAACTGTATCTTCCCTATCCCAGTGTAGGTGCCACAGAACAGGCAATCCTGGCAGCGGTGTTGGCTGAGGGAGTGACTGTGATCCATGGGGCAGCAAGAGAACCGGAAATAAGCCAGCTGTGTTCCTTTTTAAATGGAATGGGTGCGGTGATCTGTGGTATGGGAACGGATCATCTCATGATACAGGGTGTAAAAAAACTTCATGACAGCCTGTGGAAAGTAGAAGGCGACCGTATTGTGGCAGGAACCTATTGCAGCGCGGTCATGATGGCAGGGGGGAGCATTACTTTAAATGAAGTGCGGCCGGAGCAGTTAGAGGAACCGCTTAAACAGTTTGAACAGGCGGGAGCTGTGCTGGAAAAGGATCGGGAACGGCTTTTTATTTCCATGAAAGGCCGGCCGGCGCCCTTAAATATCGCCACAGGCCCCTATCCTGGTTTCCCTACAGATATGCAGTCCCTTTTTATGGCATTTTTGTCCGTAGCAAAGGGGAAGAGCTGTATTACAGAAACAGTGTTTGAGGATCGCTTTGGAACAGCCGCAGATCTTGTAAAAATGGGGGCAGATATTACCTGTCAGGGAAAAAAGGCTGTGATAAACGGTGTGCCGTTTCTAACAGGAACAAAGGTAAGAGCACTGGATCTGCGGGGCGGTGCGGCTCTGGTGACAGCAGCCTTAAAAGCAGAAGGAAGTACTATAATAGAAGATTGTCACCATATTAAAAGAGGATACGAAGATATCTGTCGTGACCTGCAGGCACTGGGAGGCAGAGTATACTGGATGGAGAGTGATACGGGATGATAAGAAGAACGGAAAGAAAAAGTTATAAATGGGCGGGGATCGCCGCAGCACTTTTACTGCTGGGGGCGGTCCTTGTGTTCGGTCTGCGTATTAAAGAAGTAACAATATCCGGAAGTGACCGGTATACACCTGCGCAGATTGAAACGCTATTATTTTCTGGACGATGGGGAAACAATACCATCCTGGCATTTATCAATGACAAGACGAAGCCTCATAAACAGATCCCGTTTGTGGAAGACTATAAGCTTGTTTTTCATGGCCCCTTTAAAGTGGAAGTCATCGTTTATGATAAAAGTATTGTAGGCTACGTATCATATATGAGCAGTTATATGTATTTTGACCGGGATGGTATTATTGTGGAAAGCTCAGCCGATTGTCTGCCGGGAATACCCTGGATCACAGGTCTGGAATTTGGACGAATTGTTTTGTACAAGCCTCTTCCGGTACAGGATCCGAAGATATTTGAAGAAATATTAAACCTGACTCAGCAATTATCCGTTTATAATATTCAGGTAGACCGTATCCGCTTTTCTTCTTCCGGCCAGCCGTCACTGACCATTGGCCAGATGGAAGTAACTTTGGGAGATGGCGGAGATGTAGACGGAAAACTTTCTCTTTTAAATGATATTCTGCGGGATCATCCGGAACTAAAGGAGAAAAAAGGAACGCTGGAGCTGGACGGATACTCAGATACAGGAAATGATGGGGCGATCCCTTTCAAACTGAAGTAAAGTACAGCTGCCAGGTTATCCACCGACAACACTTTAAAAAAGTAAATTCAGGGTTGATTTTTTGAGAAAAATAAAATATAGTATTAGTTAGGCTAGAAATCAGAAACATTTTATAATAGAAAAAACACAGTCCCATGTTCTTTGAACAGGGTTTTAAGAAGGAGGACAAGTATCTTGTTAGAGATTAAAATAAATGAGTCAGAGAATGCTGCAAGAATTATCGTAGTAGGTGTAGGTGGTGCAGGTAATAATGCGGTAAACCGCATGATCGATGAAAATATCGCAGGTGTTGAATTTATCGGAATTAATACAGATAAGCAGGCACTGCAGTTCTGCAAGGCTCCAACTGCTATGCAGATCGGCGAGAAGCTGACAAAGGGATTAGGTGCCGGTGCACGTCCTGAGGTTGGTGAGAAAGCAGCAGAAGAGAGCTCTGAGGAGATCTCCCAGGCGTTAAAGGGCGCTGATATGGTATTCGTCACCTGCGGTATGGGCGGCGGAACCGGTACAGGTGCAGCTCCTGTTGTTGCAAAGATCGCAAAGGATATGGGTATCCTTACTGTTGGTGTTGTAACAAAGCCTTTCCGTTTTGAAGCAAAGGCACGTATGCAGAATGCATTAAATGGTATTGAGTGCTTAAAGCAGGCTGTAGATACTCTGATCGTTATTCCAAATGACCGTCTTCTTGAGATCGTAGACCGTCGTACTACTATGCCGGATGCTCTTAAGAAAGCAGATGAAGTTCTTCAGCAGGCAGTTCAGGGTATTACTGACCTGATCAATGTTCCTGGTCTGATCAACCTTGACTTTGCTGATATCCAGACTGTTATGATCGATAAGGGTATTGCTCATATCGGTATTGGTAAGGCTAAGGGCGATGATAAGGCTGTTGAGGCAGTTAAGCAGGCAGTATCCAGTCCTCTTCTTGAAACTACCATTGAAGGTGCAAGCCACGTTATCATTAATATTTCCGGTGATATCAGCCTGATCGAAGCGAATGAAGCAGCAAGCTATGTTCAGGAACTGGCTGGTGATGATGCAAACATTATCTTTGGTGCTATGTATGATGAGAACGCCCAGGATGAAGCAAGCATTACTGTTATCGCTACCGGACTGGACGAGCACAATGCTACCTCTTCCGTATCCAAGGCTATGAGCGGATTGTCTTCTGGTTTTAAGGCTCAGACTCCAGAAAAGGCAGCTTCTACAGAAGCAGCAGCAACAGAAGCAGCGCCAGCTTTTACAAAGTCAGTACAGCCGGCATTTAACCGTACATTTAATCCTGGCGCAGCTGCACAGCCAACTTATACAGTTCCTAAGTTTACAGGTGCTGGAAGCTTTAACGCAGGCTCTGCGAACACTCAGGAAACAAAGCAGCCAGCTCCGTCTGCAGAGAGAACAACTCCTTCTTTCCGCCCGGCTGCAAACAAGGAAATGCAAATCAATATCCCGGATTTCTTAAAGAATAAAAGATAATAAATAGACAGATCGTCTGAATAAAGACCTTTTTTACAGGCAGTAAAACCTGTAGAAGAGGTCTTTTTTGCGTGCTGGAAAAATTTTCCTGCCAACTTGCAGAGTACAAGAAGTTTTATGCGAAGAATGTCGAAAAAAACAGGATTTTCTCCTACACCCTTCGACAGCTTTTGCACTTGAGAATGATTATAATGTACCTCATAAAGAAACTTCTGGGAGTACATAAAGACCAAGGAGGTGAAAAGGCCTGGGAAAATGGTGTACAGAGTTTACATAGATGTGATATTTGCAGAGAATCTGTTAATGGATCTGGCAGTACTTGCAATGCTGAATCAGCTTTTTTCATACCGTGCAGATTTTAAGCATCTGTTAAAGGGAGCTTTTGTGGGAGCTTTGTGGGCCTGTATCCTGGCGGCATTTCCGGGAATCCCGATTATTGTTCAGATGTTTGGAACCTATGTGGCAGCCGGGATGGTAATGGCAGCTGTGGCTTATGGGATAAAGAGCCGGAGAGAACTTTTTCGGGCCATGGGAGGAATCTATCTTATATCGGTCGTCCTTGGGGGCGTTATGTTGGCCATTATGGAAAGCAGTCCTGCCAGAGAACTTGCAAAATGGCTGCCGGAAAGTTTTTTTGCACGTTTGTTTCTGGCTGCCGGAGGTATCTGCTTCTGTCTGTGGTTTTTCCAGGTTTTGCGTTTTTGGGGCGTCAGAAAGGCAGAAAGCCGGTATTTAAGAAATGTTACTCTGTTTTATGCGGGCCAGACGATAAAGACCAGAGGGCTGATCGATACAGGAAATCATTTAAGGGCGCCTGTAAGCGGTATTCCCATCCATGTAGCTACAGCTGGGCTTATGAAACGGCTTTGTCCGGCGATAAAAGGTGTTATGTATGTGCCTTACCGCTGCGTAGGCAGCAGCGGCATTCTTCCGGCTGTAAGGATCGATGAAATGAAGATAGAAGGGGAAACAGACAGCTTTGTGATACCGAAGCCCTGGATCGCCATAACCAAGGGAAATTTATCTCCCGATAATGAATATGAAGTGCTGATACAGAAGAATGATGAAGGGATGCAAGTATAGGAGGAATCAATATGATGATAAAAGTGTGTGTGCCAAATCGTTTTCAGTTAAAAACTGTTTCAAGGTTTCGGACTGTTCTTATGCCAGGACAGGGAGAAGTGCATTATATCGGGGGAGCAGATATCCTGCCGCCGCCTTTAGACACAGAAGAGGAGGGAAAGATGATTGCATGCCTGGGAACAGAAGAGGATCAAAAAGCCCGTGCTGCCCTGATCGAACACAATCTGCGGCTGGTAGTGTATATAGCAAAGAAATTTGACAACACAAGCGTTGGCGTGGAAGATCTGATCTCCATTGGCACGATCGGACTTATAAAAGCCATTAATACATTTAAGGCTGATAAGAATATTAAACTTGCCACCTATGCATCCAGGTGTATTGAAAATGAGATATTGATGTATCTGCGTCGGAATAATAAGACGAAACTGGAGGTATCTATTGATGAACCTTTAAATGTAGACTGGGATGGGAATGAACTGCTGCTGTCGGATATCCTTGGGACAGATGAAGATGTGATCTATCATGGGATTGAAGATGAGATAGAGAAAAATCTTTTAAATACTGCCATCAGCCGCCTTGCACCCAGGGAAAGAAAAATCGTGGAATTGCGATATGGCCTTACAAGTGCAGACGGAGAGGAAATGACCCAGAAAGAAGTGGCAGATCTGATGGGGATATCCCAGTCTTATATATCAAGACTGGAAAAGAAGATCATGAAACGTCTGAAAAAAGAGATTGTCCGGTTTGAGTAAGAGTTTGGCTCTATAGAAGTGCAGAACAGCAGAAAATTGCTGATCCTGCACTTTTTTTGTGCCAATGATACGGTGTGGAGTATATAAAAAACGTTAAAAAAGCTGTGAATAAAATATCAATCATTGCATTTGTCGCAAAAAGTGCTACAATTCTACAATGCACGTAAAAAATGAGGTCGTTTTCTGGCAGGGGGCATGAGGACGACCCAGGAGGGAAAAACAAAAGATTTTCAGGAACAGAAAGATTCCGAGAAAATATTATACAGATAGGAGGAAATTATTGTGAAAAAGATTATTTCGCTGTTGGAAACCATAGCATTTTTCTTTATGGCATTTCCAATGACAGCGTGGGCGGCTGAAGGATCAGCTGAAAGTATTTCACCTGTATTTTGCATTCCTTTTGCAGGATTGCTTCTTTGTGTGGCTGTACTGCCTCTTGTAAAGGCAGAATGGTGGGAAAGTCATCAGCCTCATGCGGTAGTGTTCTGGTCGCTGCTGTTTATTGTTCCATTTGCTGTTTTCTTTGGGGCAGGAGAGGCAGCAGAAAAAGTATTGGAATGCATCATTGATGATTATCTTACATTTATTGTACTGTTATTTGGCTTGTTCTGTGTAGCAGGTAATATTACGCTGGAAGGAGATCTGGCAGGTTCACCAAGAATCAATGTAGGCCTTCTGTTATTAGGAACCATGCTTTCCAGCTGGGTAGGAACTACCGGTGCCAGTATGCTGATGGTACGTCCTATGATCAAGATGAATGCCTGGAGAAAGCGCAGAAGCCACATTATGGTATTTTTTATCTTCCTGATCTCAAATATCGGCGGCTGTCTTACACCGATCGGAGATCCGCCTTTGTTAATGGGATTTATGCGTGGAGTCCCATTTTTCTGGAGTCTTCACCTGCTGCCGGTTCTTCTGTTTAATGCAGTGGTTCTTCTTACTGTATTTTATTTTCTGGATCGCAGAGCTTACAGAAAGGACATTGCAGAAGGAAGAAAGCCAGATATCAGTAAACCTGGTACAGAAATATATATTTTAGGTCTTCATAACCTGATCTTTCTGGTCATGATCGTGGCTGCTGTTATCTTAAGCGGAACTTTACCGGGAATGGCTGCATTTCAGGATGCCAGTGGAGCTGTAAAGGGCATTCCGGTGTTTAAAGATGTGAAACTTACATATCCGGCGCTGATCGAAGTAGTTATTATTTTGCTGGCTGCATTATTATCCTTTAAAACCACCAATGTAGAGATCCGCCGTAAGAACCATTTTACCTGGGGCGCCATCAAAGAGGTAGCAGTACTGTTTATCGGTATCTTTATTACGATGCAGCCGGCTCTTATGATCTTAAAGGCAAAAGGTGCAGAGCTGGGTATTACACAGCCGTTCCAGATGTTCTGGGCAACTGGTTTCCTGTCAAGCTTTTTGGATAATACACCTACCTATCTGGTGTTCCTTACAACAGCCGGTTCTCTGGGCTTTACAGAGGGAATGCAGACCATTCTGGGAACTGTGCCTATCGCTATGCTGGAAGCCATCTCCTGCGGTGCTGTATTTATGGGAGCCAATACCTATATTGGAAATGCACCAAACTTTATGGTAAAAGCGATCTCCGACGAAAACGGTATTAAGATGCCTTCTTTCTTTGGATATCTGCTGTGGTCTATTACATTTTTAGTTCCAGTCTTTTTCCTGGACATGTTAGTATTCTTTTTATAAGGAGGGGAACGTATCATGGAATATACAAAGGAAAACCTCCGTGAACTGGCGGAGAGCATCTATGATCTGGATGCAGAAGTTTATGCCCAGTTAGGTTCTTCTCTGGGACGTGTTTTTAACCGTGACCGTGAAGGCTGCGTGAACGATATGGTGCGCCTGATGCTGAGGAAAGACGCTCATCAGCTGCGAAGTGAGCTGGCATTGATCAGTAATATGGCCCGTACCATTGAAGATAAAGAAACAAGATCTATGATCATGACAGAATATAACCGTATTTTAATGGATGTCATGGCACTTCCAACCAGTTTTGCAAGCGGGGATATCCTGGATGAGAAGACAGCTGACCTGAATGCATTGCAGTTTAAAGCACGTTTTGGAAAAGATAATCACCGCATTATCTGTATCAGCCGTACTTATGGCTGCGGCGGAAACGAGATTGGATTTATGCTGGCTGACAAATTGAAGATCAACTACTATGATGCAGAGATCTTCTCAGCCGTATTAAAGCGGCTTCAGGCAGAGCAGGACGAAAGGATCAAAGACAGTTCTGCTTATCCTTCAGATAAAGCAAACATGGAAGCAGCATTTGCGGCACCTAAGAGAGCGACTATAAAAGAACGTATGAGGGAATTCAGCCGTTACCATGGTTTATCTAAGAGGGACGCTGTGTTCTTTAACCAAAGTGATTTGATCTGCGAAATGGCGAAAAAAGAAGATTTTATTGTTATGGGACGATGTGCAGATGTGATCCTTACGAACAATCATATCCCTCATATCAGTATTTTCATTACAGCGCCTTTTGAAAGACGTATGCAGCGTGTGATGGAAATGCACCCTGATCTGACAGAGAAAAAAGTAAAACATATGTTAAAGCAGTTAGACCGTCAGCATCAGGATTATTACTGCTTTTACACCGGCCGCAGATGGGGAAATGCAGACAACTACGACTTGTGCATCAACAGTTCAGCATACGGAATCGAAGGTTCCGTGGATTTTATTTTAAGAATGTTAAAAAGTGCAAAAGAGCAGGAAATATAATCCCTTGATCATAGAGGTGGGATCAGGAGAACGAATATCAAGCCAGATAGGCACGCATGGAACGCAGGGCATTTTTTTCCAGCCTTGAAACCTGTGCCTGACTGATATGGATCTCCTGGGCCACCTCTGTCTGCGTTTTGCCTTCAAAAAACCGCAGATCGATAATGTGACGTTCACGGTCTGGAAGCCGTTTCATGGCTTCCAAAAGGGAAAGATCTTCCACCCAGTTTTCTTCCCGGTTTTTCTTGTCGCTGATCTGATCCATGACGTAAAGAGGATCACCGCCATCTGTAAATACCGGTTCATATAGGCTCACAGGTGTCTGAATAGCGTCTAAAGCATAAGTGATGTCTTCGCCGGAAATACCGATTTCACTGGCAATCTCTAAAATCGTAGGTTCTTTTGCATGGAGCCTGGTAAGCTGTTCTCTGGCACATAGGGCTTTATAGGCAGTGTCCCGTAAGGAACGGCTGACACGTATAGCATTATTATCCCGCAGATATCTGCGCACTTCTCCCAGAATCATAGGAACTGCATAAGTAGAAAATTTAACGTTTTGTGTAATGTCAAAATTATCAATCGCTTTGATCAGACCAATGCATCCGATCTGGAATAGGTCATCTAAATTTTCCTGATTGCCGGAAAAACGCTGGATCACACTTAAGACCAGACGCAGATTCCCTTTGATATAACGTTCTCTGGCATCCTTATCCCCTTTCAGTATCTTTAAAAACAGTTCTTTTTTTTCTTCGCTGCTAAGAAGGGGCAGCTTTGATGTATTCACTCCGCAGATCTCAACTTTATAGCCGGACATATTTTCCTCTACCTCCGTTATGATAGCTTTCATGAAAAATGCTGTTATAACGGAATGATGTACGGAATGAGGGAATTTTATACCTGGAAAATGTCAGAAAACAGCTACAGCTTACCTAGAGTGCTTCTTTTATCAGGGTCAAATGAACCTGTAAGGGTTGTAATTGAATTATCTTCAAGGAACGGCTATAATGATAAATGGAGAGAGTTCATAAAAAATGTTTCGGGGAATGAAACGAAAAAATAATGTTCTCTCGGAATCTTTCTGTACCTGATTTTGTGAGATGATTTTTTGTCAGTTGTGCCCAAATTTCTGAGGCGTACGCGGTGCGTACGTTGATGAAATTCGGGTGCGGCTGGCGGAAAATCAGCCACAAAGGCAGGTGCATGAAAGACTCCGAGAGGACATAATAATGGACAGGAGTGAAGCTTATGATATTGATCGCATGTATAGACGATAATAAAGGTATGATGTTTAACCATCGCCGACAAAGTCAGGATCGGGTGCTGCGCCGACATATTCTGGATATGGTGGGAGACTCCAATTTGTGGATGAATGAATACAGCGTGAAGATGTTTGAAAAAGACAGCGAGGGACAGATGCAGGAACATATCCAGGTGGATGAGGATTTTCTTAGAAAAGCGGCGGAGGGTGAGTACTGTTTCGTGGAGACTTTCGACTGCGGACCAGATATGTTTCCGGAGACGGCAAATGTGGAAGCAGTAGTACTGTATAAATGGAACCGTGTATATCCCGCAGATCAATATTTTTCCAAGGACCTGTCAGGGTGGAAAATGGTGGAAACAGAAGAATTTGCAGGTTCTTCCCATGAAAAGATAACCAAAGAGAGGTACGAAAGATGAGAAAAATAAAATATTGGGTACTGGGGCTGGCGGCAGCAGTCTCTCTTTTTGTCAGCGCCTGTGGACAGACGACCGCAGCTGGGACAGCTGAAGCTGTAAAACAGACAACAGAAACAGCAACAAAAGAGACAGATCAAAGTGTAACAGTAGAAACCGTTCAGACACCGAAAGCGGCAGCAGCTCAGATCAAAAGCAGCAGCGGGACATTTGATCTTTCTGCGATCCCGGCTTATTCCGGTCAGCCTTACATAGCGGTCAATGACAATGTTCCTTTCTTTTCCCAGTCGGATCTGACGGATGTTTCATTTGAAAGCTACGGTGATCTGGATGCGTTAGGGCGCTGCAGCACGGCTTTTGCCAACGTAGGAACAGACACTATGCCTACAGAAAAAAGGGGGAATATCGGTCAGGTAAAACCTACAGGCTGGCATACAACAAAATATGACTTTGTAGATGGAAAGTATCTGTATAACCGATGCCATCTGATCGGATATCAGCTGACAGCGGAAAATGCCAATGAAAAGAATCTGATTACAGGAACCCGATACTTAAATGTCCAGGGAATGCTGCCTTTTGAAAATATGACAGCCGATTATGTAAAAGAAACAGGAAACCATGTTTTATACCGTGTGACACCTGTTTTTGAAGGTGATAATCTGGTTGCGGCAGGTGTACTTATGGAAGCGGAGTCTGTAGAAGACCAGGGAGAAGGCGTTGAATTCTGTGTATTTGTTTACAATGTGCAGCCGGGAGTTGCCATTGATTATGCCACTGGTGACAGCTGGCTAGATGAAAATGGCACTGCAGGTCAAAAAACTGAAAAAGAGACTCAGGCTGCTAGCAAGACACAGACTCAGGCAGAAACAAAACAAGCCCAAACTCAGGCCACACAGGCACCAGCAAAACAGACTTCCACTTATATCCTGAATACTAATTCAAAAAAATTCCATAAACCAGGCTGTTCAGCTGTATCGCAGATGAAGGAGTCTAATAAAGCGGAATTTACAGGAACAAGGGATGAAGTGATCGCCAAAGGATATGATCCCTGCAAGAAATGTAATCCATAATATGCAATGGGAAAAATTAGAAATCAGATATACTTAGCATAACACGGGTGCGGGGAGAATTCAAGAGCTAATTATAAAAAAGTATTATTTGGCCAATGTGTCAGATAATGCTTTTCTTTTTTGGCAATACAATATTTAAATTGCTATATAGTCGTGAAAGGTCCGAAAACCACCGGCGCGCATTACAGATGCGCATTTGGGAGAAAATCCTTTGTTCGTGGGCTTGCGCCGCCTAGTGTCAGAACTGCGAACCCAACTCACACGC
>UQTA01000046.1 GCA_900543885.1 uncultured Clostridium sp.
CCAATGTCTGTAATTTGCCCTAAAATTTCATTTTATGGAATTTGGACTACTTGATTTTCTAATTGCATACGCAATTCGTGAAATGTATCATTATACTGTTGATACATCAGACACACAAATGTAAATAGGGACTTGTTAAAAGCAGATACAGTCCAATACAGATCACAACCGATACCAGCGAACCTCCTGCTGTTGCCAGTCCCATTGGGAACAATGTTTCCGGAAATATCTTTGACGTAAGATATACACCTGGAACACGTACCAGAGCAATGGATGTAATATTGTGAATAAAGGAATAACCGGACCGTCCACAGGCACAGAAATAGCCGCTGAAACTAAAGTGGATCCCCGCAAACATACAATCCCAGATATAGCCTTTTAAATACTGGGCTCCCGCATAGATCACGGCCTGGTCACTGGTAAACAGGCTGACTACATTTCCTGCGATAAACTGTATGATAATGGCAATAATAAGTCCAAATCCCCCTGCAATGCAGATTGCATATTTTAAGGTAGCTGCCACCCGCTCCGGCTTTCCTGCACCTATATTCTGAGCGCCTAAAGCCGATACAGTAGAAAGCATGGACGATGGCACTAAAAACAGAAAACTGATCACTTTTTCCACGATTCCTACAGCTGCCGCATCTGTAAGCCCTCTTCTGTTTGCGATAATCGTGATAATGATAAATGCTACCTGGATCAGACCATCCTGCATGGAAATAGGAAATCCTACTTTCAGAAGTCTCCCCATAGTCTCTTTTCTGGGTTTAAAATCACTTTTCTTTACTGTAATGCCTGTTTTTCCCTTTATAAACATCACCAGTGCCACAACTACACTGACTGTCTGGGACAAAGTAGTTCCCAAAGCTGCGCCTGAAGGTCCTAAATGCATGGCTCCCATAAAAATATAATCCAGCACAATATTTACTGCACAGGCAATGGCGATAAAATACATAGGGCTTTTTGAATCTCCCATTCCCCTGAAAATAGAACTGATAATGTTATACGCCGTAATAAAAGGAATACCCAGGAAGCAGATTCTTAAATACATCGCAGTTCCTGCTGCAGCTTCTTGTGGCGTAGACATGATCCTTACAATGCCATTTACAGAAAAGAACAAAACAATCGTTAATACGATTGAAAGCATCATAAATAACGTAACCGTATTTCCTGTGTCTGCTTCAGCCCTTTTCTTGTCTCTTGCACCGATCGCCTGTCCAATATTGACTGTTGCGCCCATTGCCAGACCTACGATCATAACTGTAAGCATGTGCATTACCTGACTTCCAATAGAAACTGCTGTTGTACCGGCTACGCCTTCAAACTGTCCGATGATAAACAGATCTGCCATTCCGTACAAGGTCTGAAGAAAATACGATAGTAAATATGGAAGAGAAAAATAGATAATGTTTTTAAATACGCTTCCTTCTGTAAGGTTTCTTTCCATGAATATATGTCTCCCCGTTGTCTATTTTGCAGTGCATTCTCTCTGCCGTATTATTTTATACTCTGCAACGGTTATAGGGTCAAGTTCTTTGTTCCCAATTATTCTCTGCGGGACATAATAGATACCATTTTCTTCAAATACGGATTCTTGTTATTTCCAAACCAGATCATAGTGATCCCCTGTTTCAGGTCATAATCATCTGACAGAGGAAAACTCCGGATATTTTTATCATTGCTTAAATATACATAAGGCCTCAGTAAAGTAATATACATGCCAGTAGCCAGATAGATGGGAATATCGTCATAAGTTTCCACGATCTCGATCCGCTTGGGCGTAAAAGGAAGCATATTGATCATGCGATAATCATTTTTAGCAATCAGATATTTGGTGGTGACAATCGGATATTCTGCAAAATCACTAATAGAAAGACTGCATTTTTCGTTTAAAGGGCTATTTGCAGAATAAAAAATCCAGGGAACTGACGAGATTACAGTCTGCATTTTAATGTTTGGATTAGCTACATTGGTATCAGACAAGATAAAACCAAGATCAATATCACCGCTGAGCACACCTTCCACCACTTCCTCATTTTCCCTGCACTGCAAGGTTATATCTGCTGCTGCAAAAAATGCATTTCTGGAAACTGCCTCAAAAAGCTCTGGAACAGCCGCTGCAAAGTCAATATTCTGACAAAAGCTGACGCTCATTCCCTCTTTTTTAAGCTGCCGGGGATTATTTAAAAGAAGATCCATCTTGTCATAAAGCTCCCCCAGTTCCAAATTCAGAATAATGGCTCTCTGTGTAGGCAGTATTCCCTTCTTCTGCCGTATAAAAAGAGGTTCTCCTATGATCTCCTCCAGTGATGAAATATTCTTGCTGATGGTAGACTGAGTAGTATATGCGATCTCTGCTGCCTGCGAAAAACTGGAACATTTCATGGCAATCTTAAAATAAAACAGCTGCTGCAGATTTACATTTTTCATGGATATTTACCCCTCGTATACAGAAAATTCGTCCACAAAAAGCATACCTCATATCCCCCTGTAAAGCAACCACATATTGTATCTGAATCTGTACAAAAAGAATGTCAGGTATTCCGACTTGGAATATATAATTGCATATTCCTGATGTATAATAAAGTCAAGTTCAGATCTGATACAAAACTTAGCCAAAAGCACATTACATACACAGGAGGGCTGCAATATGAAAATAACAAGTGTAAATGTATACCTTTTAGATGGTGGATCACCTGGATGGCGTCCCATCGTATGCCGGGTCAATACAGATGAAGGTATTTATGGATATGGTGAAGCTTCCGTAGGATTTGATACCGGAGCTTCTGCTTCATACCAGATGATCAAAGAGGTGGCTCCTTTCGTAATTGGAATGGATCCCATGGCTACAGAAGCTGTATGGGACAAGATGTATACACAGACTTTCTGGGCCCAGGGCGGCGGTACGATCATGTTTTCCGCGATCAGTGCCATTGATATGGCATTCTGGGATATTAAAGCAAAGGCACTTAATGTTCCTCTGTATAAACTTCTTGGCGGAAAATGCCGTGACGGCCTAAGAGCTTACGCAAGCCAGCTTCAGTTCGGATGGGGCAAGGGAATGGTATTTGACCGCGGATATAAGACAGAAGACCTGGTAGAGCATTCCTTAAAAGCTGTTGACGAAGGTTTTGATGCTATTAAGATTAATTTTATTACCTATAATGCAGAAGGCGGCCGTCTTGGATTTTTAAAGGGACCGATCCATCCTAAAACCAGAGCCCTGATTGAAGAACGTGTAAAAGCTGTCCGGGATGCTGTAGGCCCAGATGTGGATATCCTGGTAGAAAATCATGCAAGAACTGATGCTGTTTCCGCTGTTGAAATGAGCGAAATCATCAAACCTTATAATATCATGTTTATGGAAGAAACTTGTACACCGATGAATCTTCAGGTTCTGGAAACTGTACGTAAACGTTCCGGCATCCCACAGGCTGGAGGTGAACGTGTATACGGCAAATATCATTATGCAAACCTGATCAAACATGATGCATACCAGATCTACCAGCCAGACCTTGGCACCTGCGGCGGCATTACAGAAGCAATGAAAATCGCTGCTATGGCAGATGCAGTTGATGCAGGTATCCAGATTCACGTATGCGGAAGCCCGATCGCTATTGCTGCTTCTCTTCATGTTGAATCCTCTATTTCCAATTTTGTGATCCATGAACATCATGTAACCAACCGAAGTGATAAAAATATCCGTTTAGGCATCTACGATTACCAGCCTGATGAACACGGTTTCTGCCATACACCGGAAATCCCAGGAATCGGCCAGGAACTTTCTCCATGGGCCATTGAACATGCACTTGCCAAAGATACGATTTAAAGGGGGATATATAAATGAGCGAAAACAATAATGGACTGAAACGTCAGATCGGTTTATTTGGGGCAGTCACCATTTTAGTCGGAGCAGTCATTGGTTCCGGTATTTTTATGACACCTGGTACCGTTGCCGCTGCTGCCGGTTCCTTTGGTCCTTTTATGGCCGCCTGGATCTTAGCAGGCGCCAGCGGCATTCTCTGTGCTTTAGTTTATGCAGAACTTTCACCAGCAATGCCTGAAGCCGGCGGACCTTATGTTTACATAACAGAAGCCTATGGAAAAGGCGGCGGATTTGTATACGGCTGGTCTATGACCATTGGAAATTATATTCCCTTAGTAGCAATGCTTGCCACTGCCTTTGCCAGCAATCTTGCCAAGCTGATCCCAGGCATCACCCCCACAGGGATCAAAATGATCGCAACAGCTGTTATCCTTGCTCTTATGATCTTAAACATTCACGGAACCAAACTTGGCTCCACAGTAGCCAACATCTTTACAGTTGGTAAGTTATGTGCACTGCTCCTTGTTATCATCGGTGGTTTCTTCCTGATCTCCCCAGAGAACTTTACCACTGTTACTACTGAATCCCAGACAACCGAGTGGAACCATGTATTAAATGCTGCCTTCCCTGCTTTCCTTGCATTCGGCGGATACTATCAGCTGGCTTACATGAGCGGTGATATTAAAGACCCGAAAAAGACTCTTCCAAGAGCTATGATCATCGGTATGATCATTGTTATCACTATTAATGTGCTTATCTCTGTTGCATGTGTCGGCACTGTGGGATTTGCCAACCTGGCAGGAAGTGAAACTCCCGTTGTTGATGCTGGTACTGTTATTTTCGGAAAAGCCGGTACTGTCATCGTCACCATCGGAGCCTGCATTTCTATCTTCGGTGCATTAAACGGCGGTATCATGAGTTATCCAAGAGTTTCTTATTCTATGAGTCAGAAAGGTCTTATGTTTAAACCTTTTGGAAAGCTCCATGAAAAGTACAATACACCTTACATTCCTACCTTATTTATCTGTCTGATCGCTCTGATCTTCGTGTGGACCGGCTCTTTTGGAACCTTACTTGGTATCAATGTTTTTGCAGGACGTATCCTTGAATGCGTTGTATGCTCTTCTCTTCTTGTACTGCGCAAGAAAAAACCGGATATGGCACGTCCGTTAAAGATGCCTGGTTATCCGGTAACTACCATCCTTGCAATTGTTATCACCTTCATCATCTGTATGACCTGCTCCAGCACGCAGATGATCAAGAGTCTTTGCCTGATGGCAACATCTATCCCTGCTTACTTTATCTTCAGGGCTATTGAGAAAAAAGACTGATATAAATAATTTATAATATTATAAAAACAAACCGGGAAACAGATATCTCGCCTGTATCCCGGTTTGTTTTTCATTTACTGTACTGGTGACCAAGCCAGTTCATAAATACTATCTACATCATCGGTTGCTGTGATCAGACCAAGACGTACATATTTTTCAATCACATGCTTTAAGGATTCTCCGGTAAATTCATCGGAAAGGCCAAACTGAAGTGCATTGTTGATCATAACGTTCATGTCATAGTCTCCGCCGTTCCAGCCGCGGTCCAGAAGCAGCTGTGTTGCCTCTTCTGTGTTTTCATGCATCCAGGAATGTGCTTTCTGAACTGCCTGTGTAATCTTTTTGGAGATCACCGGGTTTTCTTTTACGAAAGTGCGGTTCATAGCGATCACGCAGCAGCTGTCTTTTGCAAAATCATCGTCCTGTAAGGAACGGATACATTTTAACTTGCCCTCTTTCATCATAGCATAGGCAAAGGTATCACTTAAAAGAGCTGCGGAGATCTCACCACGCTCCATTGCTGCTACGCAGGCATCAGAAGAAACCTGGATCAGAGATACATCTTTTAATGGATCAATGCCGTCTGCATCTAACAGTAAAGAAGTGATATTGTAGTCAGAAGCTCCAATTCCGTTTGGTACAGAAATCTGCGTTCCTTTTAAATCTTCTGTTGTATTGTAGTCGCTGTCTGCCAGTGCATAAAGGGATTTGCAGCCAATATGAGCACCGCCAACGAAAGTGATATCTACGTTATTTGTGATCGGCACCAGCATGGTTGCAATGTGTCCTACTGCAACGGTTGCCTGCTGAGTTCCCAGTGCCTCTATATAAGAATTACCTTTAAATCCCTCTGCAGTCAGTCCTGCTTCTTCATAATAACCCTTATCATCTGCTACAGTAGGGCCGGAAGTACAGCCGTCAGACATATAATAAAGTACTGGCTTTCCATAAGCCGTTTCTTTCTCCATAGCAGCCTTTTCTTCCTCTGTTGGTGTCAGGTCAAAGTTTTCCATATCAACAAAACGTCCTGGAATATCTACAGGCGTAAACAATGCTTCCCATATAAATCGCTTCATCAACATCATGAGTGACCATAAGGGCCAGCTGCTTTCTCTCCTTCCACATAGCAAGGATCTCATCCTGCATATTCATGCGTGTAAATGCATCCAATGCCCCCAATGGTTCGTCTAAAAGCAAGATCTCCGGCTGGCTGATCAATGTCCTGACTAATGCCACTCTCTGCGCCATTCCTCCGGAAAGCTGCCCCGGATAATCGTCCCGGAAAGATTCCAGGCCGATCATATTTAACATATGTTCTACTTTTTCTTTTCCATTTTCTGTGTTTAGCTTTCCCTGCATTTTTAAAGGAAAAGCAATATTTTTTTCTACTGTCAGCCATGGAAATAATGTAGGCTTCTGAAAGACCATCCCCCGCTCAGGTGAAGGCCCCGTTACTTCTTCCCCATTTACAGTCACTTTTCCAAGTGTAGGCTGGATCAGACCGGCTACCAGCCTTAACACCGTAGACTTTCCACAGCCGGACGGCCCAACCAGACTGATAAATTCCCCACTTTCCATTTGCAGATTAATCTGATCAAGAGCATGGGTAACCTGGTCATTTTCCACTTTTGCAAAACTTTTGGAAATATTTTCCAGTTTTAATAAAATCCTGTTGGTATCATCCATAGTTTTTCACCGCTCCATTCTGCCATCTGAGCACATGGCGTTTGATCCGGTCCAGTATTTTCGTTACGACTGTAAAAATGAAGCAGATCACAAACAGTGCCGCAAACATCTTGTCATAGCTTGCCCAGGATTTACTCCAGTTCATGTACCAGCCAAGTCCGGATTTTACTCCTAACATCTCAGCGATCATAATCGCTGTACAGGAACTGCTCATCGCCTGGGTACATCCCTGTAAAATAGACGGCATGGCATGAGGCAAAGCCACCCTGAAAACAAGCTGCCGTTCATTTGCACCTAATGTACGGGCTGCTTCAAAATAATCCCGGTCTACATTGGCAATACCCGTCATGGACGCAACAGTCACTGCAAACCATGATCCAAGAGCAATGATAAATACTGCTCCGCCAAATAAAGAAGATGCAATCACCATCATGATCGGGATCCAGGTAGATGTAGGGATCGGTCCTAAAAATTTGATCACCGGATCTACCCAGTAGCGGGCCTTTTCTGAATAGCCGCAGGTAATACCTGTGATCAGCCCCAGGCCAACTCCTATGAAATATCCCAGGAATAACAATCCCAGGGTATGTACGGTACAGTCTAGTATCATGGCACGGTCGATCCATGCTGCATTTAAAATAAAATTCATACACGGAACAAAAGGCTGTGTCAGTATGCCTGTTTTTAAAGTCAGATAATCATATCCTGCAAACAGCAGAAACAGTGCAGACCACAGAGGCGCACGGTAGCGGAATTTCTCATATAATCCTTTGTCTTTCTGTAAATACCGGATCCCGGCTGCTGCGCCATATCCATTATAAAAAATCATCATCAATATAAGGAATCCCAGATATGTATACGGATTCCGGTTCATACTGTTGTCCGGTATCAGCATATACTCTGAAACAGCTATAATTCCGCAGACATTTGGAAAAAACAGGATCACCTTTTCTGCAAGCCGCTGCGCATCTGTTTTTTCTTTTGATTCCAGCTCACGCAGCTCCTGGCGGGTCAGCCCACTGTTTTTCTGCGGATCTGTCTTTACACTCTCCCCCATATTTTCCCCCTTGTAAAATTTTCATATCGCTTCCTGTGTGTTATTATTTTATCAGGCGGAGGGGAAGTTGTCCAATTGCTTTCATCCGATTTTTTTATTGTTTTATTGATATAATCTATAAATACAATCCTAAAAGATCACCTTTTCTGTATCATACAGCAGTTGAGGGAAATATTTTATGATATCGTTTTAAGCATAAAAAAGGGAGCTGTCGCTCCATAGATTATTCATCTATTTTGCAACACTCCCTATTTACTATTCTTATTATACCGAAAACCCGACCGAAATATCTGCTTTTTATATTACTGTTTTTTTCTCTCAGTTACAAATCTCTTATAAAGCGGGACTGCAATAAAAAGAACAGAAATAATAAGCAAAGCCAAACTGATCGGTCTTGTTACAAAGATGGACCAGGAACCATTTGAAAGTACCATACTCTGCAAATAATTCTTTTCCATCATGGAACCAAGTACCATAGCAAGTATCAACGGTGACTGCGGAAGCTTGAATTTGTTCATAAAATAGCCGATGGCAGCAAATACAATCATTACCCAAATATTAAATACACTGTTGCTTACTGCAAACGCACCGGTTACACAAAGAACCAGTACCAGACCACTTAAGATCTCACGTTTTAACAAAAGGATCTTACCAGCTAAAAAATTGCAGAATGCAAGGCCCATAGGCAGCATGAAGATATTTGCAACCAAAAATCCTACTACGATCAGGTATGCCAGTTCCGGATAATCTCTATAAAGAGCAGGTCCTGGTCTTAAGCCCTGGATCATCAAGGCTCCTAGGAATAATGCTGAAGTAGCATTTCCCGGAACACCCAGTGCCAGCAGCGGAACCATTGAACTTGCTACAACTGCATTGTTTGCAGTTTCCGGTGCTGCTACTCCTTCCGGAACACCAGTTCCAAACTCTTTATCCGGATTTGCACGGCGTGCCTGATCATATGCCAAATAGATCGCCATGATCATTCCTGCACCTGGGATAACACCGATAAGAGTACCAATGATGCCGGACTGCATCCAAGTTGGAAGGAGACGTTTGCACATCTCTTTATCCAGCATTTTTACATGAACACGCTGGATCTTTTCTGTAATATTCTTTACACCGCCGGTAGTTTCGATCAGCTCAAGAATAGAAGCTACACCAAACAGACCAATCAGCATGGGTACTAACGGAATACCCTCTAACAGATAAGGATTTCCAAATGTCAGTCTTGAAAAACCTGCCTGCGGAGTTAATCCAATGCATGAGATCAGAAGTCCTAAAGACATAACCAGAATATTTTTCAGCATAGCATTTCCAGCCATACCAACTACGGTACTCATACCCATAATTGCCAGCATTAAATATTCCGGAGGCCCAAATTTAAGCGCCTGGGCAGCCAGAAATGGGGAAAAGAATAAAAGGACCAGAGAACTCATAATACCACCAAATACAGAACTTGTGGTGGAAATGCTTAGTGCAAGTCCAGCTTTTCCTTTCTGGGTCATAGGCTGACCATCAAAAGCAGTGACTACAGAAGACGCTGTTCCCGGAATCTTTAGTAAAATAGAAGGAATAGAACCTCCATAACACGCGGAAACATAAATACCAATAAGCAGACACATAGCCGTCTGTGGATTCATGCCAAAAGTAACAGGGATCAGAACTGCCAGCGTAATACTGTCATTTAATCCAGGCAGCGCACCTACTACCATACCGATCATAACTCCACCTACAAGGACCAGAAGGTTCATCGGCTCCAGTACACTTTGAAAACCTAATAAAATATTTGCCATTTTTTCCTCCTAGTCAATGAAAAATGGGGTTGGCAGCGGTACACTCAGCAGACCATAAAATATACCATAAGTCAACAATGTTACAAATATTGCAAAGCCAAGGATGATTGCCCATTTTTTATAATTCAAATAACGAATTGTGAAAACTGCCAGTACAAAGGTTGCTGCCAGATAGCCTGCAAATTCCAGTACCAGCGCATATGCGCAGAGTACAATCACAGTTACAATTACTTTTTTTAAATCCACACCTTCCATATTAACTACGTTTTTTTGTTCACGAAGAACAAAATACAGGATTGCTGCAGATGTCACGATCATGATCAATGCTATGATCTTTAAAAACATCCCATCTTCTTTTGGAATAGTCATAGCGTATGCAAAAGCCGCAATACCCAGAAGGATAAACAATATAGGCATGGACATTTCTATTTTCTTATGAAACATAAATTAGCCTCCAGTTATTCTCCAACTATTATTTTTGGCTATCAACAACTTCCTTTAATTGAGTCATTGTTGCGGAATAATCCTGTAAGAATTTATCAAAATCAGAAGAATTCATATAGGTCACAGGCATATTTGCTGCTGCCATTTTTTCCTTAAAAGTCTCGGTTTGCATGATCTCACCAAAAGTAGTATCCAGAACTTCTACTACATCATCCGGAGTATCAGCCGGAACAGCCAGTCCACGGAAAGAACCAACTACCATATCATAGCCTGCTTCTTTAAATGTAGGAACATCTGGAAGAGTTTCTGCACGTTCTTCGCTCATAACACCCAAAGCCTTCACAGAACCATCTTTTACTGCGGAAGCTGCTTCACCTGCAGTCATTAAAGCACAGTCAGAATGGTTGCCCATGATCTGCTGAAGCTGCATATTTGCACTATCTGTATGAAGATAATCAAACTTAATTCCCAGCTCTTGCTCCATCTGTACTCCTGCAAGATGTGGGGAAGTAGACTGTCCAGGAGTGGACATTTTCAATGAATCCTGCTTTGCTGCTTCTACGAACTCTTCTAAGGTATTATATGGGGAATCTTTTGGAACAACCACACATTGAGGATCAAAGCATACCATTGCAATTGCTTTGAAATCAGAAGTCTTATATGTAGTTTCGTTAAAAATTGGATTTGTAACCAACGCTGCAGATGCTGCCAGCATAGTATAACCATCTGCTTTTGCATTTGCTACATTGGTCTGTCCTACAATTGCACCACCGCCCGGCATATTTTCAACTATAATAGAATGACCATTGAAGTAATCCTTTCCAGCCGCTTCAGAAATAACACGGCAGGTAATATCAACACCGCCTCCTGCGTCAAATGGAACAATAATCTTAATATTTTTTCCGGGAATGTTGTAGATGCTGTTCCTGCTGCCTCCACATTACCTGCACTCTCTGTCTTTGTTTCCTCTGCTTTTGCGGCTGTCTCCTTTGTCTGAGAACCACATCCGGTCAATACACTTACTGCCATCATTGCCGCTAAAGCTGCTGCTGCCATCTTTCTCATGTTTTTTTCCTCCTATTTATAAAAATAATTTTTTATCTGTGTCAGTGCCTGCATCAGTATACTGCGCGGACACGCTGCATTTAAACGGACAAAGCCTCTTCCCGCCTCTCCAAAGTGAAGTCCATCCTGTACACCAACTTTTGCTTGTTTTACAAAACGGTTCATCACTTCTTCCTGTTCCATTTTTAAGTCTCTTACATCAATCCAGAACAGATAGGTTCCTTCTGGTTCGATCATTTTCATACCCGGAAGGTTTTCTGAAATATAATTATAAGCCAGTCTCCGATTTCCTTCCATATATTCACGCATCTGATCTGCATAATAATCGCACTCTTCATATGCTGTACAGAAAGCTACCGTACCAAAGATATTTTCTCCCGTTGCCTTATTCCCTACCAGTATTTCATGAGCCTGATTCTTCATCCATGGATTGGCAGAAATCATAACCGCTGTACGAAACCCTGGAAGATTAAAGGTTTTACTTGGACTAACAAAGGAAATCGTATGCATAGCCACTTCTTCTGACAAAGAAGCTGTAGGGATATGATGATGACCACTATATACAATATCGCAATGGATCTCATCACTGGCTATCCACACATTATTTTCTAAGCAGATCTGCGTCATTTTGCAAAGCTCTTCTTCTGTAAACACCCTTCCTGTGGGATTATGGGGACTGCAGAGAATAAACATTTTTGTGCGAGGATCTTTACACTGCTTTTCAAAATCTTCAAAATCAATCTCATATCGTCCATCTTTCAGAACCAGCCTGTTTTCCGCTATTCTTCTGCCATTATTTACAATGCCATCTGTAAAAGGAGGATAAGCCGGAGTCTGGACAACAATCTTATCGCCTGGTTTTGTCAGTCCGCGTATGGCCGCGATCACACCACCGATCACACCTGGACAAAATTCCACTTCTTCGCTTTTAACATGCATTCCAAATCTGCGATTTAACCAGCCCGCCGCTGCTTCTTTCATACGTTCACTTGTATGTGTGTAACCATAAACTCCATGGGCTGCTCTTTCACAGATTGCCTTTACCACTGGCTCCGGGCTTAAAAAATCTGCATCTGCGATCCACATGGGAATCACATCTTCCGGATAAAAAACAGGATTATATTTCTTAGAATCTGTTCCCCTTCGTTTAACTACCTCATCAAAATCATGTACTCTCATACTATTCCTCCAGATTTTTGATCGCCCTGGCAATTGCTGCCGGTGCTTTCTTACATTTATCTTCTGTTACAGCACAAGGCGAAAAACGTATTCCCTTTTCTAACGGCACTACAAAAATCAGTTCCTTCTGCAGTTCATCTGCCAGTTTCTGCGGATTTTTATAAGGAATTGTAATAAAAAATCCATGATTATAAGGACAGCATTTTAGACCGTTCTTTTTCGCTTCCTCAATGAATGTCTGGCCTCTGTATGTAATGGTATTGGCAAACTTGCGTCTTTCATTATCGGCCTCTTCTTTTTGTTTGGGATCTAAGCAGATCTCAACCAGCACCTTCTGTGCAGACCGGATTACATTAGACCAGGTGGAACGGGAAGAGAAGGACATTGCCGCCTTGAAACTGTCTGCTGCCTCCCTTGTAGGTGAAAGACACACAACCGCGCCGCACCGCATACCACACATAGTAAAGCTCTTTGACATACTGAATACCGCTGTCAGCATGGTATTTTCAGGAAGATCTGTTAATTTGTCAAAAATCTTCCTGGATTCTTTAAATTCCTCATCATAATCAATATAAGAAACATCCAGGCAAAGCGTGATCTTCTGTTCCGGGTCTTTAGCATACTTTTTTACCAGTTCGGATACACCTTCCATCTCTTCCGGCGTCATACTATAACCAGTTGGATTATTTGCCGGTGTATTTAAAATAATCAGCTGACGTTTCTGACGAGATGTCAGGTCTGCCAGTTTTGCATCTAAAGCTTCCAGGTTAAACGTTCCTTTTTCGTTAAACATTTCAAAAGTTTCAAGCTTTCTTCCATGTTCTTCACAGATTCCTCTGTACGGTCCCCAAAAATATTCCGTAGTTAAAACAGATTCTCCCATTTCAAGGAAATTCCATACTACATGCCGCAAAGCACCGCAGCCACCTGGAGTAGGAACTGCTTCCAAATAGAATCCTCTGTTGTCGTCACCCAAAAGTGACTGTTCTACGGCTTCTCTAAAACCTTCTACTCCAGCAATCGGAGCATAACTGAACATTTCCCTTGGCGGCATTTCTTTTAGCTTTTCTTCCACCATCGGAAGTACCATCAGATTTCCATCATCGTCAATGCACTCACCCAGAGTTGCATTGATCACGGCATCTTCTCCATACTCAGCGATCGCCTTTTTTGCTTTCTGACTGTTTTCAAATATCTTATCCTTTTTCTGTGGTCTCACGGCATGGGGCGCTAATGTTACATATTCCATCTTTTTATCCTCTGATTTCATTTTTTATCCTTCCGATCAGCCCACCGTTATCCATGATTTTCTGGATAAAAGGAGGGAACGGAGCTATCTCATACTTTTTTCCTGACCTTTCATTTATAAGAATACCTTCATCAAAATCGATCGTCAGTTCATCGCCTTCTTTACATTCATCCACTGCTTCTGCGCAGATAATGATCGGAAGACCTATATTAATGGAATTGCGGTAAAAGATCCTGGAAAAACTTTTTGCCAGAATACAGGAAAAACCAGCTGCTTTAATTGATTTCGGAGCATGTTCTCTGGAAGAGCCGCAGCCAAATCCAACTCCCGCTACCAATACATCTCCCTGTTCCATTCTTTCTAAAAGGGTTGCATCATAATCCTCCATACAATGCTTTCCCATTTCCTTTTCGTCTGTAATACTGGTATATCTTGTAGGATACATCTGATCTGTATTTACATTATCTCCAACAACCCGTGCTTTTCCTTGAAGTTTCATTTCATCACCTCCTGAGGATGCGTGATATAACCAGTCAGTGCGCTTGCTGCTGCTACTGCAGGACTGCTTAGATATATTTCTGACTGAAGATGGCCCATTCTTCCAGTAAAGTTTCGATTGGTAGTTGCCAAAGCCCGTTCTCCCTGTGCAAGGATTCCCATGCTTCCGCCAATACATGGACCACAACAAGGCGTCATCACCGCACATCCGGCCTCTATCAGATCCTGGATATAACCAGCTTCTATAGCCTCTTTATATATCTTTGGTGTAGCCGGAATAATGATCACTCGCAGCCCTTCTGCTGTTTTCTTTCCTTTTAAAATATCAGCTGCTGTTTTTATATCAGAAAGTCTTCCATTCGTGCAGGAACCGATAACAATCTGATCCAGCTTTACTTTTCCGAATTCAGAAAAACATTTTCCATTATCCGGCTTTCCAGGGAAAGCTACCACCGGTTCTATTTCACTAAGATCCAATTCTATGATCTTGTCGTAAGCACCAGCATCTGCTGTTTCGAAAGTTATACCCTTTTGTGCACCTGTTTTTTTCAAATACTCTGCAGCAACTTCATCTACAGGAAATACTGCGTTTTTAGCGCCTGCTTCTACCGCCATATTGCAAATAGTCAGGCGATCATCCACTGTCAGCTCTTCTATGGCTCCTGTAAATTCTACGGATGCATAATCGGCACCATTAACACCAATCTTCTTTAGCAGCCAAAGAATCACATCTTTACCTGAAACCCATGGATTCTTCTTTCCCTTTACCACTACCTGAATACCTTTAGGAACCTGGAACCATAATTTTCCAGTCAGCATGGCTGCAGCCATATCGGTGCTTCCAATACCTGTGGAAAATGCTCCTAAAGCCCCATACGTACATGTATGGGAATCTGCACCTACGATCAGATCGTTACAATGCACATACCCTTTTTCAGGAAGAAGAACATGTTCTATCCCAACTCTTCCCACATCATAAAGGGACTTTATCCCCTGCTTTTCTGCAAAATCCCGGCAAACCTTACACTGAGTCGCAGATTGGATATCTTTGTTAGGAGTAAAGTGATCCATGACGATCACTACTTTATCCGGATCTGCTACCTTTGCATTTTCTATCTTTGAAAATTCACGGATAGCTACAGGTGTAGTCAGATCATTTCCAAGGATCAGATCTACCTCTGCTTCGATCAGTTCTCCTGCTTTCACTGATTTTAAACCACAGTGTTTGGCTAAAATCTTTTGTGAAATTGTCATACTCATCTTGATTTTTCCTTTTCTTTTTTATTTATTTTGATGATGTTATTGTACAAAATCTCATTCAATATGTAAAATACCCGTTTTTTATTGTCATATAGTCATTGACTATACATCTTAAGATACGTTAAGATTTACTTATAGTTATTGAAAGGAGCTTTCCACATGAGACTGACACAGTTACAATATTTTATGGCTGTATATGAGCATCAAAATATTACAAAAGCTGCTGAAAAACTGCACATATCCCAGCCAAGCATCACCATTGCCTTAAAGGAGCTGGAAAATGAATATCACGTTAACCTGTTCCACCGCATCAACAAAAAAATGTTCCTGACAGAAGAAGGAAAAATCTTCTATCGCTATGCTTCTGCTATTTTAAAAAATGTCCAGGAATTAGATAACAGCATGCAGGACCTGACCGGCAACCGGAACATGATCAAACTAGGAATGCCACTGCAGATTGGCGCATTTTTACTGCCTTTACTGTGCAAAGATTTTAAAACTGCTTATCCTAAGATTAATCTAAGTCTGGTCGAATGTGGGGCCATGGACATTGTAGACAAACTTTTAGGAGAAGAACTGGATATTGCAGTTGCCTGTATTGATCCACAAAGTACCGCCTTAGATCTGATTCCCTTGTTCGAAACAGAAATCTGTTTCTGTGTCCACAAAAGTCATCCTCTGGCTTCCCGAACCAGTATCTCTTTTGAAGAGTCCTGTTCTTATCCTGTTACTATGGTCCCGGAAGGCTCCTATACCTATAAACGCATCTGCTCTGTAGCCAACGAAAAATGCATACATCCTAACGTCACTCTCTATTCACAACAGCTTTATACTATTTTAAATCTCATTACACTGGCTGGCATGGGTTCTTATCTTATAAAAGAAGCCACAGCCCACGCGCCGGATATTGTCACTATTCCTTTCGTAGAGCCCCTTACTGTCACTGCAAACACATTGACAAAAAAAGGACGATTACTTTACACGGATTCTAAAGCTTTAATCAGTTTTATCCGTGAAAAATACCGTATTCAAAGGTTAAAAAATAATTTAGATTGTTAAAAATTATTACAAACTTTTTGTATATTTTATAGTGTATTTTTTACAAATATATGTTATAATCATAAATGACATTTATTATCATTAAACAAAATATATGTTCAGGAGGTTTCATATGAGCAGATTGGAGTTGTTCACCCCAAGTAAAGACCAGCTGATGGTTGAAAGTCTTTACAAAAATCTGGAGCAGCGTATTGTGGCAAGCCCTCCAGGTATCTGTCCTGTTGACATAACAAGGGCCTTTATTGAAATGTGCCATGCCCAGACCTGCGGAAAATGCGTTCCCTGCCGTGTAGGTCTTCACCAGCTAAAGCACATGATCACCAACGTATTAAACGGAGATGCCGACTATGAGATCCTGGATCTGATCGAAGAAACTGCACTTTCCATTATGCAGACCGCTGACTGTGCCATCGGTTCTGAGGCTGCGAAAATGGTATGGCGGATGATCCATACCTGCCGTGATGATTTTGAAGCTCATATCCGCAACAAACGATGCAGCTGTGCGATTTCCCAGCCTGTTCCCTGCGTAGCTCTCTGTCCTGCACATGTGGACATCCCCGGCTATATTGCCCTTGTAAGAGATGGCCGCTATGCAGATGCTATCCAGCTGATCCGCAAGGACAACCCATTTCCGTCTACCTGCGGTTTTATCTGCGAACATCCCTGTGAAGCACGCTGCCGCCGTAACATGGTAGATACATCTGTCAATATCCGCGGACTGAAGCGGGCTGCTGCTGACCTGGCTGGAAAGGTGGCTCCGCCGGCCTGCGGACCTTCCACCGGCAAAAAGATCGCTGTTGTAGGCGGCGGACCTTCCGGACTTTCTTCTGCTTATTATCTGCAGTTAATGGGCCATCAGGTCACTGTTTATGAGATGCTTCCAAAACTTGGCGGTATGCTGCGCTATGGTATTCCAAACTACCGTCTGCCTAAAGACCGTCTGGAAGAAGATACAGACGCCATCCTGGAAACCGGTATCCAGGTACATTACAATGTAAAGATCGGTGAAGACATTAAATTAGACGAACTTAGAAAAGTATATGACGCAGTACTTATTACAGTAGGTGCCTCTACTGATAAGAAATTAGGACTTCCTAACGAAGATGCAGAAGGTATCACCTCCGCCGTTGGTTTCCTTAGAAATGTAAGCCTTGGAAACTGCCCTGATCTTACAGGACAGGAGGTAGCTGTTATCGGAGGCGGAAATGTATCCATGGACGCTGTCCGCACCGCTATCCGTCTTGGAGCAAAGAAAGTCAGCATCGTTTACCGCCGCCGTGTGGCTGATATGACTGCACTCCCGGCTGAGATCGAAGCTGCTGTAGCAGAAGGTGTGGAACTGCTTACCTTAGTTGCACCTGCCGGTATTGAAGTCGATGAAAACGGACATGTATCCGGTGTCCGCGTGACTCCTCAGATGATCAGCACCATTAAAGACGGACGTGCCAGTGTAACTGCCAGCGGTGAGCCGGACTATGTGATCCCATGTCAGACCATGATCGTTGCCATCGGCCAGAATATTGAAACCAAACACTATGAAGAATCCGGTATCCCGGTTTCAAGAGGAAAGATCGTCACTCTGCCAAACGGCGGATTTGCAGATATACCGGGCGTATTTGCAGGCGGTGACTGTGCTTCCGGCCCTGCTACTGTTATTAAGGCTGTAGCCGCCGCAAAGGTAACTGCTGCAAATATTGATGAATATTTAGGATATCACCATGAGATCACCTGTGATATTGAAATTCCTCTTCCAAATAACAATGACCATACACCATGCGGCCGTGTGGAACTGTCTGAACGGGAAGCAAGTGAACGAAAACATGATTTTGAAGGTGTTGAAAACTGCATGAACAGAAAAGAAATTGCGCAGGAATCCGGACGCTGCCTCCGCTGCGACCATTTCGGCTTTGGAATCTTCAAAGGAGGGCGTGAGAAATTATGGTAAATTTAACGATCGACAAATTACCTGTATCTGTAAAAGAAGGGACCACCCTGATGGAAGCTGCAGAATCCATCGGCATCCATATCCCACACTTGTGTTACTGGAAAGGCTTAAATGAGATCGCTGCCTGTCGTGTCTGCGTAGTTGAATTAGAAGGACGTGACCATCTGATCACTGCCTGCAATACAAAGGTAGAAGAAGGAATGGTCATTTATACCAACAGCCCGAAAGTACGCTTAGACCGCCGTCTGAATGTACAGCTGATCTTGTCTCAGCATGACTGCAAATGCGCTACCTGTGTAAGAAGCGGCAACTGCTCTCTTCAAAAGATCGCCAATAACCTGAATGTCCAGGATGGTCTTTTTGAAGAACGCCTGGAAAAACAACCCTGGGATAAAACATTTCCACTGATCCGTGAATCTGAAAAGTGCATCAAATGTATGCGCTGCGTCCAGGTCTGCGACAAGATCCAGAGTTTAAATATCTGGGATCTGGAAGGTACCGGTTCCCGCTCTACCATCAACGTAACCGGAAACCGTACCATCAGAGAGGCCGATTGTTCTCTGTGCGGACAATGTATCACCCATTGTCCTGTAGGCGCTCTTCATGAGCGGGATGATACAGAAAAATTGTGGAGAGCTTTAGCCGATCCTAATAAAACCGTAGTTGTACAGGTGGCTCCTGCTGTCCGTGCCGCATGGGGCGAAGGCCTTGGTTTTACAAGGGAAGAAGCTACCATCGGAAAGATTTTTGATGCCTTAAAGAAAATGGGGGCTGATTATGTATTTGACTCCTGTTTTACTGCAGATCTTACCATTATGGAAGAAGCAAATGAGCTGTTAGTCCGCCTTGGAAAAGGTGAACTGAAAGACCGCCCTATGTTTACCTCCTGCTGTCCTGGATGGGTCCGCTTTGTAAAGAGCGAATTCCCTCACTTTGTGAATCAGCTGTCTACCGCCAAATCACCTATGCAGATGTTCGGCGCTGTAATGAAGAGCTATTTTGCAGAACAGATTGGTAAAAAACCGGAAGATATCTTCTCCGTTGCCATTATGCCTTGTTTAGCTAAAAAAGGCGAGGCAAATATGGAGCTGTTCTACAAGGAATATGCAGGTCATGATACCGACTGCGTGATCACCACAAGAGAATTGATCCGTATGATCAAAGGTTCCAGCATTGTCACAGACCGGCTTACTGATATCGAACCGGACCGGCTTTTCCACGATGCTTCCGGTGCCGGCGTGATCTTCGGAGCAACTGGCGGAGTTATGGAAGCTGCCTTGCGTACTGCCTATTATGCGATCATGGGTGAAAACTGTGCTCCTGACGCCTTTAAGAATGTGCGTGCTTCTTCTCAGGAAACAGGCGTTACAGAAGCTGAGTTTGAATTAAACGGACAGACCCTTCGCATAGCTGCTGTCAGCGGTCTGGGAAATACCAGAAACCTGTTAAAAGCCATTGAACGAGGCGAAAAACATTATGAATTTGTAGAAGTCATGGCTTGCCCAGGCGGCTGTGTAGGCGGTGGCGGACAGCCTCAGCATGATGGCGTGGAAATGGCCTTTGAGCGGGGAAAAAATCTGTATTTCCTGGATGAACATGCAGATCTTCGCCGTTCCCATGAAAATCCGGATGTAAAAGCTCTCTATGATAACTACTTTGAACAGCCATTAAGCCACAAATCTCACATGCTGCTGCATACAGATCACAACAAGTGGCAGATGCCGCCAAGTCCACAGAGAAACCGCAACGGATATGTTGTTAATCCTAATGCAAAATTACAGGGATAAGCAAAAACAGGAACTTTAAGTCCGTTATATATGCATTAATATGCGCATCACTGACACGAAAAAAAGCCTTCCGGCACGGATTTTTTCCAATGCCGGAAGGCTTTTTCGTTTATCTATGATCTTTCTCACACAGTTACATAACAAAGCCTGCGATCACATACAGGATAAAACTGATCACTGCAAGACTGCACACATACGGGAACTGGGTTTTTATGTGGTCGATAATATCACAGCCCGTAGTGGAACAGGTCATAATCGTGGTATCGGAAATAGGAGAAGCATGATCTCCAAAAATACTTCCTCCGAACATAGCGCCTGCTACCAACGGAATGCTGTTTCCCATGGAATAAGCCATAGGCAGTGCGATCACTGCCATAATAGCCATGGTTCCCATAGAAGTTCCTGTTGCGAAAGAAATAAGAACTGCGATCAGGAATGTTAATGCAGGAAGCAGGGCCGGGCTTAAGAACTGCTGGAAAATACTGGAAAGATAAGTACCTGTATCCAGGGACTTAACTACATTACCCATAGTAAATCCAAACAGAAGAACGAAGGTGATCGGCAGCATGCCGCTCATTCCCTTAAAAATCTCATCAATTACCTGGCTGACTGTAAATACCTTTTCTGTTACACAAAGGACTGCTGCAACTAACAACGCTACAATAACAGCCCAGATCAGAGCCTTCATACCAGAGCCGTTCATCAGGTTTCCGTTTCCTGTAACAATCAGTGCGATAAACATAACTGCAATCAGCGCACCAACTGGAAGAAGAAGATTGATCGCTCTTGGAGTAAAGCCAGATACTGCTGTGGAAGTATCTGAATTTTCTTTTTTGTGAACCGGGTCATCCAGTTCACCGGTAGCTGCTGCTCTGGCCTCTGCTTTTGCCATTGGTCCAAAATCTTTCTGTGTTAAAGCAAGAACCAGCACCAGGACGATAGCCAGAATACAGTAGAAGTTCATAAACAGAGACTGGAACAGAACGGATACAGACTGATCTTCCGGTACACCACCGGTTACCAGATAGCCTGCCATAGCTGCCAGCCAGCCGCTGAACGGGAATAATACACACCATGGAGTGGAAGTGGTATGTACGATAAATGCTGCTTTCTCATGAGGTACTTTTAATGCGTCATTTACAGGTCTTGCAACAGAACCTGTTACCATACAGCTTAAGGTACCGGAAGTAAATACAACCAGACCTAACAGCCAGGTAAAAAGATTAGCCCCTCTTTTAGATTTGATGAGACCCTGTTTCTTTACAACTACATTTACGAAACCTTCAATACCACCGGACTTTTCTGCCAGATGGATCACTGCTGCTGTGATAAGTACAGAGCCGATGATCAGGGTATTGCTTTCTGTCATGGTATCCAGGATGCTGTAAATACCTGCGTTTAAACCTGTAAATACTGCAAAATGGTTCAATACCAGGTTTCCTGTAAGGATACCAATCAAAAGTGAGATAAATACGTTTTTCGTTGTCAGTGCCAGCGCAATGGTAAGAACCGGCGGCACCAGTGACCATACACCAAATTCCATACTGTTTTCCCCTTTCACTTCTCCTCTTTTTTGTGTCTTTTTTATTTTCAGACGTCTTTTTCGGCGTTTCTGAACATATCTCCCAAAGCTTTATAGGGCTTTCTATTCTTTTTATGACAATGTTCTCAGTGCAGTTCCCAGATCTCCCTTTACGATCTTACAGTCTTTTGCCGCGATCTCACCGCCGATGAATACATAGTCGATACCTGTGGGTGGGATCATAGGATCGTCAAAGGTTGCTCCATCTTTGATCTTTTCCAGGTCAAAAATAACCACATCTGCATCTGCACCTACATTCAGGCGTCCTTTATGAGAAAGTCCCAGGCGCTTTGCAGGAACAGCTGTCATCTTTTCAATTCCGTCATACAGCGAAATGTCCCCTTTTCTTACAAATGCTGCACGGACTCTTGGGAA
>UQTA01000047.1 GCA_900543885.1 uncultured Clostridium sp.
AACTCCTCCTCCCGTGCTTTGTAGTGTAGCTTCTTGCAAATATTTTACAGCACAACATAGAGAGTTGAAATACTTTCGTTACTATTTGTGCCGCCAGCCGAAGGCGGCGGAATGGAGATTAATATGAAAAGCAGAAGAAGAGAATCAGGAATATTTAAAATAAGTTGTATAATGCTTCTGGTTTCTGTACTGGTATTGTTTGCAGGTTGCAAAAAGAAAATGACTTTGCAGGACTATCTGGATTTAGGTGATAAATACCTGACAGAAGCCAATTACGAAGAGGCGATCATAGTCTTTACAAAAGCAATGGAAATAGACCCGAAACAGGCAGCTGCCTATGAAAAACGTGCAGAGGTTTATACAGCACGTATCCAGGCAAGCGGAGTGGATGATGCCAGCCAGTGGACGGATGAGATACGTGGATTCTATGCAAGTGGTGAAGCTGATTATCTGAAAGCTATCGAACTGGAGCCCCAAACTGTTTCAAACTATGAAAAACTGGCAGATCTGTATCTGAAAGCAGGAGAAACGCAAAAAGCCATTGATATTCTGAAAAAGGGGTACAAAGAAACCGGGGATGAGTCATTATCCAGTCATATAGAGGAACTGGAAGCAACCTTGTTTACACCTACTGTAGATCCATCTGTATTTAATGGCACTATGACCATAGAAATGTATTCCAATGTAATGCTTTCATTTATAGAGTATTTAGGAAAAGACATCTACTCTTATGATGAGATAGGAAGAATGACTTCTTATGAATGGTATGATTTCGATGGAACATTGATTGAATCTTACAAGTGGGATTACGATGATGCTGCAGGAAAGACGTATGAAACAACATCAGAATTATATCATGAAGGAATTGAAACAGAGAGTGGAAAAGAAAGTGGAGAGGAATCCACAGGAAGTCATGGAGAAAAATTGTGGAATGGCACTCTGGAAATAGAAGGATGTAAAGATCAGGCCCATTATATATATGCTGCCGGAAACGGGGAAGGAGATCCGCCTCGATTTGGTTATTATCTGGTGGATCCCACAAGACAGCCGGAAAATGGACGGGTTCCTATTATGAATAATGGTCAATATGCCACATATGAATATGATTCGATTGGAAGGGTCAGCGCGATCTATTCCTACACACCAGAAGGATTAGAAACGGGACATTGTATCGTTACATATTCATCAAGAGAGTAAATGATAATGAAAAATTATTTGAAGGGAATAAAAAAACTCAGCATCATTGCCTGTGTTTTAATATTGATTTTTACTGCAGGCTGCCAGAAGCAAATGACCTTGCAGGATTATCTGAATCTGGGAGATAAATATCTTACAGAAACCAATTATGAGAAGGCAATCGTAGCCTTTACCAAAGCCATTGAGTTAGAACCAAAGGCGATGAAAGCATATGAAGACCTGGCAAATGCTTACATAAAGACTGAAAAGTACGATAAAGCAATAGAAACACTGGAACAAGGTATTTCTGTATATGAAAGCTTGTCAGCAGAGGAACAGACCGATGAATTTAAACAGATATATGAAGCATTGCTGACACTGCAGGAAGAGATAAAGGGATATCTGGATTCAGATGACCGTTCGGATGCCGGGAATGAAAATACGGTGCCGGGTGAAACAGGAACTGTGGATGCAGAGCAGGACCGCCTGGTTGCAGAGGCGAAAGAAAAATATGGAGACATTTTAGATCAGATCGTAACAGCGTTGGACAGAGGAACCTTGGAACTTACGGCATACTATACAGAAGATTTTACCGATTTTGTGAATGGCCTTGAGGAGCCATTATACTGGCAGATTGAAGACGGAAGATATCTGGGACTTTACATAGCGGAAGATGTGTATATATATTTGGGAGAAATGGAGAATGGATTCCGCGCTGGTTCTGGTTTCTGGTATCGTGAATATCATTGGGAAAGTGGATATGGGGCTACGTTATATACAGGCAACTGGTCAGATGATTATCCCAACGGTTCGGGTACAGTTGAAGATGTGTATACAGATGAAGATGGAGATGAGAACCGCTTAAAAGTGGAAGGTAATTTTCTGAATGGTTATGAAAATGGAACCATGAGGCGTTATGTAAATGATCACTATCGTGACAATAATGTTAAAGGAAATTATTCAGGAATATACGAATATGAAATAACCCATGGTATTCCAGATCATCTTACATCTAATGAATATGGAGAGGTTGTTGAGATGAGGATCATACAGGAATCTCCTTCTGATATGGGCCCGGTGTATAGATACCGTAATAATAACCCATGGGGAGTATATGGTGCGAAGAAGGAGTAGCTATGAAAAGGAGAAAAAGAGGATTAGAAATATTTAAAATAACCTGTATAATGCTTCTGGTTTCTATAACGGTATTACTTGCAGGCTGCAAGAAAAAGATGAATTTCCAGGAATACTTAGACTTAGGTGATAAATATCTTCTGGAATTAAACTACGAAGAGGCAGCTGTAGCCTTTGCAAAAGCCATTGAACTGGAACCAAGGGAAATGGGCGCTTATGAAAAGCTGGCAAATGTATACGCAGCTCAGGGAAATACCAAACAGGCGATGGAAACTTTAAACCAGGCAATTTCTGTTTATGAAGGACTTTCAGCAGAAGACCAGACAGAAGAGAGAAAAGCAGCTTATGAGAGAATCCGTGCTGCTGCGAATGATCTTTCCATCAAAAATACCTTGGAAACAGAGTATATGGATCTCTTAAAACAGCTGAAAGAGCAGATGCTGGGCGATAGTGAGAATTTCGGAACAGGGGATTTTGGAAGCAGTGAAATATTAGGGAGAAACTTTTATGATCTGACTGAAAGCCTGACAAAGCCGCTGATCTGGCAGTTAGAGGATGGAACCTGGCTTGCTGTATATCCTGGCGGCTATGTATATGCCGGTGAAATGGAAGATGGAAAACGTTCTGGAAATGGAGCCTGGTACTCAGAAAATTCCGATTATGGATATGATGTACTGTTGTTTAAGGGAAAATGGAAAGATGATTATCCCAATGGAAAAGGAACGGAAAAAATGTATTTGGGCTATGACGGAGGTTTGATCCAGACTAAAGAAGGCACATATATAGATGGTCTGGAAGATGGAACCAGACGCATTTCCATCACAGATCCACTGGGACTGGATGTATATCAGTACAGCGCAACAAAGGGCATCCCGGACAATGTGGTGATTGATCCCAATTCTGATGAGCCTGTGGTAGAAATGGAGCATATATCCGGGCCGGATATAAATGTCTGGAATGTTGAAGAGTCAGACTGGGGCGTAGACGGCGCCATGAAATAAAGAGAAAAGCGCAGAATCATTTTTTAATTGGGAAAGGAACATTAGAATATGGGAAAAAGTATAAAAGAATCTAAACTATTAAAGCAGTTTGCTATATGGTTCCTGATTGCAATAATGTTCTTATCTGCAGGCTGCGAAAAGAAGCTGACCTTGCAGGACTACCTGGATCTGGGCGATAAATACCTTTTGGAACTGAACTACGAAGAGGCAGTTGTGGCTTTTACCAAAGCTATCGAATTAGAACCAAGAGATCCCAATGGTTATCTGAAGCTGGCTAAAGTATATGATGCCCAGGAAGATTATGAAAAGGCAGTTCAGATCTTGACTCAGGGCTATGAGGCAACTGGGGATGCAGAAGTGAAAAAACTGAAAGAGATCTATGAAAATCTGCTTAATCACGAAGATTTGATCCAGGAGACCTTAAGCCGCGCAAGATCTGCAGACCGGGAGAGTCTCTGGCAGTTGCAGAGCACAGATGCATACCAGGAGTTTATAACCAAACTGGACCGGGTGATCAAGAGAGACGGAGGGGATGGAAGCTGGCTTTTGATCTATCCCTGCGGACATTGTTATTATGGCGGTATGGAAGATGGGCAACGTTCTGGTCATGGAATCTGGAGCGCTTATGATTATGTAAAGGGCCTTATGGAGTATGATTCCTGTACCTGGAGTAATGATTATCCTAACGGTGAGGGAGAAGAATGGAGTGTGCGGATCGCTGTCCTGGAAATGAAATATTACGCGAAGGCCAATTATAAAGAAGGTCTCTACCAGGGAACCGTTCTGAACGAGTATGTAGATACTCTTAATCCGGCGGAATCCATGGATACAACCTATTCAGCCGAATATACAGATGGTATTCCCAAAGAGGTAGAAGATAAGCTGGGCAGAGGTACGCATACGAAAAATGGAAAAGAATTTTTTTGCATCTACAGTGATGATGAGATGAATTTCTTTGCAGTGCGTGGGCAAAAATACGGAATGTTCCATGCACGGAAAGGGGACGATGATGAAAAAAGCATGATCCCGTACAGTATGGAAGAGGTCCAAACGGGAAAACAGGACATAGAAAAGGAACGGCGGCAGGTGATGCCGTAAAAGGAGAAAGATACATTTCATAGAACGGCGAGAGAGCAGCACGAAAAGTGAAAAAAGTAACAAAATCCATATGCCATTTCTATAATAGTTTGCCAAGACTAACTCAACACAGAACCATGAACATCTGAACAAATGCACAAATTATACTGTATACATTGTATTTTTTGCAGTAATACGAATTAAACATTTGCAATTTAATGAATAATTGATATAATAAGCATAGGCCAGTCTGTGAGGGCTTGTTTCCCGCGCAGACCCACATGTATTTTATATATAACTATAATATACATATTTCATTCACTAATGCAGGAGGAAATCAAATGGCAAGAAAAATGAAAACCATGGATGGTAACCATGCAGCAGCTCATGCTTCATATGCATTTACTGATGTAGCGGCTATCTATCCTATCACCCCATCTTCACCTATGGCTGAAGCTACAGATGAGTGGGCAACAGACGGAAGAACCAATATTTTTGGTCATGAAGTTCAGATTACAGAGATGCAGTCTGAGGCTGGTGCAGCAGGTGCTGTACACGGATCTCTGGCAGCAGGTGCTTTAACCACCACCTACACCGCTTCTCAGGGTCTGTTACTGATGATCCCTAACCTTTACAAAATCGCTGGTGAGCAGCTGCCAGGCGTATTCAACGTATCTGCACGTGCACTTGCTAGCCACGCATTATCTATTTTCGGTGATCACTCCGACGTTATGGCCTGTCGTCAGACTGGATGCGCAATGCTTTGCGAATCCAGCGTACAGGAAGTTATGGACTTAACCCCAGTTGCTCATCTGGCAGCTATCAAGGGCAAAGTTCCTTTCATCAACTTCTTCGATGGTTTCCGTACATCTCATGAGATCCAGAAGATCGAGACCTGGGATTACGAAGATCTGAAGGATATGGCTGATATGGATGCAATCGCTGAATTCCGTAAGCATGCATTAAATCCAAATCACCCATGCCAGAGAGGTTCCGCTCAGAACCCTGATATCTTCTTCCAGGCAAGAGAAGCTTGCAACCCATACTATGATGCTCTTCCAGCAATCGTTCAGGAGTACATGGACAAGGTTAACGCTAAGCTTGGTACAGATTATAAGCTGTTCAACTACTATGGTGCAGCAGACGCAGAGCATGTTATCATCGCTATGGGTTCTGTAAATGATACCATTGAAGAGACCATCGACTACTTAACAAAGCATGGCAAGAAGGTCGGCGTTGTTAAGGTTCGTCTGTACAGACCATTCTGTGCACAGGCACTGATCGATGCTATCCCAGAGACTGTTAAGACTATCTCCGTATTAGACAGAACAAAAGAGCCAGGCGCTATGGGCGAGCCTCTGTACCTGGATGTTGTTGCTGCTCTTAAGGGAAGCAAGTTTGATCAGGTTAAGATCTTAACCGGACGTTACGGTTTAGGTTCCAAGGATACCACACCTGCTCAGATCGTAGCAGTATATGAGAATGAGACCAAGTCCCCATTCACCATCGGTATCGTTGATGATGTTACCAACCTGTCTCTTGAAATTGGTGCTCCACTTGTTACCACTCCAGAAGGAACTACCAACTGTAAGTTCTGGGGTCTGGGCGCTGACGGTACTGTAGGTGCTAACAAGAACTCCATCAAGATCATTGGTGATAATACAGATATGTATGCTCAGGCATACTTTGATTATGACTCTAAGAAGTCTGGCGGTGTTACTATGTCTCACCTGCGTTTCGGACACAGCCCAATTAAGTCTACCTACTTAATCCACAAGGCTAACTTCGTAGCATGTCATAATCCATCCTATGTACGTAAGTACAACATGGTACAGGAGCTGGTTGACGGCGGTACTTTCCTGTTAAACTGCGCATGGGATATGGAAGGCCTTGAGAAGCACTTACCAGGCCAGGTTAAGAAGTTCATCGCTGATCACAAGATCAACTTCTACACCATCGACGGTGTTAAGATCGGTATCGAGACCGGTATGGGACCAACACGTATCAACACCATTTTACAGTCCGCATTCTTCGAGCTGACCGGAATCATCCCAGCTGAAAAGGCTAACGAGCTGATGAAGGCTGCTGCAAAGGCAACTTACGGACGTAAGGGCGAAGACGTTGTTATGAAGAACTGGGCAGCTATCGATGCTGGTGCTAAGGGCGTTCACAAAGTAGAAGTTCCAGCAAGCTGGGCTAACTGCGAAGATGAAGGTCTTGATTACAAGGTAGTTACCGAGGGAAGAAAGGAAGTTGTAGACTTCGTAAACAACATCCAGACCAAGGTAAGCGCTCAGGAAGGTAACACACTGCCTGTATCTGCATTCAAGGATTATGTTGATGGTTCTACACCATCCGGTTCTTCAGCATATGAGAAACGTGGTATCGCTGTTAAGGTTCCTGTATGGAACGTTGACAACTGTATCCAGTGTAACTTCTGTTCTTATGTCTGCCCACACGCTGTTATCCGTCCAGTAGCTATGACTGCTGAGGAAGCTGCTAAGGCTCCTGCAGATATGAAGATGAAAGATATGACTGGTATGCCAGGATACAAGTTCTCCATGGCTATCTCTGCTCTGGATTGTACCGGATGCGGTTCCTGTGCTAATGTCTGCCCAGGTATGAAGGGCAACAAGGCTCTGGAAATGAAGCCATTAGAGGCTAGTCTGTCTGAGCAGGCTAACTACGACTTTGCTGAGACTCTGCCAGTTAAGGAAGAAGTTATCGCTAAGTTCAAAGAGAACACTGTTAAGGGCAGCCAGTTCAAGAAACCTCTCCTTGAGTTCTCCGGCGCATGCGCAGGCTGTGGTGAAACTCCATATGCTAAGCTGATCACTCAGCTGTTCGGTGACAGAATGTACATCGCAAACGCAACTGGATGCTCCTCTATCTGGGGTAACTCTTCACCATCTACACCTTACACCATGAACGCTAAGGGCCAGGGTCCTGCATGGGATAACTCCCTGTTCGAGGACAACGCTGAGTTTGGTTACGGTATGTTACTGGCTCAGAACGCTATCAGAGATGGCTTAAAGTCCAAGGTTGAGTCTGTAATGGCTAACGAGAACGCTTCTGAAGAAGTTAAGGCTGCTTGCAAGGAATGGTTAGATACTTACGCTGTAGGCGCATTAAACGGAACTGCAACTGACAAGTTAGTTGCTGCATTAGACGGCATTGATTGCCCAACCTGCAAAGAGATCGTTGCTAACAAGGACTTCTTAGCTAAGAAATCCCAGTGGATCTTCGGTGGTGACGGATGGGCTTACGATATCGGCTTCGGCGGTGTAGACCACGTTCTGGCTTCCGGAAAAGATATCAACATCATGGTTTACGATACCGAGGTTTACTCCAATACAGGTGGTCAGGCTTCCAAGTCTACTAAGACCGGTGCTGTAGCTCAGTTCGCTGCAGGCGGTAAAGAGACCAAGAAGAAAGACCTTGCTGGTATTGCAATGAGCTATGGTTATGTATACGTTGCTCAGATCTGTATGGGTGGCGACATGGCACAGACTGTTAAAGCTCTGGCTGAGGCAGAGGCATATCCGGGACCATCCCTGATCATCGCTTACGCTCCATGTATCAACCATGGTATCAAGAAGGGTATGGACAAGGCTATGACCGAAGAGAAGCTGGCTCTTGAGTGCGGATACTGGAACAACTTCCGTTACAACCCAGCTGCTGAGAAGAAGTTCACCTTAGATTCTAAGGCTCCTAAGATGGAAGGATATCAGGACTTCTTAAAGGGTGAGGTTCGTTACCTGTCCTTAACCATGAAGAACCCAGAGAGAGCAGCTAAGCTGTTCGCACGTAACGAGCAGGAAGCTAAGGATCGTTACGAGCATCTGTCTAAGCTGGTTGCACTTTATGGAAATGACTAATTCATCCTGCAAAGTGAGTTAGAATAGATTAGGTTAAATTAACCCCGGAGGGCGTAAAAACTCTCCGGGGTTTTTAATGAGATCAAAAAAACATAAAAAGATCCCGCTTCTGTGAGAAATATGAAAAATGTCTCCAGAAGCGGGATCTTTTGTGTGCTAGGAAATTCCGTTGGAATATCCTAAATAATAAAGAGAAAATGAGGGCGAAAATATCCGCTTACCAGGCCAGAATCTCATATCCATCATCGGTGATCAGTACCTGGATCTCCCACTGGGCGGAAGGCATGCCGTCATCTGTATATACGGTCCATTCGTTTTCTGCGTCAACGAAAATATCTGCTTTTCCCATATTGATCATAGGTTCAATGGTGAAGATCATACCAGGTGCCATAAGCATTTCTGTGCCCTTTCTGGAAACGAAGCTTACCCAGGGATCTTCGTGAAATTCCAGGCCTACGCCGTGACCGCCGATCTCACGTACAACGGTATAGCCGTTAGCAGTTGCATAATCATGGATCGCCTGGCCCATATCACCTAAATGACCCCATGGTTTAACCTGCTTTAAACCTTCCTCAATCGCCTGTTTGGTCACTTCCACCAGACGTTTTTTCTCTGGGGAAACTTCGCCGATACAGAACATTCTGGAAGAATCAGAAAAATATCCATTATAAATAGTAGAAACGTCTACATTGATAATATCTCCATCTTTTAAAATAACATTTGCAGAAGGGATGCCGTGGCATACCTGGTCATTAACAGAGGTGCACACGCTTTTTGGAAAACCTTCATAGTTTAATGGAGCCGGGATACCGCCTCTGTGGGTGGTCTGTTCATAGACCCACAGATCGATCTGTTCTGTGGAGATACCTGCACGGATATGTTCTGCCACATAGTCCAGGACAGCCACATTGATCTTTGCGCTTTCACGGATGCCTGCAATCTGCTCCGGATTTTTGATCATGGCATGATTAGGTACTTTAGAGCCTTTACGGCGGTATTCTGACAGTTTTACGTCAAAATCCAGGTGGCAATCTTTATATTTATGGCCACTGCCGCACCAACAGGGGTCATTTCTTCCTATTTTCTGCACTTTCTGCATATTGTCCTCCTTCTGGTCTTCCGGCATATAAAGCAGGTTTGAAACCTGTGGCCGGAAAAACACTGCTTATTCAGTATAACACAGCAGAAGGGGCAATTCCATAGCGGGATTGAGAATTATTCGTAATAGCGTTACAGTTCAGACTTGCGAAGATTTAGGGTCAAAAGCACGTTGAAAACTTGTTTTCATAAGTGCTTTTGTTCAAACTGCAGTAACTAATCCTGGAACATAGGCCTGCGTTTGGAAGATACATCGTCCTTTAAGCGGTCAGGAGCCGGTGGAGAAAAGGAGAGAATGTCCTGGGGAGTACAATTCAGGATAATACACAGATCATTGATCGTACTGGTACTGATGGGAGAATTTTTCCTCAGTCGGTTGATAGTGGCACTTGATATGGAATAGTCGTGGATCAGGGAGTAGGTGGATTCACCGCTGTTTTTTAATGTCTCCCAGAATGGCTGATATGTGATCATAAGTAAGTTCCCCTTTTAGTTTTTGTTTTATTTAGTCCTCTATATAATAAACGTATGAAAACAGGAAATTCCCCGCTGTGTGGGATAAAAAAGAAAATTTTGTAAAGTTTTAAACTCCCCTCTCTTGCGTTTTTGTAAAAGTTATGTATAATGAGGAGTCGGAGGAAGAGTACCATGAAATTAAGAAATGTTTTAGGTAGTTTTGCCTGGGTAGTCCTGGCGGCTGTGCTGATCCTTGTAAATGCAGCAGCAGCGAACGCACAGGATAAAGCCACAGAGAATGAACAGACCGTTCAGGTCATGAATGTAAAATAAGAGACGGGAAATGACCGCCATTGAGTCGCATTGCGGCTCTTTTTTTATTTATTTAAAACCTGTACCAGTGCTGAAGGAACAGGATATTTGCATACCGCAACTTTTGCAATGATAACAACAAAATCCTACATGGATTTCGGGTGTAAAATATAGTAGAATAAATTCCAGATAGTAATATATTAGTGTACAGGAACAAAAAGATTTTGGGAGTACATAAATCAAAACAGGAGGAGATCATTATGCGTTTATTAGACAGTGAACTGAAAAACAAAGAGCAGTGGGAGAAGGCTGAGATCAAACTTCCGCAGTTTGACCGTCAGGCTATGAAGGAAGCAACAAAGAAGACTCCACAGTGGGTACATTTTGGCGCAGGAAATATTTTCCGTGCATTCCCGGCTGCATTACAGCAGAAACTGTTAAATGAGGGAATTGAAAAGACAGGTATCATTGTAGCAGAAGGTTATGACTATGAGATCATCAAGAAAGCATATCGTCCACAGGATGATCTGAGCCTTTTAGTTACCTTAAAGGCAAACGGAACCATTGAAAAGACCGTGATCGGAAGCCTTGCAGAATCACTGGCTGTAGATCGTCATGATGCAGAAGACTGGAGCCGTTTAAAAGAGATCTTCGCAAGTGATACTCTTCAGATGGTAAGTTTCACCATTACAGAAAAAGGCTACAGCATCACTTCTCCTGATGGCGCTTTCCGCGGGGATGTAAAAGCTGATTTTGAGGCAGGTCCTGAAAATGCAGACAGCTACATCGGTAAGCTGGCAGCTTTATGCTACTGGAGATATACTCAGGGCGCAGCGCCACTTGCACTGGTAAGCATGGATAACTGCTCACACAACGGAGACAAGCTGTTTGCAGCTGTAGATGCTTATGCGAAGGCATGGACAGAGAATGGAAAGGAAGAAAAGGGCTTCTTAGAGTACATTGAGAACCAGGCAAAGGTATCCTTCCCATGGAGCATGATCGATAAGATCACCCCACGTCCTGATGCAAGTGTAAAGAAGATGCTGGAAGATTGCGGCTTTACAGATACAGAAAGCATCGTTACCAGCAAGAATACCTATGTAGCACCTTTTGTAAATGCAGAAGAAGCTCAGTATCTTGTGATCGAAAATGCATTTCCAAATGGCCGTCCGGCATTAGAGAATGCAGGTGTTATGTTCACATCCAGAGAGACAGTAGAAAAAGTAGAGCGTATGAAGGTGTGCACTTGCTTAAATCCTCTTCATACTGCACTGGCTGTATATGGCTGTCTGTTAGGATATACCAAGATCAGCGATGAGATGAAAGATGCAGATCTGGTTAAACTGGTTGAGATCATTGGTTATAAAGAGGGACTTCCTGTTGTTACAGATCCTGGTATCCTTTCTCCGAAGAAGTTTATTGATGAAGTACTGCAGATCCGTGTGCCAAATCCATTTATGCCTGATACTCCACAGAGAATTGCCTGCGATACTTCTCAGAAGCTGTCTATCCGTTTTGGAGAGACTATCAAGGAATATCTGGCAAGTGATGAACTGGATGTAAAATCCTTAAAATTCATTCCAATGGTACAGGCGGGCTGGTGCCGTTACCTGTTAGGTGTAGATGATGAGCTGAATGCATTTACAGTAAGCCCGGATCCAATGTATGAAGAACTGGCTGGTAAACTGGCTGGTGTGAAGGTTGGAGAACCTTGTGATGTACATGGAGTATTAGCTCCAATCTTAAGCAATGCAAAGATCTTTGGCGTAGATTTATATGAGGCAGGTCTGGGAGAATATGTAGAGAGCATTTTCGCAGAGCTGATCGCTGGAAAGGGTGCTGTAAGAGAGACTTTAAAGAAGCACTTAGCTGAGGCGTAAAATAAGAGGAAAGTGATTTTTTGACCGAAACATCATAATTTTAAGAAAAAGGCTGTGGCAGAAATGCCATGGCCTTTTTGCGGCTTTTATATTTTTTGGACATGTGCTATACTAACAGGGAAACATATGTACGGGCAAGATTCCGTTAGTTTTAGCTGACTATGGAGCGCGTCAGCGCGGGGAATCTGCGTATAGTATAGAAGGAGTGTAATTATGAACAGGATTCCGCAGCCTGGAACTTTTTACAGGCATTTTAAAAATAAATTATATCAGGTCATTGCAGTGGCCACCCATTCAGAAACCGGTGAAAAAATGGTAGTTTACCAGGCACTTTATGGGGATTACCAGGTGTATGTAAGACCTTTGGAAATGTTCATAAGCCCTGTGGATAGGGAAAAATATCCGGATGTAGCTCAGCAGTACCGCTTCGAACAGGTATTTCCGGGGCAGATGACAGTATCCCGGCAAAATGAGATTCCATCAGCTGACCCAAATGCCGGATTCTGGAAGATGGGTGAAGGCAGAAACGATCAGGCCGCCGCTGTGGGATATGATCAGGAACAGCAGGAAGAAACCATGGGCCATGAATGGCTGGAACGTTTTTTAGATGCGGACCGACTGGAAGACCGGCTGGCTGTATTAAAGCATATGGAAGGTCATGTGACCCAGAAAGAATTAGACTGTATTTTCCTGTCTCTGGATCTGCAGCCGGAAACAGGAAAGACAAAAATAGAACAGATCATGGATCTGCGCCGTCACATACAGCTGCTGCGCCGCTATGACGGAGGAAGATTGAGGTAAAACATGTTTTTTGATCTGGAAGAGGAATTAAAGAAACTGCCTGCAAGTCCCGGCGTCTATCTGATGCACAATCACAGAGATGAGATCATTTATGTGGGAAAAGCCATCAGCCTGAAGAATCGTGTACGCCAGTATTTTCAGAGCAGCCGCAATAAAACCGCCAAGATCCAGCAGATGGTATCCCATATTGCATGGTTTGAATATATCCTGACAGACTCTGAACTGGAGGCTCTGGTCTTAGAGTGCAATCTGATCAAGGAGCACCGCCCAAGATATAATACCATGTTAAAGGATGATAAGACCTATCCTTATATCAAGGCGACTGTCTGGGAAGACTTTCCCAGGTTATTGTTTTCAAGGGATATGAAAAAAGACGGCAGGAGCCGTTATTTCGGCCCCTATACCAGTGCCGGTGCAGTAAAAGACAGCCTGGAACTGATCCATAAACTGTACCGCATCCGAACCTGCAGCCGCAGCCTTCCAAAGGATACAGGAAAAGAACGGCCCTGTTTGAATTATCATATTCACCAGTGCGATGCTCCTTGTCAGGGCTACATTTCAAAAGAAGAGTATCAGAAGTCCTTTAAGGGGGCTATGGACTTTTTAGGCGGTCATTACGAGCCTTTGCTAAAATCACTGGAAGAAAAAATGTACGATGCTTCTGAAAAAATGGAATTTGAAAAGGCTATAGAGTACCGGGAACTGTTAAATAGTGTGAAACAGATTGCCCAGAAGCAGAAGATCACCAGCAGCACAAAAGAAGACAGAGATATTGTTGCCATGGCAAGAGATATGGAAGATGTGGTAGTCCAGGTGTTTTTTATCCGGGAAGGAAAGATGATCGGAAGAGATCATTTCCACATTCAGGCGGGAATGGCAGAAAGCAGAGGGGAGATACTAGATGGCTTTGTAAAGCAATTTTATGCAGGTACTCCCTTTATCCCAAGGGAAGTATGGCTTCAGTATCCCATTGAAGAGGAAGAGATCATCTGTCAGTGGCTGTCTCAGAAAAAGGGCCAGAAAGTAAAGATCGTTGTGCCGAAAAAGGGAGAAAAAGAGCGCATGATCGAACTGGCAGCCAGAAATGCTGACCTGATCCTGACTCAGGACCGGGAAAAGGTAAAACGGGAAGAACTGCGCACCATTGGCGCCATCAACCAGGTGGGCCAGTGGATCGGCATCGAAGGCATCCGGAGAGTGGAAGCTTACGATATTTCCAATACAAGCGGTGTGGAATCAGTTGGTTCCATGGTAGTCTATGAAGATGGAAAGCCAAAACGCAGTGACTACCGCAAATTTAAGATCCGCACGGTTCAGGGACCAAACGATTACGCATCTATGGAAGAGGTGCTGACCCGCCGGTTTTCCCACGGAATACAGGAGAGCAGGGAACTTCGGGAAGAGGGAAAGGATATTTCCTATGGAAGTTTCACCCGTTTTCCGGATCTGATCATGATGGATGGCGGCAGAGGCCAGGTGAATATCGCTTTGGCAGTTCTTGCGCGTCTGGGACTTTCAATTCCTGTATGTGGTATGGTAAAGGATGACAATCACAGAACCAGAGGATTGTATTATAATAACGTAGAGATCCCTATCGACCGTCACAGTGAAGGCTTTCGTCTGATCACCCGTATTCAGGATGAGGCCCACCGTTTTGCTATTGAATACCACAGGAGCTTGCGTGGAAAAGATCAGGTAAAATCGATTTTAGATGATATTGAAGGGATTGGACCAGCTAGAAGAAAGGCACTGATGCGTTATTTTAAGGACATTGACGCAATAAGAAATGCTTCAGCAGAAGAGTTGGAGCAGGTGCCGCAGATGAACCGGAAAGCGGCAGAAGCGGTTTATCTGTTTTTTCATAAGCGAAAGACAAGCCAGGAAGCTGAGCTGCTGCAAAATACCCAAGGGGCTGAACTGTTACAAAATACATGACAATGAAAGTAAAATATGATAGTATAGGGATAAATAATTGACATATATCGGAAAATGTTGGAAAATGCAAGGCTGAATTGTAACAAATCAAGCGTAACAAATCAAGCACATTAAGATCATAAGGGGGAAACCATTATGCATGGAGTAACTATTACAGAACTGATCGAAAAAATGAATCTGCGAAATTCTACACCGCAGATCGATACAGACAAGATCGTGCTGACTCATCCGGATGTAAACCGCCCGGCTCTGCAGCTGACCGGATTTTTTGATCATTTTGACAGAGAGCGTGTACAGATCATCGGATATGTGGAGCAGGCATATATTAGAACCATGGAGCGTGATGTAAAACGCCAGATGTTTGATAAGCTTACTTCCAGTCAGATCCCGTGCCTGGTATTCAGCAGAAGCCAGGAGCCAGATGATGACCTGCTGGAATACTGCAATTACTACGGTGTTCCATGTCTTGTATCTGATAAGACCACTTCTTCCCTGATGGCAGAGGTAATCCGCTGGTTAAACGTAAAGCTGGCACCATGTATCAGCATCCATGGCGTGCTTCTTGATGTATTTGGTGAAGGCGTTCTGATCATGGGTGAGAGCGGAATCGGTAAAAGCGAGGCAGCTCTGGAACTGATCAAGAGAGGACACCGTCTTGTTACCGATGATGTAGTAGAGATCCGCAAAGTCAGCGATGATACACTGATCGGAAGTGCACCGGATATTACCAGACATTTTATTGAACTTCGCGGCATCGGTATTATCGATGTAAAGACACTTTACGGTGTTGAAAGTGTTAAGGATACCCAGTCTATTGATATGGTCATTAAATTAGAGGACTGGAATAAGGATAAAGAATATGATCGGCTGGGACTGGAAGACCAGTATACGGAATTTTTAGGCAATAAAGTAGTATGCCATACGATCCCTATCCGTCCGGGACGTAACCTTGCTATTATCGTAGAGTCTGCGGCAGTCAACTATCGTCAGAAGAAGATGGGTTACAATGCAGCACAGGAGCTGTACAATCGTGTGCAGGCCAATTTAAAGGGGATGTCCCCGTCGAAGTAAAGGCTGAACTGTAACAAATAAAGGAAAATAGTCAGGGATCGGCTGTGGAAGAGCCGGAATACATGAATGAGTAAACAAGTAAGAGAGGAATAAGACCCCATGTCAGAGTTTTGTGAAAAGCTGGAAGAGAAACTGAAGAAAGTCATGACTTCAGAGAGAGGAAGCTTCCGCTTTATGGAGCCTATGAAACGCCACACCACTTTCCGCATTGGAGGACCGGCAGCTGTATTTATCAGCCCTGGTTCAGAAGAAGAACTGAAAGAGGTGCTGAACCTGTTAAAAGAGGAAAATATCCCCTGGACCATCCTGGGAAATGGAAGCAACCTGTTAGTCAGTGATGAAGGCTTTAAGGGGGCTGTTATTTCCATGTCTGAAGGCTGGGCTTACTCCGGCGTGTTAAAAGAGGATGAAAAAGCGGGTAAGACCCTTATAAGAGCAGGTGCGGGAGAGCTGTTAAGCCGTACGGCAAGACTGGCCATGGAGTGCTCTCTTACAGGAATGGAATTTGCTTCCGGTATTCCGGGAACCATCGGCGGCGCTCTGGTGATGAATGCAGGAGCTTATGGCTCAGAGATCTGCAATATTTTATCCAGAGCAAAGGTGATGACAACAGAGGGAGAGATATTAGAACTTCCTGCCCAAAAACTGGAATTAGGCTATCGTACCAGCTGTATTCCAAGAGAAAAGTATATTGTATTAGAGGCAGTATTTGAGCTTACCAAAGGAAGTAAGGAAGCTATCAGCAGCCAGATGCGGGAATTATCACAGAAGCGCAGGGAAAAACAGCCGTTGGAATATCCAAGTGCAGGCAGTACCTTCAAACGGCCGGAAGGCAGTTTTGCGGCAAAACTGATCGAAGATGCCGGTTTAAAGGGATTTTCAGTAGGCGGAGCCATGGTTTCTGAAAAGCACAGTGGTTTTGTGATCAATTACAATGATGCCACAGCAAGTGATGTGATGGAACTTTGCAGACAGGTAAGAGAAAAAGTCAAAGCCTTAAGCGGGATCGAACTGGAAATGGAAGTTAAGAGGCTGGGAGAATTCAAATGAAACTTGTGATCGTAACTGGAATGAGCGGGGCAGGAAAGACCATTGCTTTAAAAATGTTAGAGGATATAGGATTTTACTGCGTGGACAACCTTCCCATCTCTCTGGTGGATAAATTTGTACAGCTTGTATCAGAAGGCACAAATATTGAAAAAACGGCTTTGGGTCTGGATATACGAAGCGGAGAAGAACTGGAAAATCTGGATGAGATCCTGGAAAACTGGCGCAGCAACAATGTAGATGTCCAGGTGCTGTTTCTGGATGCAAATGACGCAGTTCTTATTAAACGTTATAAAGAGACCCGCCGCACCCATCCTCTTGCAGGCTCAGGAAGACTGGAAAGCGGTATTGAAAAAGAGCGGGAAAAGCTGGCTTTCTTAAAAAAAGAGGCAGATTATATCATTGACACCAGTATGCTCCTTACCAGGGAACTGCGAAAAGAACTGGAAAAGATATTTTTGCAGGATGCAAGATATAAAAATATGTATGTCACCGTATTGTCTTTCGGCTTTAAATATGGAATACCGGAAGATGCGGATCTGGTATTTGATGTACGTTTCCTTCCAAATCCTTATTACGATGAGCATCTGCGCCCACTTACAGGTCAGGTGCAGGCAGTGAGAGATTATGTAATGCAGGGCGGGACTGCGGATGTTTTCTTAAAGAAGCTGTATGATATGATCGATTTTCTTCTGCCAAACTACATAAATGAAGGAAAAAACCAGCTGGTCATTGCAGTAGGCTGCACAGGCGGAAAGCACCGCTCCGTTACCATAGCAAGAGCTTTATATGAGCATCTTGAGGCAGCCGGAGAATACGGTATACGCATTGACCACAGGGACATTGACAAAGATAATAAAAAAGCGTAACACATAAACAGATATTTTATATGATAACGAGGTTCAAATGTCATTTTCTTCTACAGTAAAAGAGGAACTGTCCAGGCAGCTTACCACTGCCAGACATTGCCAGATCGCAGAAATGGCGGCTATCTTAAGTCTTTGCGGACGGGTGAAGATATCAGCATCCGATCACTTTGCCATTGCCATCCACACAGAAAATCTGGCAGTTGCAAGAAAATACTTTACATTATTGAAAAAAACATTTAATATAAATACTGATGTTTTGATTCGTCAGGGCCTGTTACCGGCCCGGAGTAAGACCTATGTTGTAGCGGTGAGAGAACATGAAGATGCTCTTCGTGTTTTACAGGCGGCGAAATTGCTGGATGAAAATGGTGAGATCGCGGAAGACCTGTCCTTAGTACACAACGTGATCGTGCAGAATGCCTGTTGCAGACGGGCGTTCATCCGGGGAGCTTTTCTTGCAGCAGGCTCTATTAGTGATCCTGAGAAGTTTTATCACTTTGAGATCACTTGCGCGTCTATGGGGAAGGCGAAGCAGCTTCAAGGGCTTATGGCATCATTTAAAATCGATGCCAGGATCGTACTGCGCAAGCGCTATTTCGTGGTATATGTAAAAGAAGGAAATCAGATCGTTGATCTTTTAAATATCATGGAAGCACCGGTCGCTTTGATGGAACTGGAGAACATACGGATCGTAAAAGAAATGCGCAACACAGTAAACCGCAAGGTGAACTGTGAGACTGCAAACATCAACAAAACAGTTTCCGCAGCGGTGAAGCAGATGGAAGATATACGCTACATCTGCGATACAGTGGGGCTTGAATCTCTCCCTGATAATTTAAAGGAAATGGCAAAACTGCGTCTGGAACGGCCGGAAGCCACTTTAAAAGAACTGGGAGAAGCGCTGGAACCACCGGTGGGAAAATCCGGTGTCAATCACAGACTGAGAAAATTAAGCATGATGGCACAGGATATACGGGAAAGATCTTAAAACAGGTACCTGGATGGAAGAGTTCCATCTACAGGAATGAGGAGGATAATTATGGTTAAAAAATCTATTAAAATTGAGTTGTCTTCAGGTCTGGAAGCACGTCCGGCAGCTATGCTGGTTCAGGTTGCAAGTCAGTATGACAGCAAGATCTACCTGGAAGCTGACTCTAAGCGTGTAAATGCAAAGAGCATTATGGGTATGATGACGCTTGGCCTGGTGACTGGTGAGTCCATCACTGTAGAAGCGGATGGTGCTGACGAAGAGCAGGCAGTTGCTGAGATCGAGAAGTATCTGCAGAATCAGTAAGAGAAGATTTCTGACTGAACCGTAACATATAAACAGGCAAAAGAGGCTGCTGTAAATGAGCGGTCTCTTTTTTTCACAAAGGAGAGTTTATGGCATTTACGCATCTGCATGTCCATACGGAATACAGCCTTTTGGATGGCTCTTCTAAGATAAAGGAGCTGACTTCCAGGGCGAAAGAACTGGGAATGGACAGTATGGCAATTACCGATCATGGCGTTATGTACGGCGTCATTGATTTTTACCGGGCTGCCAGGGAAGCGGGGATCAAGCCGATCCTGGGCTGTGAAGTCTATGTGGCTCCAGGCTCCCGCTTTGACCGGGAAAGCGGTGCCGGTGATGACCGCTATTACCACCTGATCCTTTTAGCGGAGAATAATGCGGGCTACAAAAATCTTATGAAGATCGTTTCTAAAGGCTTCGTTGATGGTTTTTACTATAAGCCCAGAGTTGATCTGGAACTTTTATCCACTTACCATGAAGGAATTATCGCACTAAGCGCCTGCCTTGCAGGTGAAGTGCAGAAATACCTGGCAAGAGGTATGTATGAAGAGGCAAAACGATCTGCATTAAGGTATTATGAGATCTTTGGGAAGGACCATTTTTATCTGGAACTTCAGGATCACGGTATACCGGAACAGAAAATGGTAAATCAGGGTCTTATGCGCCTTTCTCAGGATACAGGACTGGAACTGGTGGCTACCAACGACGTCCATTATACCTATGCAGAAGATGCCAAGGCCCATGACATATTATTGTGTATCCAGACAGGTAAAAAAGTAGCAGACGAGGATCGCCTGCGCTATGAAGGCGGACAGTATTACTGCAAATCGGAAGAGGAGATGCGAAAACTGTTCCCTTATGCAAAAGAAGCCATTGACAATACTCACAAAATCGCCGAAAGGTGTAATGTGGAGATCGAGTTTGGCGTCACCAAGCTGCCGAAATATGAAGTGCCGGAAGGCTTTGACTCCTGGACTTATTTAAATCACTTATGCCAGGAAGGTTTTAAGGACCGCTACCCAGATGATGACGGGACTTTAAGCCGCCGTCTGGACTATGAACTGGGAGTGATCCGTACCATGGGGTATGTGGATTATTTCCTGATCGTGTGGGATTTTATCAATTATGCCCGTTCCCAGAATATTATGGTAGGTCCGGGCCGTGGTTCTGCTGCGGGAAGTATTGTTTCTTATACACTGGGGATCACCAATATTGATCCCGTACGCTATAATCTGCTGTTTGAGCGCTTTCTAAATCCGGAGCGTGTGTCCATGCCTGATATTGACGTGGATTTCTGCTATGAACGCCGCCAGGAAGTTATTGACTATGTTGTGCGCAAATACGGCAAAGACCAGGTGGTGCAGATCGTTACCTTTGGTACGCTGGCAGCAAAAGGTGTAGTCCGTGATGTAGGCCGTGTGCTGGATCTGCCCTATGCCATGTGCGATTCCATTGCGAAAATGATCCCCAATGATCTGGGGATGACACTGGATAAGGCTCTTACTGCCAATCCGGATCTAAAAAAGCTTTATAACGAAAATGAGCAGGTAAAGTATCTGATAGACATGTCAAAACGTCTGGAGGGGCTTCCAAGGCATACATCCATGCATGCAGCAGGCGTTGTGATCGGCAGCCGTTCCATTGATGAGTTTGTACCGCTGTCCAGAGCAGCAGACGGCACCATTACCACCCAGTTTACCATGACTACCATTGAAGAACTGGGACTGTTGAAAATGGACTTTTTAGGGCTTCGTACTTTGACGGTTATACAAAATGCGGTGCGCCTGGCAGAAAAAGACTATGGCATCAAGCTGGATATGGATCATATTGATTATGATGATAAGAAGGTACTGGAATCCATTGGCACAGGCCGTACAGAAGGCGTGTTCCAGCTTGAAAGCGGCGGTATGAAAGGGTTCATGAAGGAACTGAAACCGGAGAATCTGGAAGATATCATTGCCGGTATCTCTTTGTATCGACCGGGTCCTATGGACTTCATTCCCCGCTACTTAAAAGGTAAAAATGATAAAACATCCATTACTTATGAGTGCCCGCAGCTGGAGCCTATTTTAAGCCCGACTTACGGCTGCATCGTTTATCAGGAGCAGGTTATGCAGATCGTCCGTGATCTGGCTGGCTATACTATGGGACGAAGCGATCTGGTGCGCCGTGCCATGAGTAAGAAAAAGACGGCTGTCATGGAGAAAGAGCGCCAGAATTTCGTTTATGGAAATGAGGCAGAGGGAGTAAAGGGCTGCATAGCCAATGGAATCGATGAAAAAACAGCCAATCATATTTATGATGAAATGATTGATTTCGCCAAATATGCTTTTAATAAGTCTCATGCGGCTGCTTATGCGGTGGTTTCTTATCAGACTGACTCTTTAAAATACTACTAT
>UQTA01000048.1 GCA_900543885.1 uncultured Clostridium sp.
CAATGTATGACTACTATACCGAGAGGTTTGTTAAATGTTAAGTTGATTGAACCGCCGTGTACCGAACGGTACGCACGGTGGTGTGAGAGGTCGGCTAATCAACTAATGATTAGCCTCCTACTCGATTGGTTTCGGCTGCGTCCGGAACATCGCTTCTGGACGATGCAACCAGATGGAAAGCGGTCAGGGCAGCCATCAGTACGACGCAGGCGCCTGTGATCCAGCGCGGAATGTATGCTCCGGCAATGAACGTGAATGCCAGGATAAACCAGAAGAGTGCGGTGGTCACGCGTTTTTTGGTTACAGTTCAGCCATGAGGTTGAAACAACACTTTTAACACCGGTTAAAAAATAGCCGGTGTTCCTATAAATATCTGTTTTATGTGGGCCATAAGATTCATTTTTCGCCGTTTTAATGTTTCTACTATGCTCAGAATCCTGCAATACATCTTTTGACCTTTTTCTTTTCAGAATCCACCTGCCATTTTTTGACGGTTCTTTACTTTCCTAAGGTCTCTTTCTGACATATTGTTATCAAAGGGTAATTCAAAACGCTTTAAAAACAGGAGGTGGTTTTCACGGTATTTTTCCAGGCGGGCCAACAGTGTCTTTTCTTCCCTCTTTGCATATTTATGTTTGGTACAATGATTCTCCTCTATTCCTTTCTCCAGACAGGCGGCATATCTTTTTTCATATTCTTGCCTTTTCTCCTCCGAAAAACAGCTTTTCCCTTCTTCCTTTTGCTTCTTACGTTCCCTGTTCATCTCACATAACAGGTCTGACAGCTCTTTTGACCACTGGTTTCCTGTTTCTTCGGTATTCTTTTTCAGATATCTCAGGATATGTACATTGCATTCTGCATGATCTGTCCCATACTGGTATAGTGCCGTTTCATGATCATGTAACAGCGTGCCTGCATAACTGTTGAAAAAGGGGATCTCACCCAATGCCTCTTTTGTTTTCTTTTCCATGCCATAGTAAACCACCGTCTTTTCATCGCTTATATTGCGGATATAGCTCTGCTTCCCATTTAAACTTACGGTAGTTGCATCTGTTGTTACTACCGGTTGGTTGGTCAGATGCTCTTCCAGCTTTTCGATCTCTGTTCCTGACAGGTCGGAAAATTTCTGGCAGAATTCATATACACTTCCCTCTGACAGTTCTAGGCATCCTTCTGATGCATCATTCAAAAAAGCTGCGATCCGGTCATTGGACATGATCCCTTCACTATACAGGTCCATAGCAAGTGCCCTGACCGTAGGACCATATACTACCTCGCTGCGATATTTTTCAGGGATCGGATATTTCCCATCGACATCTTTATAAATCCGGATCTCACGGATGACAGGCTGGACATGCAGATCAATCACATAACGGACAACATAGCCTCTTTCGGATACTTTCCCGACCGTTTCTATTTCATGAAAGTATTTTCCACTGGCCAGTTTTTCCTCCACTTTTTCATTATATAAACTTTGATCATAATGTCCGCCTGCCATAGCCGTCTCCTCTTCAACAGTAATAAAAACATCATAACATAAAACCGTTATAAATACGAATCTCCTTAAAATAGGAACTGGCAAAATGACTGGGGATAACAGCCATGTTTCAAATGTTTTTTTCTCCCTATCCACAAAACTGACTGAAAAAAAGTTGCTTAGTTTACCTTGAGAAAGAAAAAATATTTGGTTATTGATTCTGGAGTCAACTGAGAAAGAAAAAAGAGAAGGAACTGTGGATAAGTCCTTCTCTAAAAAAGTAAAATTTCTCTGTTTTTCATATATAGATCAGCTACATGGCTGAACTGTAACCTGTTTTTGATTTTGTAGTCAATATGCATAAAAAATAGACGGACAATTTGTAAGATATGTGCATATAAAACCGAAAATAATTATGATATGATGCAAATATAAGAAAGTTACGTCAGGGAAAACTTGTGTAAGGACGAACTCTTCTGTTTGGGGAGAGGTGCGTCCTTTTTTTGTTGCTCATTTTCCCTGAAAATGTACTCCCGAAGTCTTTTAAGCGCCTGTTTTTGCGGCTGATCCTGAGAGTACATGAAACTGGAAAGGAGATTGGTATGGAAACAGAAAAGAACAGTGCCGAGATCGGCTATATGAAGCGTCTTAGTCGGCCGGTCGGTCCGGTAGATGTAGTGCTGGATACAGATGCCTATAATGAGATCGATGATCTGTACGCACTGGCATATATGATCCGGTCAAATGACCGGCTGAATGTAAAAGGGATTATGGCAGCGCCTTTTTACAGCCCTGCAAGTATGGGACGAACCAGACAGAACAGCAGCGCAAAAGAAGGAATGGAGCAAAGCTATTTAGCAATCCGGAAACTGCTTTCTGTCATGGGAGAAACAGAGTTAAAAGACCATGTCTTTAAAGGAGCAGAAAAAAATCTGCCGGATGAGCAGACCCCGGTGGACTGTCAGGCAGTCCGTGAGATCATCCGCCTTGCAAGAGAACATACACCGGAAGAGCCTCTTTACGTAGTAGGAATCGCAGTTTTGACAGATATCGCATCTGCCATTCTCTTGGCGCCAGATATTACCGATAAAATGGTAGTAGTATGGCTAGGCGGACATGGAAAGGAATGGCAGAGCTGTAGTGATTTTAATGCTGTTCAAGACATTGCGGCAGCCAGAGTTGTATTTGGTTGTGGTGTGGCAGCAGTCCAGCTTCCTTGCAATGGAGTTGTGTCAGAATTTCGCATTTCCAGAGTAGAACTGGAATATTACATGAGAGGAAAAAGTCGGCTTTCTGATTATCTGCTGGATATCTCTCTTCCATTTATGGAACAGAGAGAAAAGAAAAAAGATTGGTCCAAGCCATTATGGGATGTAACAGCAGTGGCGTGGCTGCTGGACGAAAAATTCATGGAAGACCGCTATGAGCACAGTCCTATATTTGAATATGATAATTGCTATGGGGTGGATTTGCGGCGGCATTTTATTAAATATGTATACCACATTAATCGGGATATTCTGTTTGAGGATATGTTTGAAAAATTGACAAGATAAAATGCGTGTTTTCGGAAAATGGGAGAATTTCCGGGGCACATGCAAGATAAAAGGAGGAATATTATGTATAAGAAAGTATGGTTGGGGTTATTAACAGCAGCAATGGTAACAGGTTTGACAGCCTGCGGCAGCAAAGCAGCAGAAGAGACCACTGCAAAAGCAGCAGAAGGGACAGATGGAGAAGTAACGATCCATCTGATGATGAGCAATTCACAGGAGTTGGGTGTAAGCGCAGCTGTAGAAGCATTTAATAAGGCATATGAAGGCAAGATCAGATGCGAGGCAGACTACGTTGCATTTAATGATGTATTTGAGACGTTAGAAGTTCTTATGAGTAATAAGTCCACTGAGTATGATATTTTTGCAGCGGACGGACCAAATGTTGCAGCGTATGTAAGCCGCGGTTATTTACAGCCATTAAACAAGTGGATCAGTGATGATGAGATCAAGATGTTCACTGATGCAATGATCACAGAAGGAACTTATAAAGATCAGTTCTATGGCGCACCAATGGGCAATTCATCTACTGTTCTTTACTATAATAAGGCACTTCTGGAAGAATCAGGCATTGATATTGACTTTGATTCTGTAACTCCAGACAACCGTCTTACCTGGGAACAGCTGATCGATTACTCCAAACAGGCACTGGATGTACTTGATCCAGATCATTCCAAGGGAATCTACGGAATCGAATTCCAGCAGGTTGGCCGTGTATATCAGATGAACATCCTTCCTAACTCCTTAGGCGGTGCGCAGATCAGCGAAGATGGCCTCAGTGTAGACGGCGTGATCGATACACAGCCATGGATGGATGCATTAAACTTTTATCAAACACAGGTAAATGATGGTATTTTTACCAGAGGCATTTCTGCAGATGATACCAGTAGTTATTTCCAGTCTGGAAAGATTTTATTCTACTTAGGAACTACTGCACTTCCTGCAGCATTTGAAAAGAATGGATTTGAGGACTGGGGATACACCTATATTCCATGCTTTGAAGGTCATGAAAATGAAGTTCGTTCCGCATGCGGAAGCTGGACGATTGGTATGAATACTTATTCTGAAAAACAGGAAGCATCGGCTGAATTTATTAAATATCTGACTCTGTATGATGGCGCAGATGTTTATATTAATGCATCTGGCATGGTACCTGCACTGGAGCGTCAGTTTACGGCTGAATTAAAAGAAGCAAAGCCATATATGGTAATGGCTGAATACGAAGTTAAGAATACTGCACTGGTAAGAGCAATCACACCTGCATTTAATGAGTACTCTACTGCTATGAATGCACTGTGGGATAATGTAAGAAACGGTGCGGATGTAGCTGGTGCTGTAGATGACTGTAAAGCGGAACTTGAAACTGCATTTAAGGAATACGAATAAACATGAATATGAAGAAAAATATAATATTGAGAAAAATGGTGCCATATCTGTTATTAGCACCAGCACTGATCATTATTTTTATTTTTAAAATTTACCCGATTATCTCTGTCATTCTGGAATCTTTTTTCCGGAATGGCAGTCCATCCCTGCGTACCTATGAGATCCTTTTTGGAGACAGGAATTTCTGGGGAGCATTAAGCACAACCGTAAAAATGAATCTGGTTATGATACCGCTTCAAATCGTTATCTCTCTGTGTCTTGCTCTTTTGGTAAACTCTACGATCAAGGGAATCGGAATTTTCAGGAGCATCTATTATCTGCCGGTTACTATGGCTATCTCTGTAGCGTCTATCAGTTGGAATCTGATGGCAAACTACAACAGTGGTGTATTTAACAGTATATCTACCTTTTTAGGACTTGGAAAACAGGGATTTTTCACAGATGTGAAACAGGCATTGTGGTGTATTGTGATGATGGCTACATGGAAAGGCTGCGGATACTGGATGATGTACATTTTAGCTGGATTAAAGGGTGTGGATACAGCTATTTATGAATCAGCAAAACTGGACGGAGCCGGCTTTTTTACAACTTTGTTCCATATTACATTGCCATTGATTAAAAGAACATTGCTTTTTGTATTTGTAGCAAATACGTCTGCTAACATGCTGCTATTTGCTCCGATGAAACTGATCACAGAAGGTGGGCCTCAGAATAGCACAAATGTGCTGATGTACGAAGTTTATAAATCAGCATTTAGGAATGGCAACGCATCAAGAGCAGGTGCCCTGACAACAATTTTGCTGCTGATCGTACTGGCTGTTGTTGTAGTACAATTCCGCTTATTAAATGAAAAGGAGGATTAAGGCTATGAAGGAAACAAAAACACCTTTAGAAAAAGCAGTCTTATATGTGGTTTTGACTATCATTGCTTTCATTGCCATTTTTCCTTTGCTTTATATTATTTTAGCTTCATTCAGGACGAATAAAGAGATCTTTGAGTATGCACTTCCGTTTACATGGAAGACTCTGATTCCTCAAAACTGGACTATGGATAACTATATGGCTATTTTTTCAGAAATGGGATATGGTACAGCTCTGAAAAATACCCTGATTGTAGTTGCTATTTTAGTTCCGTTAAGTATGCTGATTTCTGCGCTGGGAGGTTTTACATTTGCATTCTTTGATTTTAAGGGTAAAAATATTCTGTTTGCAATCTGCCTGATCTCATTTATGGTACCGGAAGATGCAGTAGCTTTACCTCTTTACAATCTGATCTCTTCTCTGGGAATGGTCAATTCTTATGCCGCTCTTGTTTTTCCGGGTGCAGCCAGCGGACTTGCCATGTTTTTATTTACACAGTTCTTTAAAGAGATACCGAAGAGTCTGGTTGAGGCAGCGCGTATTGATGGAGCATCCTGGATTCAGGTATTTTTCAATGTGATCTTACCACTGTCTGTGCCGGTAGCTATTACCGCCGGACTTATGATCTTTGTAAATGAATGGAATAACTTCTTCTGGCCGCTGTTGGCAACCCGTACAGAGGCAGCAAGAACGATTCAGGTAGCATTATCTTATTTCTCAGATGAGAATCAGGTATATTTTAGTTATATTTTTTCAGGCGCCGCAATTTCAGCAGTTGTACCTGTCATCTTATTCCTTCCATTGCAGAAGTATTTTGTGCAGGGTATTACCAGCAGTGGTGTAAAGGGCTAAGAAAGTTAAAACTTACGAAAAATGCAGTGATCATAAAAAATCCGCAGGCGTCTGATGACGTACAGGCGGATTTTTTGTGCTGTACAGTCTTCGGGAGTCTGTGCTACAATGGTTGGGGAGAAAATGAAATAAATGTGTATAGTGAGGATGAAAAATAATGAAAACAACCTTACAGGATATCATAAAAAAGAATCCCATTATGGCGGCTTTGTGCAGGGAAGAAGACTTAGATGATCTTTGTCTGTCACGGGTAAAACTGGCATATATTTTTTGTGGAAATTTAAAAACTCTGCCGTTCATTGTGGAACGCGTGAGAAAAGCAGGGATTGTACCCCTTGTATATATGGATTTTATTGATGGGTTGTCATCAAAGGACAGCGCAGTAGACTTTGTGAAATATTATACAAGTGCAGCAGGAATAGTGACTACAAAATCAAATCAGGTGAGAAGGGCAAAGGCTCTTGAATTGCTGGTAATCCAGCGTTTTTTTGTGTTTGATGCCATTTCACAAGCCAATATCCGACATCAGATCAAAAGCTGCACAGCAGATGGTGTAGAGATCCTCCCGGGGGTCATATTAAGTGTAATAAGTGATCTTTCAAAAGAAAGTAGGATTCCGTTTATAACGGGCGGTTTTATTAATACGAAAAAAGAAATTGACGCTGCCATGGAAAACGGAGCGGCAGGTATCACCACTTCTGTACCCAATCTCTGGTTTTTATAATAAAGTCAGCCATTCTGTTTAAACTAAATGAATATATTAATAAAGTTCATATAAGATAAGGAGAACAAACAGAATGAAGACAGCGGACTTTGAAATACGTACAGACCTGGCACTGGAAGAAAGAGAAGGCTTAAAAGAACAGGCAAAAGAAGTATCAGGGGTTTCTTTTCGGAAATGGAAGGGAAAGTCAGAAGAGGTACAGATCACAGAAGTGAAGGTGTTAAATGAGGCGGGGGCAAAGGCACTGGGAAAGCCGGTTGGAACGTATCTTACATTAGAAGCGGACAGACTGCTGCTGCCGGATGAAGACTTTCACAGTGAAATTTCAGATGAACTGGCAGCTGTGCTGAAAAGACTGGCAGAACAGGCACTTAAAAAGCCGGAAAAGGAAGAAAAGGAAAAAAATGACAGTCTAAAGCAGCCGCGGATCATATTAGTTGCCGGTCTGGGCAATCAGAGTGTAACCCCAGATTCCCTGGGCCCGCGTACAGTAGGAAATCTTAGCATTTCACAAAGTGAAAACGGATTAAAAGCTATTGCTCCTGGTGTTATGGCTCAGACGGGTATGGAAACAGCCCAGATCCTTTCTGGTATCATACACGAAATAAAGCCGGATCTGGTCATTGCCATTGATGCTTTAGCGGCACGAAGTATCCGGCGTCTGGGGACTACCATCCAGCTGACAGACACAGGGATCCATCCAGGTTCAGGTGTGGGAAATCACAGGCACAGTCTGACAAAAGAAACTCTTGGGGTACCAGTGCTTGCCATCGGTGTTCCTACGGTGGTGGGAGCAGCTGCCATTGTCTATGATACCGTTTCTGCTTTGCTTGGGGTACTGGATTCTCAGGAAACGACTAAAAATGTAGGAAACTGGATCGAAAACATGGATCCGGAAGACCAGTATATTCTGATCAGGGAACTGCTGGAGCCGGAATTTGGCAGCCTTTATGTAACTCCTCCTGATATTGACCAGAGAATAAAACAATTAAGTTTTACGATCTCAGAAGGGATACACAGGGCTGTTTTAGGTGCTGCGTTAACTGACCAGGCGGGGACAGAAAGTTTCTGAACGTATGTTATCAATAAAAAGCAATAAGAAGGAGCCAAAAATGAGTACACAAAAGACAAAAGCGGCCGGACACCTGGCTGCTATTTTTACGATGCTGATATGGGGAACTACTTTTATATCAACAAAGGTACTGTTAGAAAGTTTGTCCCCACTGGAAATACTGGTGCTGCGTTTTGTGGCCGGTTATATTTTTCTGTGGCTGATCCGTCCGGTTCCGCTGCGAATAAAGAGCATGAAAGAAGAACTTATTATGATCGCTGCCGGAATTACCGGTATCGGGATTTATTATCTCTTGGAAAATATTGCCCTTACAATGACCCAGGCTTCCAATGTCAGTGTCATTGTATCGATTGCGCCTATTTTTACAGGTATTATGGCTCATTTCTTCTTAGATGGGGAAAAAATGAAGAAAAGCATTGTGGCAGGTTTTATCTGTGCTATGGTGGGAATCTGCCTGATTACTTTTCAGAAAGGGGAGAAACTGGAGCTGAATCCACTGGGAGATTTTTTGGGGCTGGCGGCAGCGGCAATCTGGGGTGTTTATTCTGTGTGCACGAAAAAAATCAGCGGTTTTGGCTATGATACGATTGTAACTACCAGAAGGACGTTCTTTTATGGAATCTTTTTCATGCTGCTGGCGCTTCCGTTTATGGATTTTCACCTTCAGGTTTCTGCACTCCTTCAGCCGGTTGTTCTGGCCAATGTGGTATATCTGGGAATAGGAGCCTCAGCCATCTGCTTTGTCACCTGGAATTACGGAGTAAAGGCTTTAGGAGCGACCAAAGCCAGTGTTTATATTTACGGGATCCCGATTGTGACTATTTTAATGTCCATTCCTTTGCTTCATGAGGTGATCACTCTTCAGGCTATGGCAGGAACCATACTTACACTGGCAGGTCTTTTGATCAGTGAATGGCCTTTTTCTGCCGGCAAAAAGTAAATAATCAACTGTTTCCTGCGTAAACTGTAAGTAGAGTGTGGTTACTGGTCATGCAACACATGAACAGTAACCGTGTGTGCTTGTATGTCTTAAGGCAGGAAAATATGAGAATAAATCCTAAAATTGTAAAAAAATGGAAGATCCTGCAAAAGACAGCCCCATTTCTTATAATAGGAATGGCCGTTATCACAGCAGGATCTTTTTTATGGGCCGGATACTTTCATACACATATGGAGAAGTGGCGAGATTCGCTGGCAGCAGCTTTCTGGAATGCAGGGGAGGAAATCCTCTGGCAGCAGATATTTCCACTGGAAAAGGCAGAAAAGAAGGAGACAGATCATAAGAAAATAGATGATAAGCAAAACGCAATATCCGACCCAGCTTATGAAAAATATCGCCAGATCAGTGAATTTTACCGTACTCATGAGTATCTGGCATGGATCGGGGAAGATGAGGCGGATCCTGTTGTGGATTCAGCTGTAGATGAAACGGATGATGGAAACAATCAGACACGGGATTTTGAGGATGCTTCAGGGCCGGATGTTTCTGCTTCCTACTCCCGGTGGCAGCTTATGGATTATGATTTTCTTATGAAACATTTTTATAACGTACATACTTCCACAACGGCAGACCGCAGTTTAATGAATGCCGAAAATCTTCTTTCAAAAGATATTACACTGAAAAAAGAAGAATCATCGGATATACAAAATCCACAGATCCTTATTTACCATACTCATTCCCAGGAAAGCTACAAAGACAGCAGACCGGGTGAAACAGTGACGGCTGTTGGGGGATATCTGGCAGAGCTGCTTACGAAAAAAGGGTGGAGCGTTTATCATGATACCAGTGTGTATGACCTGAAAGATGGAAAAATGGATCGGAGCAAAGCTTATAATTATGCCTTAGAAGGGCTTAACCAGATCCTGGCAAAATATCCTTCTATTCAGGTGATCCTGGATATCCATCGGGATGGAGTAGGCGAGAATGTATATTTAAAGACAGAACTGAATGAAAAATCTACGGCAAAGATCATGTTCTTTAACGGTTTAAGCCAGACTCCGGAAGGTCCTATTTCCTATCTCCCCAATCCCTACAGGGAGGAAAATCTGGCGTTCAGTTTGAAAATGCAGCTAAAAGCAGAGGAATATTATCCGGGATTTACAAGAAAAATATACTTAAAGGGTCTGCGTTACAACGAACATCTGCGCCCAAGGTCTGCTCTCATTGAAGTAGGAGCGCAGACAAATACCTTTGAAGAAGCCAAAAACGCCATGGAACCACTGGCAGAACTTTTGGATATGGTGTTGCAAGGAAAATGAAAACATAGTAAAATGGATACGATATTCTAAGAATATATAAGAAGGTATATAAGAATATATAACAGAAAATCAGAAAGAAAATATAGAGAAAGAGGATAAAGAATGGCAGCAATTGACCAGAGTAAAATACGTAATTTTTGTATTATTGCCCATATAGATCATGGTAAATCCACACTGGCAGACCGTATCATTGAAAAGACGGGACTTCTCACCAGCCGTGAGATGCAGGAGCAGGTTCTTGACAATATGGACCTGGAGCGTGAGCGCGGTATTACGATTAAATCCCAGGCTGTGCGTACTGTATACAAAGCGAAAGATGGAAACGAATACATTTTTAACCTGATCGATACTCCCGGACATGTGGATTTTAACTACGAGGTATCCCGAAGTCTGGCAGCCTGTGACGGTGCTGTGCTGGTAGTAGATGCTTCTCAGGGAATCGAGGCCCAGACTCTGGCAAATGTATATCTGGCACTGGATCATGATCTGGATGTTTTTCCGGTTATTAATAAGATCGACCTTCCAAGTGCAGATCCGGATCGTGTGGCAGCTGAGATTGAAGATGTGATCGGACTGGAAGCCCATGATGCACCAAAGATTTCCGCAAAAACAGGACTGAATGTAGAAGAGGTTCTGGAAGCGATCGTTCACAAAATACCGGCACCAAAGGGAGATCCCAATGCGCCTTTAAAAGCATTGATCTTTGACTCTGTTTATGATTCTTATAAAGGAGTTATCATTTTCTGTCGTGTTATGGAAGGAACCGTAAAAAAAGGCACGCCGATCCGCATGATGGCCACAGGAGCAGAGGAAGAAGTAGTAGAAGTAGGTTATTTTGGAGCCGGACAGTTCTTTCCGTGCGATGAGCTGGCAGCGGGTATGGTTGGCTATATTACAGCCAGCATTAAAAATGTCCGTGATACCCGTGTAGGTGATACGGTTACAGACAGCAGCAATCCATGTGCAGAGCCGCTGCCAGGTTACAAAAAGGTTACACCAATGGTTTACTGCGGCCTTTATCCAGCAGATGGTGCTAAATACAATGATCTGCGTGATGCTTTGGAGAAGCTGCAGTTAAATGACGCATCCCTGTTTTATGAACCAGAGACTTCAGTGGCTTTAGGATTTGGATTCCGCTGCGGCTTTTTAGGTCTGCTGCATCTGGAGATCATCCAGGAACGTCTGGAACGTGAATACAACCTGGATCTTGTAACAACGGCACCAGGTGTTGTATACCGTGTACACAAGACGACCGGTGAGATGATCGAACTGACTAATCCGTCCAACCTTCCGGATCCGACGGAAATCGAATATATGGAAGAACCTATCGTCAGCGCAGAGATCATGGTGACTACGGAATATGTAGGTGCGATCATGACTCTCTGTCAGGAGCGAAGAGGTGTTTACCTGGGAATGGAATATATTGAGACTACCAGAGCGCTGTTAAAATATGAGCTTCCGTTAAATGAGATCATTTATGACTTTTTCGATGCATTAAAATCCCGTTCCAGAGGATATGCTTCTTTTGATTATGAATTAAAGGGCTATGAGCGTTCAGAACTGGTAAAACTGGATATCCTTGTAAACAGAGAAGAAGTGGATGCGCTTTCCTTTATCGTACATGCAGCTTCTGCTTATGAAAAAGGCAGAAAAATGTGCGAAAAATTAAAAGATGAGATTCCGAGACATTTATTTGAAGTTCCGATCCAGGCTGCAATCGGCGGTAAGATCATTGCCAGAGAAACTGTAAAGGCAGTGCGCAAGGATGTACTTGCAAAATGTTATGGCGGTGATATTTCACGTAAGAGAAAACTGTTAGAGAAGCAGAAGGAAGGAAAGAAGCGCATGCGTCAGATCGGCAATGTGGAGATTCCACAGAAGGCCTTTATGAGTGTGCTGAAGCTGGATGATGAATAGAACTATAACAAAATAACCGGCTGAAAAAGAAAGACCAACGAAGATGACTAACATAAAGAAAAAGCCCATTGAATTATATATCCATATCCCATTTTGCGTGAAAAAATGTGATTACTGTGATTTTCTTTCTTTCCGTGCTCTTTCATCGGTCCATGAGGCTTATGTAGAGCAGCTTATAAAGGAGATCAGAGCCCAGAGCTGTTACTGCCTGGACTGTCAGGTAGAGACTGTATTTATCGGCGGCGGGACTCCGTCTTTACTGGAGCCGTCCTGCATCCGCCGTATTATGGAAACGGTATTTGAATGTTTTCAGGTGGAAGAAAATGCAGAGATCACCATTGAGGCAAATCCGGGAACTCTTGTAGGGAAAAAACTTCCTGTTTATAAAGAATGCGGCATCAACCGCGTTAGTTTCGGATTGCAGTCCGCAGACAATACAGAACTTAAAAATCTGGGAAGGATCCATTCCTTTGAAGAATTTTTAAAAAGTTTCCAGAGCGCAAGAATGGCGGGCTTTACCAATATTAATATTGATCTGATGAGCGGGATTCCGGGTCAGACTCTGGAGTCCTGGAAAAACACATTAAAAAAAGTGACTATGTTAAAGCCGGAGCATATTTCTGCATACAGCCTCATTATCGAAGAGGGAACTCCTTTCTGGAATCGTTTTGGAGAAGGGAAATGTGCCTGCGGCTATACAGGTCCGGCTTTGCCGGATGAAGATACGGAAAATAAGATCTACCGTTTTACCCGTAGATTTCTTAAAGAACAGGGCTTTGAACGCTATGAGATTTCTAATTATGCCAAACCAGGAAAAGCCTGCCGCCATAATATTGGTTACTGGACGGAAGTTGCTTATTTAGGCCTTGGTCTGGGAGCTTCTTCCTATATGGAAGGCTGCCGTTTTACCAATGAGAGAGATCTGGATAAATATCTGGCCTTGGATCTGGAAAGTGAGATCCCGCAGGAGCGGGAGACAGCTCTTAAAAAGCTGTGGGGGTCGATTGAAGAACTGACTCAGGCCCAGCGTATGGAGGAGTTTATGTTTTTAGGCCTGCGTATGATAAATGGGGTGTCAGATGTGGATTTTGTACGGCTTTTCGGAGTGAAAATGGAAACAGTCTATGGTGATGTGATCCAGCGAATGATATCCAATGGCCTTTTGAAAAAAGAAGGAAGCAGTCTTGCCCTTACAGAATGGGGCATGGATGTAAGTAATTTTGTATTAAGTGAGTTTTTACTGGGATAAAGAAGAAACAGAAAAACCCTGAAGCAGAGAAAAAAGGATCTGCTCCAGGGCTTTTTGGATTTTTATACAAAAAATTCAAGGATAAACACAACTGCACAGGCTGCAATAGAAACCTGAAAAAGGCTCTTTCCTTTATATGCCAGAAACAGTGCCACGATCAATGCAGCAGCCCCGGAGATGGGAGAAGCAGTAGCGTAGATGATGGCCGGAAATGTCATAACTGACAATGTAACATATGGTACATAGTATAAAAAAGAGCGGATAAAAGGATTTTTGATTTCCTTTTTAATCAGTGTCAGGGGCAGCAGACGGATCAGATATGTAACAATAGCCATGACCGCTATGTAAAGATAAACAGGATAATTCATTTATTCTTCCTCCTTTACAGGGAACAGATATGCGGCAGCGCCTGCCATGATAAAGGTAAGGATAATGATCTTAAATCCGGAGGAAATATCCTTTAAAACCGGGATCAAAGTGAAGAGAAAGCTTAATGCCATGGAAACCGGGATAACGATGCGCAAAACCTTCTTTTCTCTTGCCGGAGGGATGATCACGGCTAAGAACATTCCGTAAAGAGCAACATTTAAAGCACTTAACAGCCTTGTAGGAAGAAGACTTCCGGATACAGCTCCTAAAAGGGTACCAATGGTCCAGCCGGGAACTGCCATAGCCATAAGGCCGTAACTGAAATAAGGACTTAAGATCCCGTTTTTGCATACTGATACACCGAATATCTCATCGGTTACACCGTATGCCATGAGAAAACGATGAAAATGAGGCATTTTGCTGTCCAGTTTCTGAGAAAGGGAGCAGGACATAAGGCAGTAGCGCAGGTTGATGATCAGCTGAGCCAGAGCCATTTCTACCAGAGAAGAACCGGCGGTGATGATGCCAAGGCCTGCGAACTGGCCAGCACTGGTCAGATTAGTAAGAGACAGTACCACCGCTTCCAGTATAGTAAGTCCGGCACCTTTTGCCATAATGCCAAAAGTAAAAGAAACAGCCAGATAACCTAGTCCAATGGGAACCCCGTCTTTTAATCCGGCTTTAAATTGTAAGATTCTTTCGTTCATATAACAACTCCCAATGTATAATAAAATACATTAAAACAGGCAGTCTGCCTTAAAAATATAAGAAGACTGACCGTCTATTATAACAGGAAATATAAAAAAGTAAAGTTATTAGGAAGACTTCCAAAGGATATCATGGTTGATCGTCTGGTAGAAAAGTTCACGTACTTTTGCAGGTTCTTTGGTCTGTGTAAGGATCCACATGATCTTGGTGACAGCTGCCTCCAGAGTCATATCATACGCTTCTAACAGGCCGAATTCCCTCTTGATCTTCTTACCTACTTCGTAAACAGACATGTTGCTTCCTTCATTGGTAACCTGAGTGGTCATGATCACAGTCTTTCCAAGATTGATCCAGTGAGCTACCGCACGGTAATAGTCTCCGCCGCCATCATAAGAAGGAAGGCCGCCGACGCCAAAGGATTCAATGATCACAGCATCATAGTGGGCTGCCATATAGTCTAAAAGAGAAGCATCAGCAGAAGGAATCAGTTTCATCAGTCCTACGCTGGAATCCATCTGATGGTAAAATGTCAATGGTTCTGTTACCTGGGCTTTATCATCTAAATAAAACAGGATATGATCTTCCTGGATAATGGCGATATAAGGGAAATTAATGCTGGAAAAAGCATTGTAGCTTTTGGTGCGTTCCTTTTTGCCTCTGGTTCCTGCGATCACCTTGCCGTCAAATACGATATTCACTCCGTGAGCTTTGTCGTGGGAGGCAAAACGCAGACTGTCTGCCAGATTGGTACGGGCGTCAGTATTTTCCATATCAATAGGTTTCTGTGCACCGGTAATAACGATCGGTTTTGGGGAATTCTGGATCAGATAGGAAAGTGCAGCAGCAGTGTAAGCCATGGTATCAGTTCCATGGGTGATCACAAAACCGTCGTATTCCTCATAACGCTCTTCAATGGCCTTTGCCACTGCCAGCCAGTGAGAAGACTGTATATTTGTACTGTCGATATTTAAAATCTGGATACTGTCAATCTCGCAATAGTGACGGCTGTCCGGCACGTAAGTTAAGATCTCTTCTGATGTAATGACCGGTTTTAAACCGTCTGGTGTACGTTTGCAGGCGATGGTGCCGCCTGTTCCTAACAGCAGGATTTTTTTCATACCAATATCTCCTTGTTATGTTGTAATTAAAAGTATTAACGCTTACGATTATATTAAGAATTCATCACTTTTACAATCCTTGATTGAATAAAATTGGAAATATGATAAACTATATTCATACAAATTATACATGATATCAGGAGCCTGGTATTATGGAAAATTTCAGGAGGTCCAATATGCTGATAGGAGGTTTTTTGATGTTTCTTATTTTAGTGGTATTCATTATTTTCATCCTTGTATCCTGCATCCGCATTGTTCCACAGGCACAGGCGCTGGTAGTGGAGCGTTTAGGCGGTTATCTGGGAACATATGGCGTAGGAATTCATTTTATGGTGCCGTTTATTGACAGAGTGGCCAAGAAAGTCAATTTAAAGGAGCAGGTAGAAGATTTCCCGCCCCAGCCGGTTATCACCAAGGATAATGTTACCATGCAGATCGATACGGTTGTATTCTTTTACATTACGGATCCAAAGTCTTATGCATATGGCGTGGAACGCCCGATTTTGGCGATTGAAAACCTGACTGCCACCACCTTGAGAAATATCATTGGTGAGCTGGAATTAGATGAGACACTGACTTCCAGAGAGACGATCAACGCAAAGATGCAGGAATCTTTGGATATTGCTACGGATCCATGGGGAATCAAGGTGACCAGAGTAGAGCTTAAGAACATTGAACCTCCTGCAGCGATCCAGGAAGCTATGGAAAAGCAGATGAAGGCAGAACGTGAACGCCGAGAAGCGATCCTTCGTGCAGAAGGAGAAAAGAAGTCCATGATCCTGGTTGCAGAGGGAAACAAAGAGTCTGCAGTCTTAAATGCAGAGGCAGAAAAAGAAGCAGCGATCCTTCGTGCAGAAGCAGAAAAGGAAAAGAAGATCAAGGAAGCAGAAGGTCAGGCAGAAGCAATCCGAGCCGTACAGCGTGCAACTGCAGACGGTATCCGCTATATTAAGGAGGCTGGTGCAGACCAGGCAGTACTCCAGCTTAAGAGTCTGGAAGCATTTCAGGCAGCTGCCGATGGAAAGGCAAACAAGATCATCATTCCTTCAGATATCCAGGGGATCGCAGGCCTTGTAAAATCTATTTCTGAAATTGCGTCTAAAGAAGATAATAAATAATAAAAATAAGAGTTGAAACAGGCGTTTATTTGGAAACATAATGAAATGGGTGCCCATCAGTGAAGTGTTGTATCGACTGGTGGGTATCCTTTTCTGTAAAAACTGGAAAAAACTGGGAGAAAAGTAATGAACGTAGGAAAAACAAATACAGGAGAGACAAAAGAAATAAAGGCAGAAGAAACAAAATTAAAGGAAACAAAGATAAAAGAAAATAAGATCACCCAGGGAAGTATCTTTGGTCAGCTGTTACTGTTCTTTTTCCCTATTTTATTTGGCACATTCTTTCAGCAGCTTTACAATACGGCAGATGCAGTGGTAGTGGGCCGTTTTGTTGGAAAGCAGGCTCTGGCAGCAGTTGGCGGTACTACCAGTACTTTGATCAATCTGCTGGTAGGCTTTTTTGTAGGCCTTTCCAGCGGCGCTACCGTAGTTATTTCTCAGTTTTACGGTGCAAGAAAACCAGATAAAGTTCACTGGGCTGTGCATACAGCAGTTGCCTTTTCCCTGATGGGTGGTGTATTATTTATGGTGATTGGCATTCTTTTCGCCCACATGGCACTTTCAGCCATGCATACACCAGAAGATGTGCTTACATATGCAGTTGTATACATCCGCATTTATTTCCTGGGGATGATACCGAACCTGATCTATAATATGGGTGCCGGCATTCTTCGCGCAGTGGGAGATTCCAAACGCCCTTTATATTTTCTGATCGGAAGCTGCATGGTCAATATCCTTTTAGACCTGATCCTGGTAGCAGGACTGCGTCTGGGTGTTGCAGGAGCAGCCATTGCCACCATCAGTTCCCAGTTTTTCAGTGCATGTATGGTAGTTTATGCGCTGACTCATACAGATGATATGTACAAACTGGTATGGAGCAAGGTGCGCATTGATGGCCGTATGCTTCAGAGGATCGTCCGCATCGGTATTCCCGCTGGCATGCAGTCGGTTATGTATAATATCTCCAATATCATTATCCAGTCAGGTGTAAATACCCTTGGAACGGATAATGTAACTGCCTGGGCTACCTATGGTAAAGTAGATGGCCTTTACTGGATGATGATCAATGCCCTGGGCATTTCTGTTACTACCTTTGTAGGACAAAACTATGGTGCTGGCCGCATGGACCGTGTACGAAAAGGCGCAGGCGCCTGTATGCTCATTGGAACGATCATGACAGCCATTGTATCAGCTTTATTATATTTAAAAGGATATCTGCTTATTGATCTGTTTACTTCAGATGCGCAGGTACAGGAGATCGGTTTAAGTCTGATCCATTTCCTGGTGCCGACTCTTATTACTTATATCACAATAGAGATATTGTCAGGTACGCTGCGAGGCGTAGGAGATGCCTGGATGCCGTTGATCATGACTTGTGTGGGTGTATGTTGTCTGAGAGTTATATGGATCCTGTTTTTCCTGCCTCAGTACAGATCCATTCTGGCGGCTGCGTTCTGTTATCCGCTGTCATGGACGATCACATCCATTGCATTTGTTATTTATTACTTTTTCTTCAGCGCTCTGCGCCGTATAGATGGAAGAAAATTATTTCGCAGATGATATAAAAGGGGAAAATGAAAGATTCCCGGTATGCAAAAAGGAGAATACATGAAATGATACAGGAAATCCCTTATAAATATGATCCGGCTTATAAAGACAGGAAGCCGGAACTAACAGATTACATGCTGCACTATGAGTATAACAAGGTAATGCTTTTAAAAGAAAAAGAAGGATATAGGATTCCTGTATTCCAGGATTTTCTTTCAGAAGAAGACTGCCGGGAAAAGGCGTATTATCTGTTTTCTATTGGAGAACGGGGCTATTATCTTGTGGATGACATCAAAGTTCCGGAATTTGGAAGTTACTATCTGGAGGGAATGCAGATTTTTCGGGAATTGGAACCAGGCTTTCAGGCATTTGCAGGCATTACAGGAAGCCAGATTTACCGTTGGAGAGAAAGCAGACGGTTCTGCGGCTGCTGCGGCAGTAAAATGAGACCTGGAACTACCGAACGTTCTATGGTTTGTTCTTCCTGCGGGCACACAGAATATCCGAAGATCTGTCCGGCAGTGATCGTAGCAATTCGTAACGGCGATAAACTTCTTATGTCCCGGTATGCAAGAGGAACCTATCACAGATATGCTTTGATCGCAGGATACGTAGAAGTGGGAGAGACCTTTGAAGAATGTGTTCGCCGGGAAGTGATGGAAGAAGTGGGATTAAAAGTAAAAAACATCCGTTACTATAAAAGCCAGCCATGGTCATTTTCTGATTCAGTAATGATCGGTTTTACAGCAGAGCTGGATGGAGATGATACGATCCGGCTGGAGGAGGATGAACTGGCAGAAGCCGGTTGGTTTACAAAAGATGAAATCGTAGAATATCCGCCTTACATCAGTGTAGGACATGAAATGATGAAGGCTTTTAAAGACGGAACACTTTTCGACTAAAATGTATCATTGCAGTCAAAAGATATTCAGAAAGGATTTTACAATATGAAAAATAAAGATTATCTGCTTTTTGATCTGGACGGGACACTGACAGATCCAAAAGAAGGGATCACAAAAGCAGTTCAGTATGCATTAAAACACTACGGCATCCAGGTAGATGACCTGGACAGTTTATGTCCGTTTATCGGCCCGCCATTGAAAGACAGCTTTCAGAAATATTATGATTTTCCTGAGGCACAGGCAAAGGAGGCTATTCAGGTTTACCGTGAGTATTTTTCAGACAAAGGCTGGAGCCAGAATAAAGTATTTCCTGGGATTCCAAAGATGCTGGGAGAATTAAAGGCAGCAGGAAAGAAATTATATCTTGCTACTTCCAAACCGGAAGTTTTCGCAAAACAGATAATGGAACATTTTGGACTTGCTTCTTATTTTGAATTTATTGGCGGCGCTGATCTGGAAGAGACCCGTGTGCGGAAGGGTAATGTGATCCGATACGTTTTAGATACCTGTGGTCTTTCTGATAAAAAAGAGAAAGTGCTTATGATAGGAGACAGAGAGCATGATGTATTAGGGGCCAGAGAGCAGGGACTTGAATGCGTAGGTGTGCTGTTTGGTTATGGGGATAGAAAAGAAATGGAAGAATGTCAGGCTGCTTATATAGCTGCAAGTATTAACGAACTGAGAAAAATGCTTTTATCATAACCAGAAGGCATAATATCCATTACTATTAGGCAATTGACAAAGTGGGTAATGGTTGTTATTATAAAAACTAATATGTGGGACGCCAAAGCGTTGTTTGCTGTCTCTGCTTATACAGCAGGGAAAAAGAGCAGTGATGATTTCGCGGCGGACTGATATGGAGGCAAATGATATGATGAATGACAGAATCGTGTTATCATTGTTAGTGGATAATACGGCAGGCGTTCTGTCCCGTGTAGCGGGTATGTTCAGCCGCCGTGGATATAATATTGAGAGCCTGACAGTAGGTGTTACTGCAGACCCAAGGTATTCCAGAATGACTGTTGTGTCTCTGGGAGACCAGACTGTTCTTGAACAGATCAAGAATCAGTTAAACAAGCTGGAAGATGTGAGAGATATTAAGGAACTCCGCCCGGACTGCTCTGTATACAGAGAACTTATGATGATCAAGGTAAGAGCCGGAGCAAACGACCGTCAGGCGGTCAGTGCTATTTCAAGCATATTCCGTGCAACCATTGTGGATGTTGGGAAAGATTCCCTGACTGTTATGCTTACAGGTGACCAGTCAAAACTGGATGCCCTCATTAATCTGTTAGAGGATTATGAGATTCTGGAACTGGCACGTACCGGACTGACCGGACTGGAGCGTGGCAGTGAAGATATCCGCGTTTTGCCATAAGGCAAAGTGTTTAAAGAGCTTAAGGGGGCAGCCAAAGGCGAACAGAGAGGCGTCGGACTTGCTGTCTTAACATAAATACGCCAGTGAATCTGCTGGTTATAAGTTTTTATACGATAGTAGGAGGAAAAAACGCTATGGCAAAGATTTATTATCAGGAAGACTGTAACCTTTCAATGTTAGAGGGCAAGACAATTGCTGTTATTGGTTACGGCAGCCAGGGACATGCACATGCATTAAACTTAAAGGAGTCCGGATGCGATGTTATCATCGGTCTGTATGAGGGAAGCCGCTCCTGGAAGAGAGCAGAAGAGCAGGGCTTTACTGTATATACAGCAGCTGAGGCTGCAAAGAGAGCAGATATCATCATGATCCTGATCAACGATGAGCTGCAGGCAGATATGTACAAGAAGGACATCGAGCCAAACTTAAAGGATGGCGATATGCTGATGTTCGCACATGGCTTCAATATCCATTTCGGATGCATCAAGCCACCAAAGAATGTAGATGTTACCATGATCGCTCCTAAGGCACCAGGCCACACTGTACGTAGTGAGTATCAGGCTGGCAAGGGAACTACTTGTCAGATAGCTGTAGAGAAGGATTATACAGGAAAAGCACTGAAGAAAGCACTGGATCACGGTCTTGCATAAG